>JABLXB010000001.1:600000-900000 GCA_013178305.1 Bacillota bacterium | reverse complement strand
CCCGCCGCGAAGAAGGCCTCGTCGGTCGAGCACGGGTACATCCGGATCATCAAGGAAGACGGCTCCCCGGCTGACGACGTCCTCCGCGTCCTCGAAATGGTGGTGGAGCACCCGAACCTCGTGCTCAGCACCGGCCACGGCAGCGCTCAGGAAGTCGACGCGATTGTGAAAGCCGCCGCAGCGCTGGGGGTCAAGCACATCGTGGTGAACCACCCAGCCTACATGATCGAAGCATCCATCGAGCAGATGAAGGCGTGGGCCGCGCTCGGCGCGTTCGTCGAGATCGGTGTATGCACGTCCGACCCGGTCTCGAAGTTCTACCACGTCGACATGCCCACGACGCTGAGTATCATCCGCGAAGTCGGCGTCGAGCACGTCATCATGAACTCCGACTGCGGCCAGCTGGGCAACATCAGGCCGGTGGCGGGGTTGAAGCATTTCGCGGGGCTGCTGCTCGAGAACGGCGTGACGCCGGCCGAGCTCGAGACGATGCTGAAGGTTAACCCGCGGATTGTGGTCGAAATGGACGCGTGACCGCCATCAGGTGGGCCGTCTGTAAGCAGCCGATGGAGCCGGGAAACCAGCGATCGCAGCCCGAACGCAGGACGCGCGGCGCGGGCCTTACAAGCCACCTGAGCGGCGGATTCTCTGAGTAAACAGGTGATCAGATGCTCAAGGCGGATCAAGTATACGAGTACCTCAAAGAGAAGATCGTGTCCAACGAACTGAAGCCCGGCGAGCCCATCCGCATCGAGAGGGTGGCCGAGGAACTCGGAATCTCGAAGACCCCTGTCCGCGAGGCGCTCAAGAAGCTGGTGGCCAAGGGACTCGCGGAGACGAAGCCCAACTCGGGCGCCCGCGTCGCGCGCCTGGACCTCGACGAGCTGGAACAGATCTTCCTCGTACGCAGGGAGCTCGAGAAGCTTGCCACTCGCCTCGCCGCGGAGAAGATAGACAAGCCGGCCATCGCCAAACTGCGCAGGCTCGCGGACGACATGGAGAAGGCCCGCATCGCGGGGGACACCAAGCTCTACGGTCGTCTCAACAAAGAATTCCACTCCACCATCTATTACAGCTGCAAGGCCGACGTCATAATCCGGCTGATCAATGACCTGTGGGACAGGAGCGAGCGCTCGCGCTGGGTTTTCGCCATGTTGCCCGACAGGTTCGAGCTCTCGAACCAGGAGCACTACGAGATAGTCGAGTCGCTCGAGAGAGGCGACGCCGAGCGCGCCTGCCAGCTGATAGACAAGCAAAAAACCGACGGATTCTTCCCGCTGATTCGCCTCTTGAAGGAGTACGAAAAGATTCAAAGTGTTGCCGCGGCCGACAGGCGGTAGACAGGGCCGCGGAGCGCCGGCGATTCACTAGGCGGCGCTCCCCCGCGGCAGTCAAGCGGCCTCACGGGAAGCCGGGTTCAGGGAGAGGGGTAGGACAATGATAAACGTTTCGAACTGGAAGGACATTGAGGAGGTCGTAGTCAGGCAGGGGGTTTCGCGGAAGGCGTTTACCGGTGAGGGGGCCACCATCGCGATCAACTGGCTCCAGCCCGGGCACAAACCGGCGCCCCACGCCCATCATTTCGAGCAGATCGTCTACATCATGAAGGGCAAGACCAGGTTCCACGTGGGCGACGAGATGTTCATTCTCGAAGAAGGTGGGCTGCTCGTGGTCCCGCCCAACGTCATGCACTATGCCGAGATCATCGGCGACGAGACAGTCGTCAACCTCGACGTGTTCACACCCAAGAGGGAAGAGTACGTCAAATGAGCAGCTTGAAGAGGCAACTGGCCGAACGACCCCATCTGGGAATATTCGTTAAAATCCCCAGTACCGAGATAGTCGAGATGATAGCGTGGTCGGGGTTCGATTTCATCGTGATCGACACGGAGCACTCGCCTCTATCATACAACGACGTGAAGATGCTCACGTCGGTGGCGCAGCCCCAGGGGCTGAAGGTGGTCGTGCGCCCGTGGAACTTCGCGGACGAGACGCTGCTCCACGTGCTCGACACCGGCGTGGACGGTATCCAGGTCCCGCAGCTTAATGGCCCCGGGGACGCGGAGAAAATCGTCCGCGCCGGCAGGTATCCGCCGCTCGGGACCAGGGGCGTGGCGTTTTCTCACCGCGCCGGCAGGTACGGCTTCTGCGATACGAAGGCGTACGTGAAGGAGTCCAACGAGGAGACCCTCATCGTGGCCCACATCGAGACCCGCACCGCGTTCGACTCGATGCGGGGGATCGCGCGGACCGCGGGTATTGACATCCTGTTCCTCGGGCCGGTAGACCTGTCGTTCTCACTCGGCACAGACGCGGATTATGTGAACGGCGGTCTGAAGGAGGCGTTCCTCAAGATGAACGCCGAAGCGCGCGAAGCCGGAAAGCAGATGGGTACCGTCGTTACTGACGAGAAGAAGCTCGAGTTCTGCCTGAACCACGGAATCCACTATCTCATCTGGGACACGGATGTAGGCCTCTTCAAGAAGCAACTGACCGCGGTAAGGCAAACGGTGAAGAATTACTTCTGAGAACTGGGGGGAAAGAAAAGTGAAAAGACTCGTAGCCATCGTCGTCGGATTGGTGATGGTAGCCTCCTTAATGACCGGTTGCGGCGCCGGCTCCGGCCAAAAACCCGCGCAACCTGCCCAACCTTCGCAGCCAGCGGCCCCCGCGCAGCCGTCCGCGCCAGCGCAGCCCGGCCAGGTCATGATCCGCCTCGGCCACGCGGCGCAGCTGACGCATCCGTACCACCCCGCGACCGTGAAGTTCGTTGATCTTGTTTCCCAGAAGAGCAACGGCCGCATCAAGATCGAGGTGTTCCCCGCCAGGCAACTCGGCGACGAGGGCCAGCTCCTGGAGCAGGTCATGAAGGGCACGCTCGACATGGCCGTGCTCTCCACGTCCACGTTCTCCAAGTACACACCGCTCCTCGACACGCTGCAGCTCCCCTTCCTCCTGAGCACGTACGACAAGGAATACAAGGCGGTTACGAGCGAGGAGATGAAGGGGCTTCTAAAGGGCCTCGAGCCGCTCAAGATCAAGGGCCTGGCTATCTATGACGGCGGAATACGCCACTTCGCCAACAACGTGCGGCCTATCACGAAGCCGGAGGACCTGAAGGGCCTCAAGCTCAGGGTAGTGCCCTCGAACCTCATCCTGAAGACAGTTCAGACGCTCGGCGCGAACCCGACGCCCATGGCGTACGGGGAGATCTACACGGGCCTCCAGACGAAGGTCATCGACGGCGAGGAAATCAACATCACCAGCATATACTCGGAGAAGCACTACGAGGTGCTGAAGTACGTATCGCTCATAGGGCTGTTCCCGTTCCCGGCCCTGAACATGATGAACCTCGACAAGTTCAACTCGCTCTCCAAGGAAGACCAGAAAATTATCTCGGATGCGGCCTGGGAGTCTATCAAGTTTGCGTTCGACCAGATGGGTGACCTGGAGAAGACCGGCATGAAGGCGATCCAGGACGCCAAGATCCAGGTGAACGAGATCAGGGACCTGGCGCCGTTCCAGTCGAAGGTCATCGGGATCTGGGACGAGTACACCGCCAAGGACCCGGCGATCAAGAAGTTCGTGGATATGGCGAAGACCATCAGGTGATTTGACGGTCCTGCTGGTCCCGCCCGACTGGGGCCGAGACGGGCGCCGGGGCGGGACCAGCGCATCCCTTCCGACGTCGCACCGCTGGGTTTCACCGCCGGCGCGAGCCTGGAGCACCGCGAATTGGGGGATAGACATGAGGCTACTCACAAGAATCACTGACTTGATGGAAACGACGGCCAAGTACTTCCTCACGGCGGCGTTCGGCGCAATGACCCTCATAACATCGGTGGAGGTCATCAGGCGTTACATCCTGGGACTCTCGTTCCCGTGGGCCGAGGAGCTGGTCGGATTCCTGCTCGTATGGGTGACGTTTATCGGAGGGAGCGTGGCCTTCAGGCGGGGCGAACTCGCATACCTCGACCTTTTCGTCGAGCGGTTCTCGCCCCCGTTGAAGAAAGCGGCGAAGGCGTTCGTCACGACGGTCATCATGGTGTTCCTCGTGGTGAGCCTGTGGTTCAGCGTTGACTACACCCGGTCGCCATCTATCGTGCTTCAGAGAAGCAGCGGTCTGGGGCTTCCCATGGTCTACCCGTACGCGGCCATTCCCGTCGGGCTGTCGTTCATGATCGTCTTCAGCATCGGTAACATGCTGGCGCCGAAGAAGCGCGCGAAGGAGGGATGACCGGTGCTGCTCGTCGCAGTTGGTTTTGTCGTTCTGCTCGTGCTGGGGGCGCCCGTCGCGTTCATGCTCGGAGCAACCGGCTACCTGCACCTGATCGCGATAGGAAATCCCTCGTTCTTCGATATCGTGACGCAGAGGATGTTCGCCGGCGTCAACCAGTTCAGCCTGATGGCCATCCCGTTTTTCATCCTCGCGGGTGAGCTTATGAACAGGGGTGGGGTGACCGCCCAGCTCATCGAATTCTCGAGGGACTGCGTGGGGCACCTTCGCGGGGGGCTTGCCTACGTGGGCGTGATCGTGGCGATGTTCCTTGCCGCGATACTCGGCTCCGCCAACGCGGTCGCGGCTATCCTCAGCTCCGTGCTGGCGCCCGAGATGATCAAGGACGGGTTCGACGACGACTTCACCGCGGCGCTGATCGCGGCGTCGTCAATTATCGGGCCAATCATCCCGCCGAGCGTCATCTTCATCCTGTACGGCGTGCTGAGCGGCACTTCGGTGAGTGCGCTGTTCCTCGCGGGATATGTCCCCGGCATCCTCCTTGGGACAGGCTACATGATAATCTCCTACTTCCAGGCGAAGAGGCGCAATTACCCGAGATACAAGGAGCGGTTCGAGCCGGTCAAAATGCTGAAATCGTTCGTGCGGGCTCTCCCGGCGCTCCTCGTCCCTGTTGTGATAATCGGCGGCATACTCTCGGGCGCGTTTACACCTACCGAGTCCGGCGCGATCGCGGTCCTCGTGGCGCTGGTTTCCGGCCTGTTCATCTACCGTAAACTCAGGCTCAGGGACATCCCGGGCGTCTTGCTCAACACCGGCATGATCACCGCCGGCATAATGCTCATCATCGCAATGGGCAATATCTTCGGCTGGACGCTGGCGATCGACAAGATACCGACGAAATTCAGCGACGCCGTACTCGGGTTCACAACCAACCCGAACGTCGTCATGATGCTGGTCATCATCCTGATGCTGTTCGTCGGCTGCGTGATGGAGGCGTTCGCCTCGATGATCGTATTCACGCCGGTGCTGGCGCCGCTCGCTGTGCAGGTCGGGATAGACCCGATTCATTTCGGTCTCGTGTTCAGTGTGCTTTCGTCCATAGCCCTGATCACGCCGCCGGTCGGGATGTGCCTGTTCGTGACGTCGGGAATCACGGGCGTGCCGCTCAGCAGGATGAACAAGTCGGTCTTGCCGTTCGTCGGGATGAGCGTCCTGGCACTGCTGATCATGGCGTACGTGCCGGAAACGGTGCTGTTCCTGCCCAGGCTGTTGTTGAGGTAACGACGTCTTGCCCCGCCTGCGCGTCCTCTTTGCAGGACTTTTCGGGCTCACGTTGAATCACTTCCAAACTCCCTGGAACGGCGTTACACATAGTGGAACACAGGTGGAAATGAATGGGACAGACGATCGAGACGGTGAGGAAAGCGGTCGAGGTTCTCCGGTGTTTCGACGGCTCGACCCCGGACCTGGGCATAACCGAGATAAGTACGCGTCTCGGACACCCCAAGAGTGCCGTTCACCGGCTTGTCCGGACCCTGGAAGAGTCGGGGTTCCTCGAGAGAGACCCGGCTACAAGGCGGTACAGGATCGGGCTGGCCTGCTTCGAGGCCGGCTCTGTGTATCTCAGGCAACGTCCTGTCCACAGGCTGGCTACCTCTATTCTGGAGGAACTGAGCAGAGAGAGCGGGCACAGCTCGTATCTCGGGGTGCTCAGCGCGATGGATTTAGTGGTTCTCCTTGCCATCGAGGGGACTTCCCCGGTCAGGATCGTGGCGTCTGCGGGCGACCGGTTTCCGGCCTATGCCTGCGCGATGGGCAAGGCCGTACTTGCCCAGTTACCTCGCGATGATGTCGAGCGCCAGCTCTCCGGCTTGGACCTGAAGACCCACGCCGGCATGGAGGTGAGACTCAAGGACCTCCTCAAGG
Organism: Bacillota bacterium; assembly: GCA_013178305.1. NCBI lineage: Bacteria > Bacillati > Bacillota > Bacillota bacterium. The sequence goes on along the minus strand of JABLXB010000001.1, from coordinate 893,834 downwards.
AGCTCGAAGTCGTGGCCTTGAGGTCCTACTCCACCAGTATCGGAGAGGTGTATCCCGGGACAGCGTCGGTGTCGGCCGCGGTGAAAGACGGGAAAGGCGTTGCGATTGGGGCGATCTGCGTGTCGTTCCCGATGCTCACGAACGTGGAAGCCGAGATCGGGAGAGTAGCCCCGATCGTCGTAGAGAAGGCCCGTAAGCTGTCGGACCTGGCAAGAATCCAGGGTAGGTGGGTTTTTCACCGTAGTGACCAGCGATCCGCGAGGTGAGTTGAACTGTGCTGCTCCAGCAGATCATCAACGGTCTCACCGTAGGCTCGACCTATGGGCTCGTGGCTCTGGGGTACACTCTGATCTATGGCGTCCTCGGCTTGATCAACTTCGCCCATGGGGAGATCTACATGATTGGAGCGTTCATGGGGTTCACCACGCTCGCTCTGGCGAATCTGCCGTTCTGGTTTTCCATAGCGCTGAGCGTTCTCGGGGCTGCTACCACGGGGTTCTTCGTCGAGCGGATTGCCTACAGACCGATACGGAAGGCCACGAAGTCCGCTCAGCTCATCAGCGCGCTTGGAATGTCGATCGTCCTGCGGAACCTTGCCATGCTGGCGTGGGGGAGCAAGACTCTCCCGTTCCCGAGGGTCCTGGCGAATGACGCCCTCGATATCGCGGGCGCCAGGTTTTCAGTTCTTCAGGCGGTAATACCGCTATGCGCGGTAGCGCTGATGTTTGCGCTCAATGGATACATCGGCCACACGCGGATGGGGATTTCGGTCCGGGCCGTCAGCCTTGACCCGGAAATGGCGTCCATGATGGGTATCGAGTCCAACAGGGTTATCGGCGCCGTGTTCATACTCGGCTCGGCGCTGGGCGGCATTGCTGGAATGCTTGTCGCCATGTTCTACGCGTCGATCTCATTCGACATGGGCGTGATAGTCGGCATCAAGTCGTTCATTGCAGCCATCCTGGGAGGGATCGGTAGCATTCACGGCGCCATGATAGGGGGATTAATTCTCGGGCTTGCCGAGAGTTTTGCAGCGGCGTACATATCGCCCGCCTACAAAGACGCGCTGGCATTCGTGCTCCTGCTCCTGGTGTTGCTGTTCAAACCATCCGGAATCCTCGGCGTTTCGTCCGAGAAGGGCGGGTGAGGTCAGTGGGCGCGATACGGCGGGAACGCGCGGGCAACAAGCTGGTCGTGCTTGCCGGCCTGTGGGTCGTGGCCATGCTGACTCCCTTCGTTGTGAGGGACGGCTACGTCATACACCTGCTCAACGTGCTCGGAATCTACGTGATACTTTCCGCGGGGCTCAACATCAGCGTCGGGTTGGCCGGCCTGCTTCACCTGGGACACGCGGGCTTCTACGGGCTCGGCGCATACGCCGGCGCCATCACCAGCACTCGCGTGATACCCGGGTCCTGGCTGGGCTTCTGGGCGGGACTGCCGGTTGCGGTCGTACTCGGCATGCTCGCTGGGGCGGTGCTGGGCGCCCCATCTCTCAGGTTGCGGGGTCACTACTTCGCCATCGCCACCCTCGGCTTCGGCGAGATCATGCGCAGCCTGATGCTCAACCTGGTGGAGATCACACAGGGACCATTCGGCATAAAGGCCATACCGTCGCCGAGGCTGGGGTCGTTCGACCTTGGCTCCGGGGCCAGGTTCTACTGTCTCGTGTTCGCGGTGGTGACGCTCGTGCTGCTTGGGTTGTGGAACCTGCAGCATGGGAGATTCGGTCGCTTCTGGCAGGCAGTGCGCGAGGACGAGGTCGTGGCGCAGGTGATGGGGGTGAACGTCTTCGCGGCCAAGATGTGGGCGTTGATGATAAGCTCCGGTCTGGCGGCCGTGGCGGGATGGCTTTATGCCCACTACGTCTCGTACATCAACCCGTCGAACTTCTCCCTGGACGAATCCATTCTGGTGCTCTGCATGGTCATACTCGGAGGCCGCGGCACGTTCTGGGGTCCGGTTATCGGCTCCGCGCTCCTGGTCCTGTTCCCGGAATTACTCAGGCCCATTGCTGAACTCAGGCTGCTCGTATACGGGGTCGCGCTGGTAGTTCTCATGGCGGTGCGGCCTGAAGGGGTGGTCGGGACGAAATGAACACGGAGGGGCTGCTTGAAGTTGCGGGCCTGACCAAGTCGTTCATGGGGCTCCAGGCGGTAAACGACCTCACGTTCAGCGTCCCACGCGGCCGTGTAGTGGGGCTGATAGGGCCAAACGGCGCGGGGAAAACCACCGTGTTCAACCTTATCACTCGAGTGCTCCGCGCCGACCGGGGGAGCGTCCGGCTCGACGGTAGGGAGCTCACGAGCCTCCCACCCCACGAGGTCAACAAATGCGGCGTGGCCCGCACGTTCCAGAACATCCGGCTGTTCCCCGGGTTTAGCGTTCTGGAGAACGTGTTGTGGACCCTCAGTACCCGGGCGCAGTACGGACTGGTGCAAAGCATCCTGGCGGCGCCCGCGGTGCGTGCTGAGGAGAAAAGGGTGTTGGAGGAGGCCTGCGAGCTGTTGAAGACCGCGGGGCTCTACGACAGGCGCTTCGACAAAGCCCGCACCCTTTCATACGGGGACCAGAGGAGACTGGAGCTCGTCCGCGCGTTGGCGACAAAGCCGCGCCTGCTCTTGCTCGACGAACCCACGGCTGGCATGAACCCCACCGAGACGTCCGGGTTCGCCGACCACCTGCGCTATCTCAACGCGGAGGGGACGACCATCCTCCTCATAGAGCACGACATGCGGTTTGTGATGGGGCTGTCGGACAAAGTCATCGTGTTGAACCACGGATCCAAGATCGCCGAAGGCATTCCCGCCGAGGTACGGGTGAACGAAGCGGTCATTTCCGCATACCTGGGGAGAGCAAAAAATGCTGCAGGTTGATGGACTGAGGGCTTCATACGGGAGCATAGCCGCGCTTCACGGGGTCAGCCTGGAGGTCGGGGCGGGCGAGATCGTGTGCCTCATCGGCGCCAACGGGGCCGGCAAGACGACATTGCTGAAGTGCGTCTCGGGAGTACTCAGGCCCAGTGCGGGAAGTATCCGGTTTGCCGGGAAAGACATCACCGGCCTTCCGCCCCATACGATCGCACGCGGCGGGCTCATGCACGTTCCCGAGGGGAGAAGGATATTCTCGCTGCTCACGGTCAGGGAGAACCTCCTTACCGGAGCCTTTCTCGCCAGCGACGCCAGGATGGCCGGCCGCAACATGGACAAGGTCCTGAGTTTGTTCCCCGTCCTCAGGGAGAGGCTGCGGCAGCTTGGGGGCACCCTCAGCGGCGGTGAGCAGCAGATGCTGGCCATCGGGAGGGCCTTAATGGCCTCGCCGAGGCTCCTGCTGCTGGACGAACCGTCCATGGGATTGGCGCCGCTGTTCGTTGAACGCATCTTCGACACCATCCGTCAGATTGCGGGGGATGGTACTCCGATACTCCTCGTCGAGCAGAACGCAAACATGGCCCTTGAGATATCCAACCGCGCATACGTGATGGAGCGTGGCAACATCGTCATGAGTGGACCTGCGCTCGACCTGGCGGCGGACGAGCGGGTCAGGGATGCGTATCTCGGTGGAAGGGGTGAGGCGCGGGGGTAAAGAGAGCGGCAGTCGTCTCGGTCATTTAGCGGCAACACAACACACGGGGGGCATTCGAAATGAGAAATCTGAGGGTTGCGATTTGCGCTCTGGTTGTCGTCTCACTGGGCGCGCTGCAGGGTTGCGGCTCCTCATCCTCGGGTGACATCAGGGTTATCCTCGCGGCGCCGATGACTGGCAACTCGGCACAGTGGGGCGAGTCGCTCAAGGATGGCGCCAGGATGGCCGTCGACGAGATAAACGCGGCCGGAGGGGTTCTGGGCAGGAAGATCGCGCTGGACTTCGCGGACGATAAGGGCGATCCGAAAGAAGCAGTCAACGTGGCCCAGAAGATCGCCACCGACAAGGACGTCGTGGCGGTAGTGGGTCACTTCTTCACGAGCTGCACGATGGCGGCGTCGCCGGTCTACCAGAAGGCCGGCATTCCGGAAATCGCCATAGCGTCCACGCACCCGGACGCCACCAAGGCCGGGGACTTCATCTTCAGGGTCAATGTTACCAACACCCACCAGGGGTCGGGCCTTGTGAAGTGGCTTCTGGCCAAGGGCAAGAAGAAGATAGCCATAATCTACGTGAACGACGACTACGGCAAGGGCATTTCGGAGATCGCCGCCAAAACCGTCAAAGACGGCGGTGGCGAGGTCGTATACACCGGAACGGTGGCTCCCAGCGGTGAGCAGGACTTCACCGTGCTCCTTACAAACGTCAAGAACGCCAATCCCGACGCGCTCGCCCTGTTTGTATTCTACGCGAACGGCGCTCAGCTCGCCATCCAGGCCAAGAAGCTCGGCCTCAGCTGCATGATAGCGGCGGCCGACGGGGTGTATTCCCCGGATTTCGTGAAGATCGCGGGTCCCGCAGCGGAGGGCGCGTACGTCGCAACGTGGTTCCATCCGAGCAGCAAGGACCCTGGCACCAAGGCGTTCATCGACGGATTCAAAAACAAGTATAATAAGGACTCCGACGGTTGGGCTCCCTACGCCTACGACGCGGTGAAGATCCTTGCCGAGGCGATCAAGAAGGCGGGCAAGGCGGACCGCAAGGCGGTACGCGACCAGCTCGCGCAGATCAAAGGGTTCAAGGGAGCGACCGGCGACACGACATTCACCGCCGAACGCGTGCCCGACGCCGCCGCGAAGAAGCTCCTCATTACGGTGGTCAAGGAAGGTAAGTTCGTTCTGACGGAGTAGGTATGGGGCCGCCGCCGGCGACGGACCGCCGGCGGGGTGGCCCTTCGATATCTGGATGTGCGACGTTTCCGCTAGTTCCAGGAGGTGTCGAGACAGTATGTCAAGGTTAAGCCCCGACATTTTCAGGGGCGCGAGGCGGCTCGTGGAGGAGTGCGCGGGGGTCGGGCCCAACGAGAGCGTCCTGATCATCACCGACACCATGCACACCAATCTCGGCGAGGCCCTGCTGGCGGCGGCGCTCGAGGTAACCCTGGAGTCTTCCATGGTCGTCCTCCCGACCTACGGACGGGTTCACGGGATGAATCCACCCAGGGCGATCGCCGAGGCAATGAAGAGCGCCGATGTGTGCTTCATGCCCACCGAGTGGTCGTTGAGCCACTGCCAGGCAAGACGCGATGCAAGCAAGGCCGGCTGCCGTTGCCTCACGATACCGCATGCCGATGAGGAGATATTCGCGCGTACCATACCCGAATCTCCGTTCAAGGAGATGAAGGAAATCACAATCGCTGTTAACCAGGCTCTTTCACGGGCTAACGAGGCCAGGGTTACTTCGCCCGGCGGCACCGACATGTGGGTTGACCTCCGCGGAAGGGTCAACGTGGACCTCGAGCACGGGTACTGCAGGCGGGAGCCGGAGTATGCTGCCAACTTCGCCGGGCCCCCGTGCATCGAGGCGAACATCGCTCCGGTGGAAGGCACCGCTCGCGGGGTCATTGTGGTGGATGCGTGCCAGTCGGCCATCGGGCTCGTACGGGAACCGGTCACTCTCGTGGTCGAGGCCGGGCGGATAGTGGACGTCAGGGGCGGCGCGGACGCCGGGCGGCTGATCCACAGGATAGAGGCAGTCGGCGACGACAGGATCCGGATGATCGCCGAGCTCGGGATCGGGCTCAACCCCAAGGCCCATATGAGAGGCAGGTTCATCGAGGACGAGGCCGTCTACGGCACCGCGCATTTTGGGATGGGCAACAACGAGTCTACCATGGCTGGGAAGATCACGGTCAACGGGCACTTCGACAACGTGTTCTGGAGGCCCACAGTTTACCTGGACGGGGAGCCGATCATGGAGGACGGCAGGCTAACGATGCCCGGCATCCCTGAGATCAAGGGGCTGTACGTGTAAGCTGTGTCCGAGCGCAACGCACAAGACGCCATACGTCGGGCGGCGCGAGCAGCGCCGTCCGTCTCTTCGATCAGGAATACCTCATGATGGGCCTCGAGTTTGAGGAGGATGAGGAGGATCAGTGATATGGAACGCAACGTCTGGAAGAACGCCGCGGGGTACGCGAAGTATCTCCAATGCCTCAACTGCAAGTCCACGTTCGAACTGAAGCTCATGCCCGAGGGTTGCCCCGTGTGCAAGACGGATACGTTCCTGTCGTGCCTGCACGTGGTGTTCGATTACGGGGCGCTCAGGCACGTCTTCAGACCGGAGAGCCTGTCAGGAAGGCGCAGAGGATTGATCAGGTACCGAGAGATACTTCCACTCGATGAGCGCGCCCCGGCGATCTCCCTCGGCGAGGGAGGGACCCCGCTGGTACGTAGCAGATGGGCTGAGGAAAAGTCCGGGGTTTCACCGGTATACCTCAAGGATGAGTCACGCAACCCCACCTGGTCTTTCAAGGACAGGCTATGCTACGTCGCGGTTTGCCACGGCGCCTCGACCGGCGCGCGCGTGATAACGGTGGCATCGTCAGGCAACCACGGCGCGGCGGCCGCGGCCTACGCCGCCAAGGCTGGGATCCCGTGTGTAGTATTCACCATCCCCAACGCCCCGCGCCCAATGGTGGCGCTCATGAGGTCGCTCGGCGCAATAGTGCTCGCCTGCAAGCCGATGGACAGGTGGGCGCTCATGGGCCATTGTGTGAAGGAGTTCGGGTGGTATCCGGTGGGAAACTACTGCAGCCCAATGTCCGCCGGAAACCCGTTCGGGGTCGAGGGGCACAAGACGATGGCGTATGAGATGTTCGAGGACCTCGGGGAGACTCCGTCGGCGGTGTTCGTGCCGGTGGGCCGCGCCGAGGGGCTGTTCGGCATATGGAAGGGCTTCTGGGAAATGGAGGAATTGGGCTGGTCCACTGCGATGCCGCGAATGGTAGCGGTGGAGCCCGAGGTCGGAGGACCCCTGGTAAGGGCGTTCGAACGCGGTCTCGATACCGTGCCGGAGCTTCAGGCGGGGCCGTCGCAGGCGGTCTCCATCGCGGGAGGCACCGGGAGCTATCAAGGCCTGTATGCTCTCAAGAACTCGAACGGCGCCGGAGTACTGGTGTCCGACGAAGAGATGTATCAGGTGCAGGATGCGCTCGCACGAGAGGGCACATTCGCTGAGCTGTCGTCGTGCGCGTCCGTAGCGGCCGCCGTGAAGGCAGGACGCGAGGGAAGGCTAGACAACGAGGGTCCCTGGGTGTGCATGATCACGGCGTCGGGCTTGAAAGACCCCTATGCGCTGGAGAAATTGTGTTCACAGCCAATGCCGTTCATGTCGGGAGACGTGAAGGCGTTCGCACGTGAATTCAAAGAGGCGTGCGGGCTCGATCTCGAGGAAATGGGGCAGAGACCGGGCTGCGGATGAGGCCCGGCTTGAGCCGGCCCCCGCGACTACGGTCTTCTGACCAGCACGAAGTCGTAGATGTCGCTGCGGAAATAGTAGGTTGAAGCGTAGACAGGCACATCCGCGGTGTCGTGGGAGACGCCCTCCATCATAAGGAGCGGCGTCCCTGTTTCTACGGAGACCAGATGGCTAATCGGCGGCGCGGCCAGCACCACCTTCACCCGTGCGACGCAGTAGCCGATCTGGATGCCGGCGTTATCCCACAGGAATTCGAGGAGGGATTCGTAGTTGCGCCGCTTCTCTAGCATGTCGGCGTTCTTGAAACGGGAAGCGGGGAGGATGTCACAGGTGTAGATGACCGGCTGGTCGTCGGCCAGCCTGAGGCTTTCGATCATGTGCGCGGGCGATCCCGGCTGCACCTGGAGCGCTCTGGCCATCTGCTCGCTGACGGCGACGGGCCTTATCGAGAGTACGCGGTCTTCGGCGTGGAACCCCGCGCGCCTGATGGATTTGGTGAGACTCCCGAGTTTCTCGAGTCCTTCCATGATCTGCGTCGACTCCGGCCGAACGAATGAACCGGCTCCCCGCCGTGACAGGATGAGGCCGTCATCTTCGAGGAGCCGCAAGGCCTCGCGGAGAGTCGCCCTGCTTACCTCGAGCTCCGCGGCCAGCTGAGCCTCGCTGGGCAGACGCCCTGTCGGGTGGTACTCGCCGCTCAGAATCCTCTGCCGTATCGTCTCCGCGGCGACGGTGCTGAGCCTGCGTGAAGTTCCACCGCTGCCCACCACCTGTCTGACCGATTTCTCCGGCTGCATACCTCGCCTCCGAGAGATCAGAGTCTGAGATTGAACCTGCCTGACAAACCGCCCCCATTATAACCGAGCGCCTGCTCCTGGTCAATATTCCTAACATGCTTGCATTTGTGTGCGGCGATTGCACTTCCTCTGCGATTTCCAGCAGGAACTCAGGCCGGAGCGTCGAAAGCATGTTAATCAGACAACATGGCATGGCAGGAGGCCCGCCATTACAAATCGCTAGGGGTAGCAGCACATTAGCGCAGAGAAGTTGTCAGACAGGTCCTGTATTCACATGGCTGGATGTAAACCCAGGCAGAAAGGGGAGATCGAAGTGAAAGGTGGAAAGCCCAGGATAGCGCTGGTAATGTTGATACTGGTGGCCCTCGCAGCATCCGCGCTGGCTTCCGGATGCGCGACCAAGAAGGAGGCCGCGCCCTCGCCCTCGCCGTCGGCGCCCACGCAGCCCGCGAAGACCATTAAGATAGGTTACGCCGGCGCGGTTACCGGCGGCAGCGCTGAGCAGGGTAACAGGACCCGCAGGGGAGTCCTCATGGCTATTGAGGAGGCCAACAAGGCCGGCGGGATAAACGGTACCCAGATTGAACTCGTCTCGCTGGACGACCGCGCAGACCCGAAAGAGGCGGCCAACGTAGCCAACAGGCTGGCGTCCGACCCCGACATCATGGCGGTTATAGGCCACACCAACAGCTCGTGCACCCTCGCTGGCGCGCCCATCTACAACAAGGCGGGGCTTGTGCAGATAACCTGCTCGTCGAGCTCGCCCAAAATATCCGCGGCGGGACCGTACACGTTCCGGGTATGGAACTCCGACGCCTACACGGCGGCCTTCAATGTCCAGCTCCTGATCGACCTCGGGTTCAAGAAGATCGGCATCATCTACGAGAACAACGACTACGGCCGCGGCGGATACGAGGTGGCCGTCCAGACTCTCGAAAAGGCCGGCATGAAGCCTGTGGCTGCGGAGTCCTACCTGCTCGGTGAGACCAAGGACTTCGGCACCGTCATCTCCAAGCTGAAGGCGGCCGGCGCCGAAGCGATCTACGGCGTCGCCGACGAAACCGAGATCCCGCTCTTCATGAAACAATCCCACGCAGTAGGGTACAAGCCGTTCTTCGTGAGCTCCGGCACGTTCAACCCCGCCGTAATCAGGCTCGGCGGCGCGGACGTCGAGGGAGTCGTCGGCAACGCGTTGTTCAACCCGGACAACATCCCTCCGAAGCTCAAGGGGTTCTTCGACAAGTACCTCGAGAGGTTTAAGAGCGAGGGTATTACCCAGGTCGATCCGATCTCGCCTGCGGGATACACGGCCGGCCAGATGGTAATCGAGGCGCTAAGCAAGAAGGGCGTTTCCAGGGAAGCCGTCAAGGACTACCTCACCACTCTCAAGGGCTTCGACAGCGTCCTTGGGCCCCTCAGTTTCGATGAGAACGGCGACATCAAGATCCCAATGACCTACATGGTCATCAAGGACGGCAAGTTCATCGAGTTCAAGAAGGAGAACTTCAAGAAGTAGCATTCTCCTGGTGCCCCGGCCCATTCCACCAGGGGCTGGTGGTCGCGCACCTGCCTGACCGGGCAACGCCGCGTTGCCCGGTCGGGTCTGGAAAAGAGTGGTCGCATGTTCCTGGAACAATTGATAGCGGGATTGACGGTCGGAACCACGTACGCCTTGCTTGCGCTCGGCTACAGCATGGTGTTCGGCGTGCTGTCGTTCATCAACTTCGCTCACGGCGATGTAGCCATGGTCGGCGCGTACGTATGCTGGTTCATGTTCGTCGAAGCCGGATGGGGCCTGGGCCCCGCCATGGTGTTGGCCATTGCCGCCGGGGTAGTGCTGGGTGTCCTGATTGAGAAGATAGGATACCTCCCGATCAGGCGCGCATCCAGGCTGGCCGCCATGCTGGTGTCACTTGGGTTCTCGTTTGTCCTTGCGACCGCTGTGCAGATAGTGTTCGGTACAGAGCCGCAGCACATGCCCCAGGCATTCGAGGTCACTACGTTCAAGGTGCTTAACACGGCAGTCAGCTCGCTCCAGATCCTCATACTCCTGTTCTCCCTGGCTCTCATGGCGGCGCTTCACCTTTTCGTGCAGAAAACGAGGCTGGGGACTGCGCTCCGGGCCACGTCCCTCGACAAGGAAACCGCCGGCCTCATGGGCGTGGACATAAACGGACTCATATCACTTACTTTCGCCATCGGTTCCGGCCTGGCGGTCGTGTCCGCAATCATGCTCGGTGTCTATTATGGCACCGTTTACCCAAGCATGGGCGGGGTCATCGGGATGAAGGGGTTCACCGCGGTCGTGCTTGGGGGGACGGGGAGCATCCCCGGGGCCATGGCCGGTGGAATACTGATGGGCCTGCTCGAGAGCCTGGGCGGTGCCTACATCTCAACGCGCTACGCCAACGCCATCGCGTTCTTTGTACTGATACTCACGCTGCTGTTGAGGCCGGCTGGCCTGCTCGGCAGGACAATATCGAAAGAGTGAGGCGACCATGACGAGCCCGTTGCGGACACTGTCCAATAACAAAGCGCTGGTCGCCGCCATTCTGGTGGCGCTCATCCTGCCCGTCATTCTCCCCACCCAGTACTGGGTGCACATGTTCTTCATGGCCACGCTGTGGGCATCGCTGGCGTGCAGCCTCAACATCGCTGTGGGATATACGAACCTTGCCAATCTCTCGCACGCAACGTTCTTCGGGATAGGTGCATATACCGCGGCTTTACTCGGCCTCCGCTTCGGGGTGCCTTTCTACATCACGCTGGTCGCCGGCAGCGCCGTGGCAAGCATTGCCGGCCTCCTGCTGGGCCTGCCCACTTTGAGGCTGAAGGGGATATACCTGGCGCTGGCCACCATGGGCTTCGGGCAGATAGTAAGGCTCGTCGAGCTCAACTGGGACGCTGTTACAAACGGCCCGATGGGGCTGCCGGGCATACCGTCGGCGGAATTCGGCCAGTACCAGCTCAGCAAGGTGGGCTTTTGCTACTACGCTCTGGCTGTGCTGGCAATCGAGATCCTGATAATCCGGAACCTGGTCGGCTCGCGTATCGGCAGGGCGCTCAGGGCTATCAAGAACGACGAGACTGCTGCGGGGTCGCTCGGCGTCAATGTAGTCTACTACAAGGTGCTGGCGTTCGTCCTGTCGTCGTTCCTGGCGGGCGGTATGGGAAGTATTTACGCGCACTACGTGACTTTCGTGAGTCCCGACAGTTTCACCTCGGCTGATTCGGTCACCATGATCTGCATGGTGATCCTGGGCGGCGCGGGGACGCTGTTCGGGCCCGTGCTCGGGGCTGTGATACTCGCCCTGGCGCCGGAAATGCTGCGTTTTGCCGACCTCTACAGGATGATCCTGGTCGGGGTCGTCATGATCGTTGGGGTTATCCTCAAAGAGGGCGACCTGGTGGATCGCATCCGGCGGTTCAGACGATCGCTCGCTGAACGGCGTGCCGGTGTCGAGGCTTAGTCGGACGTATCTGCATGGAGGCAGTGCGGTGAGCAAGATTGGCATGGGTGAACGAAGGTGGCCGGGGAATGGCAACTCCAGCGAGACCTGCGTCGCGCGAGATCGTAGCATGCTCGAGGTAAAGGACCTCACGGTGCGGTTCGGTGGCCTTGTGGCTGTTAACGGGGTCAGCATGAGCGTTCGCGATGGGTCTATACACGGACTCATCGGGCCGAATGGCGCAGGCAAGACCACGTTGTTCAACGTTGTGTCGGGGATTATCAAACCCACTGCGGGCGAGGTCGTGTTCGGCGGCCGCTCGTCGGCGGGACTCCCTTCGTACCGGCTCTGCGAGCTCGGTATAAGTAGAACGTTCCAGAACATCAGGGTGCTGGGCGATATGTCTGTGCTGGAGAACGTCCAGCTGGGCTTTCACTGCCGGATGAGGACCGGCTTAATGGATGCGATCACCAGGTCGAGGTTGCTCAAGGAGGAAGAGCGGCGTACGAAGGAGGATAGCCTGCGACTCCTGGAGTTTACGGGGATAGCGCGCCTGAAGGACGAGAAGGCGGGAAGCCTTCCGTACGGCCTGCAGCGCCGGCTCGAGATAGCTCGTGCACTCGCGACGCAACCGAAGCTACTCATGCTCGACGAACCATCGGCTGGAATGAACAGCGCAGAGAAGGTTGCGCTGGCCGGCCTTATCCTTTCGATACGGGACAACCTTGGCAAGACGATACTCCTCATCGAGCACGACATGAAGCTGGCGATGGGCCTCAGCGAAAGGATCGTCGTGTTGAGCCAGGGCGAGAAAATCGTTGAGGGGTTGCCCGCCGAGGTACAGCAAGACCCCCGAGTCATCGAGGCCTATCTCGGCAAGGGATACAAAGGGGGCGCCGCTGGTGCTTGAGCTCTCGAACATCGAGGTCGCATACGGAGACATAATCGCAGTCCGGAAGGTATCGATGAACATCGGCGCGCTAGAGGTCGTCGCCCTCATCGGAAACAACGGCGCCGGAAAGACGAGTATCCTCAAGGCGATCTCCGGCTTGCACCCGTTGAGATCGGGGAGCATCAGGTTTATGGGGAATCGGATCGATAACCTGCCGGTGCACAAGATCGCTGCTCGCGGGATCATTCACGTCCCCGAGGGACGCAAGATATTCTCCAGTCTCACCGTACGCGAGAACCTGGTGATGGGTGCATATCTGGTCCGCGACAGGCGGGCCATCGTGCGCGAGCTAAACCACGTGTATGACCTGTTTCCCATCCTGAGACAGCGCAGTTCACAACCCGGGGGCACCTTATCCGGTGGCGAGCAGCAGATGCTGGCCATCGGCCGCGCTCTCATGGCCCAACCCAAAATGCTGCTGCTGGACGAGCCGTCGCTCGGGCTGGCGCCTTTACTTGTCGACAAGATCGCCGAGAAGATTGTGGAGATCGCGGCGGGCGGCCTCCCCATCCTTCTCGTTGAGCAGAACGCCAAGATCGCCCTGGAGATTTCGCAAAGAGCGTACGTATTGGAGACGGGGGCTATCACACTGGAAGGCAGATCCAGGGAACTCCTCTCGAACGAGACTGTCCGGAAGTCATACCTGGGAGAGACCTGAGGAGTCGAAATCGGCTGGGAGGTTGATACGATGCAGATCTACTCAAACGTGTTGGAGGCCATAGGGAACACGCCCATTATCCGGCTGAACCGGATTACGAAGGGCGTTGACGCCGAGGTCGTGGTCAAGTTCGAGGCTGTCAATATCGGCGGGAGCATCAAGAGCCGGACGGCGCTGGGCATGATCGAGAAGGCGGAGCGTGAAGGGAAGCTCAAACCCGGGTCCGTGATAGTCGAGGCGACCACCGGTAACCAGGGTATAGGCATCGCGATGATAGCCGCGGTCAAGGGATACAAGGCGATTATCATAATGCCTGAGCATATGGGCAAGGAACGCAGGAAGATCGTCAAGGCATACGGCGCCGAGGTGATCCTCACGCCTACCCTCGAGGACATGGAGAAAACGGTGTGGGCCTGCAGGAACAAGGCCTTCGAGCTCGAGGCGTCCGACCCGAAATACGTCTACCTCAAACAGTTCGATAACGCTGGTAACCCTGACATCCACAGGCGCACCACCGCCGCGGAGATTCTCCGCCAGACCGATGGGAGGCTGGACGCGTTCGTCTCGACCATCGGCACCGGTGGGACACTCACGGGTATTGGCGAGATCCTGAAGGCCGCGATCCCCGGTATCAAGGTATACGGTGTGGAACCAGAAGCTGCGGCGCAGGAAGGCAGCGGAAAGAAGGGGCTTCACAAGCAGCAAGGGATCGGCGACGCTCAGAATACGAAGATACTGAACCGGGGGATCGTTGACGGCTGGCTCAGCGTGACCGACGACCAGGCTTACTCAATGGCCCGCAGGCTCGCGAGGGAAGAGGGCATATTTGCCGGCATATCGAGCGGCACGGGAGTCCATGCCGCGGTCGAGGTGGCGAAGAGACTGCCCGCGGGTGGGCGAGTGCTCACGATCCTGCCGGATACGGGCGAGCGTTACCTGGAGGATGAACTCTGGGCGGCTCTGTAGGGCGGCTTGCTGCCCGAAATGCATCAGACCAGGGGGTCGCAGGGCGAAATGCCCAGCGGTGGTTAAAGGTGGTGTGTTGATGAACATTGATAGACTGAATGCATTGCTCCGCCGAGGCGGTTACGACGCGATCGTGGCGACTTCTTTTCCGAACGTGTTCTACAGCACGGGGTTCGCCAGCCTTGGACAGAAGACGATTGCCGGGACGAAGGTATTCAGCGTTGTACTGCCGGGGAACCCCCCGCGCGTGACGGCGGTGTTCCCCGTGGGCGAGGCCGACCTCGCGGTCGAGGAGTTGCGCGACGGGATAGAGGTCTGGCCATTCGGGAAGTTCTTCATCGAAGGGGCGGACCCCGCCCTGCCGGGTACTGATGGCAAGCTGTCGCGGGCGCTTGCGTCGGTCCGGGGCTCGGCTGCCATTGAGACGCTGGTCGACCTCCTGAAGCACCTGGGCCTCCAGGGCTGCAAGGTTGCCGTGGACGAGTCCGGCCTCACCCCGCAGGAGTGGAACGCCCTGGCAGGATCGTTCCGGGGTGCTATTGCCCCCGCTTTCGCGGCATGGAAAGAGATCAGGACGGTCAAGACTGCCGGGGAAATAGGGCGGCTGAAACGTGCTGCGGAGATTACCTGCGCCGCCATGGACCATTCGCTGGCCGCCGCCAGGGAGGGTATGACGGAAGTCGAGCTGGCCGCCGTCTATGAAAAATACCTGCTTGATAACGGTGCCGCCACCATCCTGAGCGTGGTGCTGTTCGGAACGCACTCGGCGTACCCGAACGGCCTGCCCGGGAACCGCAGGCTCAAGAAAGGCGACATCATCAGGTTAGACGCGGGGTGCGTCTACCAGGGGTACCATGCTGACCTCGCACGGATCGCCCTGTTCGGCGAGCCGGACAGGCGGACCCGCGACAGGGCGCTGACCTATCACAAGGCCGCGCTGGAGGGCGTGAGGAAGGCCGTCGCAGCGATGAGGCCCGGGGTCCCCCCTGAGAAGCTGTTCGGCGTGGCCGTGGATACTACGCGCAAGGAGGGCATTCCCCACTTCAAGCGAACCCATGTAGGACACGGTATCGGCGCGGAGATATACGACCCGCCCATGTTGAGGGAGGGAATAACCACTCCGCTGGAGCCGGGGATGGTCTTCTGCGTGGAGACGCCGTATTACGAGCTGGGTTTCGGCGGTATTCAGGTAGAGGATACGGTGGTCGTCACCGAGAAAGGCGCGGAATACCTGTCGCCGCCGTCGAAGGAGATGGAAGTGCTGTAAGAGCCCCCAATTCGCCACGTGGGCGGCTTTACCTGAAGGCGGTTGAATGGGGTCCCCGGCGAACTTGCTGGCTGCGTATAGGGAGTACCGGCGCAGTCAGCCAGGCGAATACACGGGGTTCCGCGAACCAAGCCTCGAGCGCTTGGCCAAGATGATGATCTACCTTGTCGCACAGTCGCGGGAGCAGTTGTATAAGGTCAAGCTCATGAAGCTGCTGTTCTACGCCGACTTCCTGCATTACGCCAGGCAGGGAGTAAGTATCAGTGGGTTCCCCTACGCCCGCTTGGAGATGGGCCCGGTCCCCGACAATTTTCAGCACGTATGGGCATGGATTGAGACCGCCGCTACGGTCCGTACTAACCTGTAACCCGTGCCAGCCTTTGGGATCAACTGGACGTGATCCCCAGGATCCTCCGTGCTTCGTCGGGGGTCGCGACCTCCCGGCCAACTTCGGCTGCGACTCGCGAAACGCGCGCCACGAGCTCGGCGTTGGAGTTCGCCAGGCGCCCCTTCGAGTAGAAGATGTTGTCCTCGAAACCCACACGCACGTGGCCGCCTGACACAACGGACGCCACCGCGAGCGGCAGCTCGGCGCGGCCGATGCCGGCTACCTGCCAGGTCGACCCCGCGGGCACGCTGTTCGACATGAACACCATGTTGCGCAGCGCTCCGGCCATCGCGCCGGGCACGCCCAGCACGAAGTCGAAGTGGCCGGGTAGGGTGATCAGCCCGCGCTTTACCAGGATCATGGCGTTATCCAGGTGGCCGGCGTCGAAGCATTCGATCTCGGGCTTGATGCCGCGTTCCTTTATGGCCTTCGCGAACGACTCCATTATCTTGAACGTGTTCATGAACACGTCCTCTCCGAAGTTCAGGGTGCCCGTCGAGATGGTCGCCATCTCGACCGCGTCGTGCGAGTATATCGACTGCATCCGCTCTTCCGGCGTCATCCACACGGCACCGCCGGTGGACACCTGCACGATGATATCCGGGGCTTCCTGCTTTATAGCCTCGATAGCCTTCCGGAAAACGTTCTTGTCCTGGGTCGGGTTGCCGTCCTTATCCCTGACGTGGAGGTGCACCACGGCGGCGCCCGCCTCGCGGCACCGCTTGACCTCCCGCGCGATCTCGCCGGCCGTGATAGGAAGGTTAGGCTGCTCCTTCCTGGTGACCTCGGCGCCCACGGGCGCGACCACGATGATGAGCTTGTCCACCGAAAAACCCCTCCCGCCAATGGCAGATGCTGAAAGAAGATGCTGACCCGATGTAATTCGCCGCCCGTGGCGAGATTCCCCCGTGGCCGCAACGCCGGCGCCCCTTGGATGAAGGTGATCGCAGGAGTTGCGCAGTACCTCCAAGGGGGGAACACGCGGGGCGGCCCCGGCGTCAATAAGTGATGGAGCACACACCGGTGCTCACAACCGGCGGGTCCCCAGCGGTTCAAGAAAGGGTGGGTCGCGTTGAATTCCACTAAGAACTCACTAATCGTTCCGGCCATCATTGCCTCGCTGGCGCTCATCGCCTGCTCGCTTGTTGTGACGAGGCCGATCCAGGCCCTCGTGAGCGCCAAGAAGTCCATCACTGTCACGGGGTCGGCGAAGAAACAGATAAAATCGGATCTCGCGACGTGGAACGGCAACTTCTCGCGCCAGGGAGACGCCCTGCCGGACGTGTACGGCGTCATGAAGGCCGACCAGGCGAAAATCAAAGCGTATCTGGTAGCGAAGGGTATCCCGGAGAAGGACATCACGTTCCAACCGGTCTGGACGGAGACCATCTACGCGGGTGATCCGAAAACGGGCCGGATGACCAACGAGGTAATGGGCTACCGGATGATGCAATCGGTGCAGGTCCGGTCGACGGACGTCGAGAAGATCACGACGCTGTCGCGGGAGGCGAGCGAACTCATCGACCAGGGCGTCGTCTTCCAGTCCAATCCGCCGCAGTACCTGTACACGAAGCTCAATGACGTCAAGATCGACATGCTTGCCGAGGCGGCAAAGGACGCCGCGACGCGGGCGGAGAAGATGGCCGCCGCCAGCGGGAGCAAGGTGGGGCACCTCAGGGCCGCCAAGATGGGCGTGTTCCAGATCACCCCGCTCAACTCGACCGAGGTCGCGGACTACGGCATCAACGATACGTCATCCCTGGACAAGGAGATCACCGCCGTCGTCAACGCGGAATTCGCACTGGAGTAGGCTGGTGTGGTGACGGCGGAAGGACGGCGTTTGCACGTTGAATGGGGTGCAAACATGGTGCCTTGTGTGTGTGGCAGGCGCCTGCTGTTGGTGGTAGCCGGGCTGATAAGCGTGGTGTTGAGCGTGACGCTCGTATCGGCGTACGTCGTGTGGGGCGGTTCTACGCCGCCAGTGGGAAGCGGCTCACACGACGCAGGGCGACAGCCGGCGGCCCAGCCCGCGCCGGGTGAGACTCCGGCTCACCAACCCGGTCCGGGCGCGGCGCCCAACGGCGAGCGTTTGACGGTTGAAGAATTCCTCAAGAGGCACGACCTCCGGGTTGAAGGGGAACCCGAGCGATTCAAGGTGGAAGTCCCGAAGTCGTGGGGTGTTCGCCTCGGGGAGTACCCGGCCGGCCTCTACTGGGGCCTCGCGAACGAATTCTCGAGGAATGTGGGGCTCGACCTGACGCCGCTCAAGGGGAGAGAGGTCGAGGTATGGCGCGGGAGCCTGGCCGGCGGCCTTCCGGGCGAGGGGCCGCAGAGCCAGTACAGGTATCCGTCGAACATAGTCCTGCTGCTCGATGACGGCAAAGTTGCCGGTGCGTGGCTAACGTTCAACGTTATGGGAATTGGCCCGTCGGTCCGGATGCGAAACCTGAATGACATCACCGGACTGTCCTTTGAGGAATGGGTCGAGCGAGAGGACTACTTCTCGGACGCAGGCAAGAACGCCGACCTTATGACCCTTGGCCCGGTCGACGTGGTCAAGGCGTTCTTCGACGCGATCCAGAAGGGCGACAGGGTGAGGGCGAACGCGTGCCTGAGCCCTCGTTCGCACCAGAATTCGCTGACCGTGAATCTGGTCCCGAAGCGGCTGTATAACCCGGGCTTTGGGCACAACAACTCGCTTGTCGAAAATATCGTCAAGTGCCGGCTGATATCCTGGAAGTTCCTCGACCCCCAGAAGCCGGCCGTGGAGCTGAAGGAGGTCGGCGACCGCAACAGCATCGAGGTCGCGGCAGAGGTTGAACTCAAGTGGAGGGACGCAGCCTTTAACACCCCCACCGGCCGGACGACGCGGTTCATCACCCTGACGCGGTCGAATCTGGGCTGGAAGATAGAGGGCATGGGCACTGGACCATGACCTGTGCCGGCCATGACTGCGGGTCACCGGTCACGACGCTGCCGCGCCCCAAAGGTGCGGCAGTTGCCGCTCTATGCTGGGGGTTTGTGAGGAGTGTCGAAGGTTGGCGAACGATTCCTGCCGAAGTTGCTAGGATTTTGCTGCCGGCGAGTGGAAGCTCACGCCCTTACAAGGCGAGCGTAGAGGAGGCCGGAGTATTGAGCGATATCTCCGACCGGATCAGGAAATTGAGAAAGGAGTTGTCCGACCTGGCAAGCAGGAATCCACTCCAGGAGGAGTGTGTCCTGGAGCTGAGCAGACAGATAGATACGCTCGTGGTTTCCTACTTAAGGGAGGAAGGGGATTCCGAACGTGAGCTTGAGGGGGCAGAGAGTCAGGCTGGCGGAGGAAATCCACGCGATATGTCTCAGGATCGAACATGACAACGCTACGCTGAAAGAAGACGTCGCCACGTTGCTGAATAAAATGGACCAATTCATGGCAAGTCTTGATAGTGGTGAACTGGGCGGAGTCGACCCAAATCTCGAGAACGCGCAGCAACGAGGTGGATAGTCGCAATGGCGGCCCAGGACAGTACCACAGGATAGCTGACGGCGCCGGCGAACCGCGGGCGCCGTTATACTTTCCGGCGGAGATGTGCTATCGCCCCCACGTTAATGAGCGCCGAGACGATCGATGAGGCCACCACGGCCGCCGCGATACCGGAAACCCCCCATTCAGGCCTTCCCGGCAGGTACACCATTAGCCCGAGACGCACGAACCACGCTATCATGTCCGATGCCAGGGCTGCGTTCGCGCGCCCCAGCCCGCGCAGGGCCGCAGAGGAGACCTGGTCAACGTAAAGGCTTGGCGCCAGGGCGGCCATCTGCCTCAGCACCGCTGGGTTGCATGCGGACCCGTAGAGCACCTTGGACACCACCGGCGCGAATTGCCTGATCGTGACCGTGACTACCAGCCCGAACGCCAGCGCGACGCCGGCAGCGGTCCATATCCTCCGGCGCGCTTTCACCGGGTCCCCGCAACCCGCAACGTCGGGTACCAGCGATACCGCCAGTGAGGAGATGACGACGCCGGGTATGAATACCACGGGTCCCGCCATTCCCGTAACCTGCCCGTATCCGGCGAGGGCGGCGTGAAATGAGAACCCCGCCCTGCAGAGCGCCTGTGGGGCCAGCGAGACCTCGGCCATGCGCAACGCCGAGCTGATGAGGCGCGTGAGTGACACCGGCGCCGCCGTGCCGAGCAACTCCCGCGCCACCTTCAGCGAGGCAGGGCCGGACGCGTCCCCCGGGCGGGCCGGCCTCTGCACGTGCTCGATCTGCGCGTACTTCGCCCCCATCAGCGCCAGGCCGAGAACCTCGCTGAACGCGGTCAGGACGATGATCCACCTCACCTGGTCGCTGATGGAGGAGACTGCGGCGCGCATCAGGACGAATACGATCAGCCCGAAGCGGCATACCTCAGCTACCTGCTCCGCGGCGACCAGTGACCCCACGTTGTTGGAACCAAGGAAGAAACCCTCCAGGACCGCCCACATCGAGGACGACAGGATCATGAGACCGGCGGCGCCGGGGGGAAGGGCCTCGCGCGCCTCGAGCGACGGCGGGCGCAACACCCTGGCCAGGATGAGGCTCACCGTCGCTGCTACCACGGCAATGCACGTGGCCACTGCCACCGTCCTGTCGATATGGGGGTTTCGCCGGCCATCCGAATGTTGCGCGACGATCCTCGATGTCGCGGGTGACATCGCGTCGGTAATGGGTATCACGAATCCCATGAAATATGCGCTGACTACCTGAAACAGCCCTATTCCTTCGGCTCCCATGACGCGCGCCATCACGCTCCTCAGGGCCAGGCCCCAGAAGCGTGAAAGGAGCGCGCCCATCGTCAGGACGGCCGTAACCGTCGCCAGACGTTGCCTTCTCCGCCGCATACGCCCTGCCGGCAACCTCCCGTTCGACCGGCTGACACGATGCTATGCGCCGCTCACGCCGGGCATCCCGCAGGAATACAGTGGGGTTTCCGAGGCGAGAATAGCTGTAAACAGAGGGCGTGAGAGGAAGGATGCCATGATCAGGAGCAACAGCCTTCGGGCGATCATACTTGCGGCGCTGGTGGGCCTGCTCGCCTATTTCGCCCTGTCGAGGCCGGCGATACCGGGATTGCCGGGCACGCCCCGCATAAATCCGCCGGCCGGCCTGCCGCCTTCGGGGTCGCCTCAGGTGGGAGTATCACCACTGGCCGGGGGCCACGAGCGGGATAACCGGGTGCTCGGTGAATTCGACCTCGCCAGGATATACCCCGATCGGGTGTTGCGACAGGGAGACGTGAAGCAGAACCTCGTGGCTCTGACGTTCGATGATGGCCCGGACACCCAGTTCACCCCGCAGATACTGGACGCCCTCGCGCAGAAGGGCGTGCGAGCCACGTTCTTCCTCATAGGAAAGCGCCTGTCGGAGGCGCCCGCAGTGGTTGGGAGGATAATCGCGGAAGGCCACGCGGTGGGCAACCACACCTACAACCATCCCAATGTGATGCGATTCACCGCCGACGAGATCAGCAGCGAGATCGCGAGCGCCGGCGAGGCATTGCGCCGGTTCGGAGTCAGGCGGACAGACATGTTCCGGCCGCCGTACGGCGCGGTCCACGTGTCGTCGGTGGAATCCCTGGCCAACTCAGGCTACCGCCTGTACCTGTGGAGCGTCGATTCCCTCGACTGGAGGGGCCTGAACTCACAGCAGGTGATAGACAACGTCGTGCCGCTGGTGGCCAACGGGTCGGTGATACTCATGCACTCGGCCGGCGGACCGGGGGAGGACCTGTCCGGCACCGTGCAGGCGCTGCCGGTAATAATAGACCAGCTTCGCGCGAAAGGATATCGTTTCGTTACCCTCACGGAGATGTTCCCGGTCAGGTGAGGTTTATACCGAGAACGTACGACGGGTCCAGCGGCCGGCCGCGAACGCGCACCTCGAAGTGAAGGTGCGGACCCGTACTGAGGCCCGTGCTGCCCACGCGCCCGATTACCGATCCCTTTTCAACCTTCTGGCCGGCCTTGACCATTATCTGCGACAGGTGGCCGTAATACGTCTCGGTGTTCTGCTCATGCCTCAGAACCACGAGTTTCCCGTACGTCCCGCGGTACCCGGCGTAGCGGACTACCCCCGCCGCCGCCGCCCTGACGGGGTGGCCATACGAACTGGCTATGTCGATCCCCTCGTGTAACCTGCCCCACCTGAAACCGTACTCCGAGCTGATCGCGCCTGCCACGGGGATCGCCAGACTGATGGGCGCGGTGAACGGGTTCCACGCGGCCTCCTTGCCGCCCGCCTTATGTACCAGCTGGGCGCCCGCCACGCCCTCGCTACCCTCATTCGCAATCCGTGACTCGAGGCGTGGCTCCAACGGTGGCGGCTCCTGCGCGCCTGTGCCGGCGAGGAGCGCCGGTGTCGCCCCCCCGCCGGGGTTTGCCGGTGCTCCGGAGTCCGCGGGGGCTCCGGCGTCCAAGGGTTCGCCGGCGTCCGCCGACGCCCCGGCGTGGTAGGCCGGACCGGGCATCGCCGAAATCGCCACCCCCATACCGAAGCCCGCGCACGCCGCGATGAGAATGCAGCACATCATCGCCGGCAGCACAGGCACCCCGAGAGCGGTGTTTCCGTTTGACCTCACTTGCGTACCCCCCTGGACAACTCGTTTGGTATAGTAACCAGGAGAAGAAGAACGTAGTCAAAACGGCTGGCCGGGCGTGCCGTGCCAGGTGCAGGGCGCGAAGGAAGTGACTGGAAGAGTGCGACGGGCTCCGCCACATTCTATGCGCGGGCAGGGCCGACTTGCCAGCGCCCGGCTTTGCCGGCATCTAGCGAGAATGAAACGCCTCTCCCCTTGACGCGATAGGAACCTTTCGGACGGCTCCAGTGGAGGATTTGTCTATGAAAAGGAGAACGGCATAGTATAATCTAGGCGAAACTGGCCCGGGGAGGAAGCGTTGTGAAAACCAGGGACCTCAAGCACATCGAGATCATTGCGGAGCCCAACCTGAAGACCGGTGAAGGCACGGGGTGCGGCGAGTGCCAGAGCTCCTGCCAGTCGGCATGCAAGACCTCTTGCACGGTGGGCAACCAGAGTTGCAGGAACTGAATTCGCGGCTTGAGAGCCTGATACACAGGTTCAGGGTAGCCGGGGCGCCGCTTGTGCTGGATGTGGCGAGCGGCGCTGTTGCTTTGCTGGACGAAGTTGCGTGGGACGTCCTGCCATTCGCCGTAAACGGCATGCGCGTGCCGGGGGACATCACCCGCCTCCACGGGGCCGCGGCGTGCGCATCCGCGTGTGATGAGGTCGCGGACCTGGTGAAGGAGGGCTTCTTCCTGTCGCGGGATCCCCTCGAAATGGATGGCTGCGCTGGCCGGGACCTCGGCCATATACCAGGTTCTGAGAAGGCGCGCCCGTCCGGCATAAAGGCGCTGTGCCTGTATGTCACGGACCTCTGCAACATGCGCTGCGAGTACTGTTTTGCTTCGGGGGCCGCGTACGCCACGCCTGGCGCGGGGAACGCGCCCCCGGCCGGAGCACACCGGCATGCGCCGGGAGGCATGATGCCCCGCGAGGTCGCACGGCGCGCGGTGGACTTCCTTTTCGAGAACAGGGGCCGGCGCGAGAGTGTCGACATAGACTTCTTCGGGGGCGAACCCCTTCTAAACTGGGAGGTCGCCGGCGACACCATCGCGTACGCCCGCGAGAAGGGCCGCGGTGAGGGCGTGAAGGTGGGACTGACGCTTACCACCAACGCCACACTTCTCACGCCGGAGATCTGCGATTATCTCAATGACTCGGAAGTCAACATGGTCGTGAGCATCGACGGGAGACCCGAGGTGCACGACGGCGTGCGGACGCTCGCTTCGGGTGGATCGAGTTACGGCGACGCGCTCCGGGGGGCTCGCCTTCTCGCATCGTCAAGAACGCCGGGCGCGGCGGGGACCCCGCGGGCCTCGCGATCCCACTCCAACGACCCGTACCTGTACGTCAGGGGCACTTATACCCACAGGAACCTCCGGTTCGTAGACGACGTGATTTACCTGCTCGACCTCGGTTTCGACTGCATCTCCATGGAACCGGTGGTGTGCTCCGGAGGTCACCCGTGCGCCATCACCGCGTCCGACCTGCCCGTGCTGAGCCGCGAGTACGAACGGCTGGCTCTGGAGTACGTGCGGCGCGCCGGGTCCGGGCGCCCGTTCCGGTTCTTTCACTTCGAGATCGACCTGCGCGGAGGACCGTGCGCTGCCAGGCGCATGTCCGGTTGCGGCGCGGGACGGGATTACCTTGCGGTAAGCCCCGGTGGGTTGCTTTACCCCTGCCACCAGTTCATCGGCCGCGACGGGTTCGCCATGGGTGATGTCTGGGATGGGGTAACGCGGCCCTCACTGCGTGAGCGGTTCGGCGCCGCCGGCGTGGCAACCAAGCCGAAGTGCCGTCAATGCTGGGCGCGGTATGCCTGTGGGGGCGGGTGCCACGCCAACGCTCACCTCATGAGCGGGAGTATAGACGAACCGTATGATATAGGCTGCGAGCTCCAGAAGAAACGCATCGAGTGCGCTATCTACACCCGCGCCATGCTTGCCCGGGGCCGGGTGCAGGGCCGGGCCTAGCCTGGCCAGGTCAGTGGCGACCCAGCGCCGGCCCAGCGCTGGGACCAGCGCAAGGGTCATCCCCGCGGCTGTTTACATATACATATATGCAGGAATGTTCGGAATAATATTCCTTCGATGGTTCGAAAGGAAGATTTGGCCAAGGGTCGAAACTACTGTATGCTATGGCTTCTTGGGGGTGGCGTCTGGGGATGAAGCGCCGGTGGACTCTGTCGGCCGCGTGCCTGGTGGGCGTGCTGCTCGTCGCAGGCATGGGCCTGGGCGCTCGTTCTCTCGCCCGCGCATCCGTGTACGTGGTCAGCATAGACGGCCATCGGATCGGGACCGTGAAGGACCCCGCTGAAGTCACCAGATCCGTCGAAGCCATATTAACCGAGGCCAGGAACGTGTGGCCCGCGGACATCGAAGTGATGAGCAAGGTCGACTGTGTCCCCGCAAAGCGCGAGGACAACGGGGCGAATGGCGCGGAGCCGCTCACACCCGAGGCATTGACCGAGGTTCTCCAGAAGACGCTCCAGTTCTCGGCCACCGCGTACGTCATCCAGGTCGAAGGCAAAGACGTCGTCGCGCTGCGCGATCGCTCCGCCGCGGAGTTTACCATGGAGGAAGTCAGCCAGGCGTACGCCGGCGAGGCCTCGCGTAAAGGCACCAGCTCGAAAGTAGAGCAGGCCCGCGTGCTGCAGCAGGTTGAAATCGTCGAGAAGCGCGTCCCCGCCGAAACCCTCAAGGAACCCGACGAGGCTAAGCAGATCCTCCTCCGTGGGACCGACCGCGTCCAGCTGCACGTCGTCCAGAAGGGTGATAGCCTCTGGACTATCGCAAACGCAAACGGCATGACGGTCGAGCAGGTGAGGAAAGCGAACCCGCAGCTCGCCGGAGACAGGCTCAAGATAGGCCAGACGCTCAACCTCATCGTGCCCGAGCCTTATGTCAATGTCGTCACTGTCGAGACTGTGACCCAGGAAATAGCGATCCCGTTCGAGGTCGACGTCGAGTATGATGACTCGAAGTGGCCGTGGGAGCAGGCGATAACACGCCGCGGCGTCGCCGGCTGCAAGCAGGTCGTGCTGGAAATCAGCCGCAAGGACGGGCGCGAGGTGGCCCGGCGCATTGTCTCGGAAAATCTCCTGTCGGAACCCCAGACTCAGTACATGGTGCAGGGGTCGAAGTTGATCCCCAACCTGGGCACCGGCAGCTTCGCGTGGCCCGCGCAGGGTTCCATCACGTCAAGGTACGGATCCCGGCGTGGTGGCTTCCACCACGGGCTGGACATCGCCGCCCCGGTGGGGACGCCGGTCATGGCCGCCGACAGCGGCATGGTCGCATTCGCAGGGCGGTTGCCCTACTACGGCAACGTGGTGAGGCTCGACCACGGCGAAGGGAAGGCCGTCACGGTATACGGGCACCTGTCGAAGATACTCGTCAAGCAGGGCGAGGTCGTAAAGCGTGGCCAGGTTATCGGTAACGTCGGGAACACCGGCAGGAGCACCGGCCCGCACTTACACTTCGAAATCCGCCTGAATGGTTCGCCTACCGATCCACTGAAGATGTACCCGCCGTCCGGCTCCTAGGGCCTCAGTAACAGGCTTTTTAACTCCCTGTAATCCTGCTGTAACATGCGAGCTTTATATTCTAATCGAGGCGAAAGGCTAACCTTTCATGACCCCCTCTTAAATATAGGTGTTTGTGGCGCGAGAGCGCCACATTTTTTTTGAGCTGGTTTCACCACACATCCGCAGGACAGTTATGTTAACATGTCGAAACCGTGGGTATGAATGCCCTGCGTGAGGCCATAAGACACACCCGCGACATTACCTCTATACTACGCCTGGCGGCGGCCGCTTTAGTGGCGGTGCTTCTGCTGTCCATCGCCGGCGCGCGGCTGGAAGTGCGGCTGGGAGTGCCGCACCTCTTCAGGCTGGCGCGTTCGCGGGTTTACTGCGCGGCACGCGAGTGGCAGAAAGCCCGCACGCTGCGAACCCTCGATACGTGGCTCGTCACGCGAACGGGGAACGTCGTTCTGCATTTCACCCCGGGTGATGCCGGGATTGCCCCCGCCGTGGCGCGATACGCGGCTGACACGTACACGTCGGTCTCCGACGCGTATGACGGCCGCAGCCTGCCCCGCGAGGTGCACGTGGCGCTGCTCCCGTCGTTCGAAGCGATGGCGGAACTCATCCCGGGGTCAGGGTCCGAGAGGTCGGTGGGCGTGTACTGGGCGGGCGTGGTCGGGGTAGTCTCACCGGCGGCGTGGGGAGACATGTTCGGGGAAGGCCAACCACTCGAGCTGTTCCGCCGGTACAACCCGCTCAACCATGAACTCACCCACCTCGCGCTGGACTACGCTGCCGGCGGGAATTATCCGCTGTGGTTCTCGGAGGGTATCGCGCAGATACGCGAATACGAGACTACCGGCTACTCCTGGGTGAACACCGTGAGTACCGGTGATCCCGCGGTGTCCGTGATCGCGGTTGAGCGGGCATTCCGCAGCGAGGAGACGCTCGGCGCCGCCTACCGCGGCTCGATGGATCTCAGCCGGGTGGTACTCGACAGGCTTGGCGCCGGCGGCCTCGGGCGGCTGGCGACGTTCCTGAGGAGCGGGTACGGCTTCGAACAGGCGGTGGACCTCGCGGCGGCGACCGCGAGTGCGCAGGCGATAACGCAGGATAAGGCCTCTCCATTGTTGAAAGAACGCCCGCAGAGGTGAAATCGTTGGCGCAGAAGATCCTGGTCGTCGATGACGAGAAGCCCATAGCCGGCATAATCAAGTTCAACCTGGAGAGAGAAGGCTTCGAGGTACTCGTCGCGTACGACGGCCAGGCGGCCGTGGATCTCGCGGAGAAGGAGCCGCCCGACCTCATCATCCTCGACATAATGCTGCCGAAGATGGACGGCCTCGAGGTGTGCCGCATCATCAGGCAGAAGTCGAGGGTCCCAATCATCTTCCTTACGGCGAAGGAACAGGAGATCGACAAGGTTGTGGGGCTCGAGCTGGGGGCCGACGATTACGTAACCAAGCCGTTCGGGATGCGGGAGCTCGTCGCGAGGGTCAAGGCGTTGTTCAGGCGAGCGCAGCCCGCCGCGGGCGGCGAAACGCAGATCCAGGCCGGCGACCTGGTGATCGACCTCGATACATACGAAGTCACGAGGGGCGGCGCGAGAGTCCCCCTCACGTTCAAGGAGTTCGAGCTGCTGAGGTTCCTGGCGTCAAACCCGGGCAAGGTGTTCACCCGGCGGGTGCTCCTCGACGAGGTGTGGGGTTACGAGTACTTCGGGGACACCAGGACGGTCGACGTCACGGTACGGCGACTCAGGGAGAAGATCGAGCAGGACCCCGGGAACCCCGCGCTCATCACCACCAGGAGGGGGGTCGGCTACTCGTTCGCTCCACCGCAGGCAGAGCGAACGGGCGCCTGAAACCCGCACTGGAACGGAGGCGGCCGAGTGGGACGCAGCATCCGCTGGCGGCTTATCATCATATATCTCCTCCTCATCCTGGTCGCAATGGAGCTCACGGGCGTCTACCTCATCCAGGCGCTCGAGAAGTATTACATCTCCAGCTACACCACCACCGTCGTGTCCCAGGCCCAGCTGGTCGCCGGGTTCCTCGAGAGGTACATGGCGGGTGATCCCGACAGGTCGCGGATCAGCCAGCTGGTCCAGGAGTTCGGGCGGCAGAGCAGGTTTGACATCGTCGTGCTGGGCCCGAACGGCACGCTCATCGGTTCGTCCGGGGACAACCCGAAGGAACTCGAGAGGGCCTTGAACAAGTCAGAGATCTCGAGGGCGTTGTCCGGTGGACGCGGCCAGACTGTCGGCATCGCCCCCGCCACGGGTGACAGCGCGCTGCACCTCGTGGAGCCGATCCGTCTCGGGGAGCGCATAGCGGGACTCGTGTATGTGATCGCGTCGCTCGAGGGGACGTACCGTACGCTCGCCGACATCCGGACGATACTGGTCTATTCCGCGCTGCTGGCGCTCGGCGTGACTGCGGTGCTGGGGCTGATCGTGTCGCAGACCATAACCGGGCCGATCGAGGAGATCACGGCGAAGGCGCGACGGATGGCTGCGGGCGACTTCCAGCAGACGATCGAGGTCAGGTCGGACGACGAGATAGGCCAGCTGGCGGCCATGTTCAATCACCTTACAAACAGGCTGCGCGATACACTGTCGGAGATATCCGGCGAGAAAAGCAAACTCGAGGTCATGCTGACGAACATGGCCGACGGAGTGGTGGCGGTCGACGGGTGCGGAGCGATCATGGCCATGAATCCCGCGGCAGGCCGGATGCTGGGGATGGACCCGGGCGGATCGATCGGGAAACCGCTGTCCGGGCCGCTTGCGGATTCTGCGGATAGGTTTAAGGTTGCCGATCGCACACTCGTGGCGCGTTACGCGCCGATCAAGGGCGGGGGCCCCGACGGTGCCGGTGGAGAACGAGCCGGTACCGTCATCGTGCTGCAGGATGTCACTGAGGCGGAGCGACTCGACAGACTCCGTCGCGAGTTCGTGGCGAACGTCTCCCACGAGCTCAGGACGCCCTTGACGTCCGTCAAGAGCTACGTGGAGACCCTGGCGGACGGGGCCGTGGAAGACCCGGCCCTGACGCGGCAGTTCCTCACGACGGTGAGCAAGGAAACGGACAGGATGAACAGGCTGGTCCGCGACCTCCTGGAGCTCGCCTCGCTCGATCAGAACGATACGCTCTGGGACCGCCGCCCGATCGCGCTGGGCGACGCGGTCATCGAGGCGGTGACGCTCATCCGGCCTCAGACCGACAGGAAGGGCATTTCGCTGCAGGTGGACTTGCCGGACAACCTGCCCCTCGTGATGGCCGATTCCGACAGGATGCAGCAGGTAGCGCTCAATATCCTGGCTAACGCGGTGGAGTTCACCCCGTCCGGCGGGCAAGTGACTGTATCCGCATGCGCGCGGGCGGGCGGGGTCCATGTCGTGATACGCGACAGCGGGATCGGCATCCCGCGGGAGGACCTGCCGCGGATCTTCGAGAGATTTTACCGGGTGGACAAGGCGCGGTCCCGCGAGCTGGGTGGGACCGGTCTCGGGCTGTCGATCGCTCGCGAGATCGTGCTCGCGCATGGGGGCGACATCGCCATAAGGAGCCGCGTCGGTGAGGGTACAGAGGTGGAATTCTGGGTACCGGTCTCCGGCGGAACCTGCGGGGGGGGTGTGCCGGAATGATAGAGCGCGCCAAGTCGGTTACCCTCACAGTGCTGGTGTTGCTGAGCCTGGTCCTAACAGGCAGGCTCATGCTTGGTTTCCAGGGACCCGCGCGTAGTCCCGAGCAGCCGTTCCAGCTGGTAGTAGCCGAAAAGCCCAAAGTCGACATCAAGCAGGCGCTCAGGCCGTCGAGGATCGTCGTTCACCTGGGCGGAAACCAGCACACCGTGCTGTATCCGGGAGGGTCTGACTACACGGCATTGTGGGACACCGGCCTCATATCGAGGGCCGTCCTGGGCGAGGTTAGCGGCGTACCCCGCGAGAGCCCTGTTGACCTGAGGGCGCTCAGGACTGAGCAGGGGTCCATCGAAGTGATCTTGCCCGTAAGGCTCCCATTCTCTCAGTGGATGGTCATCTGGACCGGGTACCCCTGGACCGAGGGACCCGATTTCATGTGCGACAGGCTTGCGATCTCCACGGGCAAGACGCCCGCGGTGTTCGCGTACTCGTACAGGCACGACAGGTACCTCCGGTTCGACCTGCGGGGACTGGGAAGAGACTCGTCGATACTCCTCTCCCAGCTCAGGGACGTGATGAGAAAACCGCCGGCCAGGTACGTGGAGGCCCCCACGGAGATCAACGGCGTCAGCATAGACAGGGGGGTGTTCCTTCCGCTGGATCTGCCGGTGGCGACGCTCATGGTCAAGCCGGAACCGCTCGTCCCCGATCAGATCCTCCAGAAGTTCTTCCTGGACAGGTCCGTGGTCAGGAGGATCGAGGAGAAGGACGGGGCCGTGATCTACTCCGATGGGCGGCAGGGTCTCAGGATATACCGCCCCGGGGCGATCGAGTACACGTGCCCGCTCGTGACCGGCGATGCCTCAGGGATGGACGAACTCACCGTGCTCGAGAGGTCACTCGAGTTCGTTGCCACGCACGGCGGGCTCCCCGACGGGGCTTTCCTTCTTGACTCAATGGGCCGGGTTCACAAGCTCTCCGGCGGTCTCAGCGAGGTCCAGTTCTCTTACTCGTACAGGGGTATTCCGGTCTGGGGGAACGACTCGCCCATCTCCGTCACGCTCAGCTCGCAGGGGACCGAGTCATATCGCCGGTGCGTGAGAGTGGTTGTGGGCCCGTCGGCGCCGGCTAACCCCACGGTGCCGGGCGCGGAGGCGCTCAACATCGTCACAAGGCACTGGGGAGGGGTTTTCCCGGAATGGGTCACGAGATCTATCCGTGACGTATACTACGCCTACTGGAGCCTCCCGCTCGGGGAGCGCCAGGAAGCGCTCAAGCTTGTGTGGGTCATTGAAACCGCGACCGGGCCGAGGGCGTTCGTCGACGCCAGGTCGGGGGCTGTCTGGGGTGAGGAGAGAGCCAGGTGAACTGGTCCAGGGCGAAAACCGCACTCATCATAGCATTCCTGCTGCTCGATACCGCGCTGGGGTTTCAGGTCTGGGAGCAGACACGCGGTGCGGCGCGCGAATACGGCGCGATTACCAGCGCGGACCTGAGGAACGTGAAGGCCAGGCTGGAATCGGACGGGGTGCGCCTTGCCTGTTCCCTGCCGCGGGGACCGGCCCCGCTTCCGTACCTGGTCCTGAGGCCGGGCGCCGCGCGCGCCCGCGAGGTCCTCGACAGGCTTTCCGTCCCGAAGCCGGGTGGGGTTGCGAGCCTTGCGACACTCCTGGACAACGGGACGGTGATATACACGCGGGACGTGGCTGCCGGGGGCAAACCCGTCACGCGGAACGCCGCGGTGCAGCAGGCGCGGGCGTTTATCGACGAATACGTGGGAAAGTCGGCGGGGCTGGAACTCGATTACGCCCTGGCCTCGGGCGATTCGTGGGTCGTGGACTTTTGCGCTCGTGTCGACGGGAGACCGCTATTCAGTTCTCACGCCACGGTCAAGGTGTTCCCCGCCGGGCTCGCCGAGGCGCGGTTCGTGTGGTACGAGCCAGTGGGGTACAGCGCCCAGCGCCGCAGCATCATCCCGTCGACGGAGGCGGTGGTGACGGCTGCGGTGGCGCTCGGGTCTTCCGCCAGGGGACGGTCAATTGTGGCTGTCACACTGGGGTATTACAGCGAACCGTACGACGCCAGGCAGTGGGAATCCGTTCCCGTGTGGAGGGTGCTGTTCGACGACAGCCGGGAGATTTACGTTAACGCGCACACGGGCGAGGTCGAGCGTCCGCGGGGGGTCGGGAAGTAGCGGTTGCCCGCCCGGGGCGCAGGAAATGGCCGGTACACTGGCGAAGGTTCCACGCGCGTGAAGGCGCGGTAGCAGAATTCGTCGTTCCGTTAGGAGTGCGTACAGATTGTCCAATCTCGTCGTAAACGGTGGACGCCGGCTCAACGGTTACGTAAGAGTATCGGGATCCAAGAACGCCTCGGTGGCGGTTATCCCCGCCGCGCTACTCGCCTCCGGTGAGAGCGTCATCGACAACCTCCCCGACATCACCGATGTAGCGGTATTTGCGAACATCATATACCAGCTGGGGGCCGAAGTTTCGTGGGACCACAAGGGCCACATGGTCATTAATCCCAACGGTTTTAAGGCGTACCAGGCGCCGTACGAGCTTGTCAAAAGGCTGCGGGCGTCGTATTATCTGTTGGGAGTGCTGCTGGCCAAGTTCGGCAGGGCCGAGGTGGCCCTGCCCGGTGGGTGCGACATCGGGTTGAGGCCTGTAGACCAGCATCTCAAGGGGTTTCGTGCGCTGGGGGCGGACGCCCGCCTGGAGCACGGGATCGTGAAGATCGAGGCGAAGCAGCTGAAGGGCGCCCCCGTGTACCTCGACGTCGTCAGCGTAGGCGCGACGATCAACATAATGCTGGCGGCGACGCTCGCCCAGGGGACGACGGTGATCGAGAACGCCGCCAAGGAGCCCCACGTGGTGAGCCTGGCGAACTACCTGAACTCAATGGGCGCCAAGGTGCAGGGCGCGGGGACGGACGTCATCAGGATCAAAGGGGTCAAGAGCCTGTCAGGCTCGGAGCACAGCGTCGTACCCGACGAGATCGAAGCCGCGACGTTCATGATGTCGGCCGTTGCCTCGAGCGGCGACGTGACCGTGGGCGGGGTGATACCCAAACACCTCGACCCGGTGAGCGCCAAACTCAAGGAAGCCGGCGCGGAGATCCACGAGAACGGGGATTCGTTGAGGGTGGTGGGACCGGAACGGCCCAGGGCTGTCAACGTGAAAACGCTTCCGTATCCCGGATTCCCGACCGATTGCCAGCAACCGTTCGTGGCGCTGATGACCAGGGCCGACGGGATAAGCGTAGTGCAGGAAACGATCTACGACAACAGATTCGGGTACGCCAACGAATTAATGAGGATGGGCGCCAGTATAAAGGTGGACGGCCGGACCGCGATCGTGGAGGGGGTACCGAAGCTGTTCGGCGCTCCGGTGAAGGCTAACGACCTGCGGGCGGGGGCCGCGCTGATCATGGCGGGGCTGGCGGCCGAGGGACGGACCGAGATTTACGGGGTCGAGCACATATTCAGAGGCTACGAAAATGTCGTCGATAAGTTCAAGTGTATCGGCGCTCACATACAATACGTGAATGGGCGGTGATGGGTGTGGAATTCGTCAACGGCCACGAGCTGAGTGGCCAGCAGACGGCTGAGCGCGAGTGCGCGGCTACTGCCCTGCCCGAACGCGCCCAGCGGCGCCACCGCACGTCATTGGCGGTGATCGTCGCCGTGGCGTTGATCTCTTCAATTGCAGGCGGGCTGGTTGTTGCCGCCACGATGCCGAGGTATCTGTCGGCGTATACTCAGATTCAACCTCAGCCGGTGGTGTTCCCGAATCCGGGCCCCGCGCAGGTGCCGGCCGCGCAGGCCGACGCGTCGCCTGCCGTGAAGGTCGCGGAGAAGCTGGAGCACTCGGTCGTGGGCATCGTCAACAAGGCGGTCGCGGGCTACGACTTCTTTGGGCGGGCGTACGTGCAGGAACAGAGCGGGTCGGGGGTCATTTTCGATTCCAACGGCTACATCGTGACGAACAACCACGTGATCGAGGGCGCGAAGGAGCTCAAGGTGTTCCTCTCCGACGGGAGGACGCTCCCGGCCACGATCGTCGGCGCCGACCCGGTGACGGACCTCGCCGTGATCAAGGTCGACGCCCAGAACCTGAAGGCGGCGGAGTTCGGCGACTCGGACAAGCTCAAGATCGGCGAAATGGCTGTGGCGATGGGTAACCCGCTGGGGATGGACTTCAAGGGAAGCGTCACAGTGGGAGTCATTAGCGGGAAGGACAGGACCCTGAAGATCGGCGAGGAAACGTTCGTGCTCATCCAGACTGACGCGGTCATCAACCCGGGCAACAGCGGCGGGCCGCTGGCCAACGCCGCGGGCCAGGTTATCGGGATCAACACCCTGAAAATCCAGTCGGCCGAAGGCATGGGCTTCGCCATCCCGATCAACACGGCGAGGGGTATCATCAACAGCCTTCTCTCGAAGGGGCGCGTGCCCCGGGCATGGCTTGGGATAAACCTCGTCGACAGGCCGACCGCGCAGCGGTATGGGTACGAAATCCCCCTCGAGAAGGGCATATACGTGGTGGACGTCATCGCCGGAGGCCCGGCCGCGAAGGCGGGTATCCGCAAGGACGACATCATACTCGCCATCGACGACAGGGAAATCGTGGACGCCTCGACGATCAAGGCGGTTCTCGCCGAGCACAAGGTGGGCGACGTGGTCAAAGTGAGGCTCAACAGGAAAGGGAAGGACCTCACAATATCCGTGACGCTCGGCGAAATGCCAAAGCGCTAGCGGGGACGCCCGCCGTCCTCTGGCGCCGGCGCTACCGCCCCGTGCGTGGGCGGCGTGTACGGCGCGAGGTCGCCGGTGGGTGCGCCGGTAGGGGCCATGTGCCAGATGGGGCATACCTGGTCGGGTTGAGTCCCTTCGATGAAGATCTCGGTACGGGCGGGGCACGTCGGGTTCGGCGTCAGCCCCGTTTCGTTACATATTGACGCCTCTACCACGCCGGACGGCCTGCGGAAATCCGACACCGCGACGTCCTTCAGTGCAGCGCTCGCGAACGACAACCACACAGGGGCCGCCAGCGCTCCACCCGAGCCGGCGGCCCTCTCCCTGTGGTCATAGCCCACGTATACCGATGCCACCAGGTCGGGCGTGAAACCGACGAACCAGGAGTCGCGCAGCTCGTCGGTAGTCCCGGTTTTCCCCGCTACCGGTCTGCGGAGTGATCCCTCTACGAACCCCGCGGTGCCGCCCGGCCTCACCACGCTGCGAAGCAAGTCCGTGAGGATGTACGCCACGCGTTCGTCCAGCACCCTGGTGGGTGGGCGCGGCCTCGCCTCGTGCACCACGCGGCCCCACCTGTCCTCGATCCTGATGAGCGCCACCGGCTCCACCCTGAAGCCGGAATTGGCGAACGGGGCGAAGGATGCGGCCATTTCGAGCGGGGTGACCTCGGAGCTGCCCAGGGCGATCGACAGGTTCGGTTCGAGCGGCGACTGGATGCCAAGGCGCCGGGCGTAGGACGCCACGGTGGACGGTCTTACCTCCTCGGCCCACCTCACCGCGACCACGTTGTCCGAAATGGCGATGGCCTCGCGCATCGCGAGCGGCCTGTAGTGGTATTTCTCGTCGGTGTGGTCCTTGGGCTGGTACACCTCGTCCGGGGTAGTACCCTGGTACGTGACCGGCTCGCACACCTTGGTCGCGGTCGGCGGGAACCCCCTGTCGAGGACTGCCGCATAGAGGAACGGCTTGAACGCCGAGCCCGGCTGGCGGCGCGACTGTGAGGCCCTGTTGAGCGGGGTGTTGGAGAAGCTCCGGCCGCCTACCATCGCGCGTATGTGACCGGTCGCGGGATCGATCGCGACGAGCGCTGCCTGGGGCTGAATCACCCCCACCTTGTCCGGAACGGCCGTCCGGATGCCGCCCGCCACCGCGCTCTCGGCCGCTCGCTGGACCTTGATGTCCAGGGTCGTGTACACCCTGTAGCCGCCCCTGTCCAGTACGGCTGCGAGCGCGGGGTTCGCCTCTCTAACGAGATCGGTCACGTAGTCGACGAAATAGGGGGCTTCCAGGGTTGGGGCGGGGCGCTGCCGTGTGCCGAGCGCGGAGGACGAGGCCTCCTTGCGCTGCCGCTCGTCGATCATCCGGAGCTCGACCATCCGCGAGAGCACCACATCGCGACGGTGCAGGGCGGCGTCGGGGTTCCTGAACGGAGAGTATCCTTCCGGGGACCTGATCAACCCCGCCAGCAGCGCGGCCGAGGGGAGATCCAGGTCCCTGGCGGGTCTACCGAAGTAGGTCCAGGCCGCCGCCTCGACACCGTATGCCCCCGCGCCGAAGTATATCTGGTTCAGATACAGTCTCAAGATCTCGTCCTTCGAGTATTTCATCTCCAGCCTGAGTGTGAGGAGCGCTTCCCTGAGCTTCCTCATCAGGGTGCGCTCGGGCGTGAGGTAAAGGTTCTTCGCAAGCTGTTGGGTGATAGTGCTGCCGCCCTCGACCACTTTCCGTTCCCTGATGTCAACGATCAAGGCTCTGACCAGCGCGATGGGGTCTATTCCAGGGTGCTTGTAGAAACGGTCATCCTCGATGGCGATGACCGCCTGCCGGAGATGCAGCGGCATCTGCGAGAACGGGATCTCGGTGCGGTTCTCGACGAACAGCCGCCCGTACGGGATCCTGTTTATGTCGTATACAACCGACGCCTGGGGTGCCTCAGGCGCGGGGAGGGGGACGGCGACGACGAGCGCGGCCAGGATAACGAATGCCACAGCCAAACCCGCGGTTAACAGGGTAAACGACGCGATCAATCCGCTCCCGTCCCCGCGGCGGCCCGCCGTCATTCTTGACCCCCCTTCAATTCACTTTGCATTCCTTTTCTGGTATAATTGCTTCGTAAATTTGGACCGGGTTATACGTTTCATGCAGTCTGGAGCGCAGCGGTAGACCTGCCGCTGCGCGTTAATGCGATCCAAGAGTCTGAGCATGAGTTGCGTAAACCGGCCACTACCTCTTGGTGGGGGGAATGACCTGACATGAATATCCTACCTACACCCACAAAGTACACTGTCGTCGCCGGAGCATCCGAAGGCGCCACCGAGCTCAACGCGTTTGACGGCGCCCTGCTGAAAGCCGGCATTGGAAACGTCAACCTGGTCAGAGTGTCCAGCATACTACCCCCCGGGGCCACATTCGTCGAGAAGCTCGTCATCCCGCCGGGAAGCCTTGTTCCCGTGGCGTATGCCTCCATCACCTGCGAGGAGAAGGGTGAGGTCATAGCGGCCGCCGTGGGGGTCGGCTACACCGCCGGCACGTTTGGGGTCATAATGGAGTTCTCCGGTCATTGCACGAAGGAGCAGGCCGAGGCCACCATCGAGATGATGCTCAAGGACGCGTTCGAGAGACGCGGGATGAAGATGACCGGCATGAAGGTCATCGGTTCGGAGCACAGGGTCGAGCGCGCGGGTTGCGCGTTCGCGGCCATACCGATGTGGTACTGAGCCACGCCGGCTACTCCAACGGGCTGCCCCGCACGCGGGGGCGGCCGGCGTAATACGGTGGCGGGAACGAGATAGGGGGTGAAGCGTTGTGGACGTGTGGTTTACTGAGAACCAGGCCAGCGGACTCAGGATATCCGTCCAGGTTACCGGAGTTCTCGAGAGGCGGAAGTCGTCGTACCAGGAAATTGTCGTCACCGAGACCACCGGCTTCGGCAGGATGCTGACGCTGGACGACGTGGTCCAGACAACGGAACGCGACGAGTTCACATACCACGAGATGATATGTCACGTCCCGATGTGCGCGCACCCCTCGCCGAAATGCGTCCTCGTCGTCGGTGGTGGTGACGGCGGCGTTGTCAGGGAGGTCCTCCGCCACGGGGTGGAGCGCGTCGACCTGGTCGAGATCGACGAGGCCGTCGTTGAGCTGTCGAAGAAGTATCTCCCCACCATATCGAGTGCGCTGACCGACCCCCGCGTCCACGTCAGGATCGAGGACGGCATCAAGGCGGTTCGGGAGGCCCGATCGGAATACGACGTGATCATCGTCGACTCGACCGACCCCGTCGGTCCGGCCGTCGGCCTTTTCGCCGAGGAGTTCTTCCGCTCCATCCACGGGGCGTTGAGGGACGACGGCATATTCGTCGCCCAGACGGGTTCCCCGTTCTACTTCGCCGAGGTGATAGGGGGCGTGCTTGCGGGAGTCCGCAAGATATTCCCCAGGAGCGGGCTTTACGTGGGCTGCGTGCCGATGTATCCCGGAGGCCTGTGGAGCTACACGGTCGGGTCGAAGGTGCACGACCCCTCCGTCCCGAAGCGGCGCCTCGACGCTGGGACGCGATACTACAGCCCCGAGGTACACACGGCGGCGTTCGCGCTGCCGGCGTTCGTGAAGCGCGTGGTCGAGGGCGCAGGCTTGAGCAGCGACGGCGCAGGCCCGGCCACGGGCGGCGCGACGGGTGAGAAGCCTTGAATACTCCTGGCCAGGCGGCTTCCGGCGCGGCCACGGGGTTCTCCTCGATCTCGTGGGAGCAGCCCCGCAGGTTTCTCGCGTGCCGCGGTGAACTGGATGAGGCGACAGCCGTCATCTTCGGCGCGCCACTCGACGCCACGATCTCGTACAGGCCCGGCGCCAGGTTCGGGCCCGCGCGCATCCGCGAAGTCTCCGGCGTGCTCGAGGAGTACAGCCCTATCCTTGACGCCGACCTGTGCTCGGCGCGCGTGTGTGACATCGGGGATATCGTCTTGCCACTCGGAAACGTCCCGGCCGCCCTGGGTATGATAGAGGCATGCGTACGCGGGATCGTTCGTCTTGGACCGGTTCCGGTCATGCTCGGCGGAGAGCACCTTGTCACCCTGGCGGCGGTCAAGGCCGTGGCGTCGCAGTTCCCGGGCCTCAAGGTTGTGCATCTGGACGCCCACGCGGACACGCGTGAAGAGTACCTCGGTGAGCGTCTATCCCACGCCACGGTTATGCGGCGGGTTGGCGAAATTGTCGGGCGCGACAACGTGTTCCACCTCGGGATCAGATCGGGCACGCGCGAGGAGTACCTGGACATAGCCGAAGGCCGGCTGCTCTCGGGCGATCTGAAGGACTCGCTCGCGTCCGTGGTGGACATGCTGGGGGCCAGCCCCGCATACGTCACAGTCGACATCGACGTGCTGGACCCCGCCTACGCCCCGGGGACGGGAACGCCGGAGCCGGGGGGCGCCACGTCAGGCGAGCTGCTCGGCGCCGTGTCCCTGCTGAAACACCTGAACGTGGCCGGCTTCGACCTGGTGGAGGTCGCGCCGCCCTAC
This sequence comes from Bacillota bacterium, assembly GCA_013178305.1. Classification (NCBI taxonomy): domain Bacteria; kingdom Bacillati; phylum Bacillota; species Bacillota bacterium. Next base: position 854,964 of record JABLXB010000001.1, on the reverse strand, counting down.
GATCATTCGGATATAACCGCGATTGCGGCGGCCAAGGTAGTGAGGGAGGTCGTCCTTGCGCTCGAGTTGCGGCGGCGGGGCCGCGGCGCCTGACAGCGGGCGACTGAACGGCCGCCAGCGGCGATGGCGACCGCTCCCGCAGCGGCTTGCTAACGTCTTGCGAGGTGTTCGTCTTGGAGATCTTCATGGACAGGGTGAAAGCAGACATCATCGGTCGATTGAAGGCGGCCGTGTCCGAGGCGGTGCAGCAGGGCAACATCCCGGCCGGCGCCGAGTCCGTCGAGATAGGCCTGGAGCGGCCGGCGAGGCCCGAACACGGGGACCTCGCCACGAACGCTGCCATGCTCATCGCCAGTGCTGTCCGGAGCAACCCCCGGAAGATCGCCGAAGCCATCGCGGGCAGTTTCTCCACGGCTGGCTCGTGGGTCGAGAGGGTGGAAATCGCGGGCCCGGGCTTCATCAACTTCCATCTCGGACGGCGCTGGGTCGAGGACGCGCTTCGCGAAGTGCTGGGGGAGGGCGACCAGTACGGCCGCTCGAACGCGGGCGGCGGCAAGAAGGTCCTGCTCGAGTTCGTCAGCGCTAATCCGACCGGACCGATCATCGTGGTTCAGGCCAGGGCCGGCGCAGTCGGCGACACTCTGGCGAACCTGTTCGACTGGGCGGGGTTCAGCGTCGCCCGCGAGTTCTACGTCAACGACGCCGGCAACCAGGTTGCCACGCTCGGCAGGTCGCTGGAGATGCGCTACAGGCAGCTCCTCGGCGAAAACGTTGAGGTCCCCGAAGAGTGCTATCCGGGCGAATACCTCATCGACGTAGCCAGGAAGCTCATGGCGGAGAAGGGATCAGGGCTGCTCAGCCTCCCCGAGGACGAGCGGCAAGGACTGTTCTCCTCGTATGCCGTGTCGCGGATCCGGGAGATGCAGCAGGAATCGCTCGAGCGGTACGGGGTCGAGTTCGACGTCTGGTTCAGCGAGAAGGGCCTCCACGACGCGGGGGACGTTGGCAAGGTCGTCGAATTCCTGCGGGGCCGCGGTTACGCATACGACCAGGACGGCGCCGTATGGCTCAAGTCCACGGCCTTCGGTGACGACAAGGATCGTGTGCTGGTGAAGAGCGACGGGGCGTTCACCTACCTCGCGCCCGACATCGCCTACCACCTGAACAAATACCGGCGCGGCTATGAGCTGCTCATCGACATCTGGGGCCCCGACCACCACGGCTACATACCTCGTATGAAGGCCGCTGTCGAAGCCCTCGGCTACCCGCGCGATTCGTTCGAAGTGCTGATCGTACAGCTCGTGCGCCTCATCAAGCAGGGCGAGCCTGTGAAGATGTCCAAGCGCATGGGCGAGTTCGTCACCATGGACGAACTGCTCGACGACGTGGGGAAGGACGTCGCAAGGTTCTTCTTCCTCCTGCGGTCTCCGGACGCCCACCTCGACTTCGACCTGGACCTGGCGAAGATCCAGTCTAACGAAAACCCGGTGTACTACGTGCAGTACGCGCACGCCCGCATAAGCAGCATATTCCGCGAGGCTGCGGCCAGGGGCTTTACGGGGCTGGGCGTGGAGGACCTGTTGTCTGCCGACCTGTCGCCCCTGACCGACGAGAGCGAAGTGGCGCTCGTCAAGAAGCTCGCGGAATTCCCCGGGGAAATAGCGTCGTCAGCGGTCGCCAGAGAGCCTCACAGGATGCCGAGGTACCTGGCCGAGGTGGCGACGGCGTTCCACTCGTTCTACACGAGGTGCAGGGTGCTGGGCGTCGATGAGCCTGCGATGAAAGCGCGTCTCGCGTTGTCCTTCGCTACTCAGACAGTGCTGCGGAACGGCCTCAGCCTTCTGCGTGTCGATGCCCCCGACCGGATGTAGGCCATTCCGAGGTCTCGACATTCCGCACGAGACGCTGCTGAAGAACCTCAGGTTGACAGCATGGAATCCGCGGAACGCCGCCATAGCTCTTGCAAGCAACTCCTTGTTCCGGGCCGGGACCTTCTTCCACTCCATGGATCTAACCTCCCGAACCGCAACTGACCAACTTCACGCGAGGACCAGCGAGCGCCGACAAACCTGCCGGCGCCCGTCTATACACCTTGAACTGCTGTCGGCCAGATTACTTCCCTGCGGCGGCCCGCGCCTTCCTCTCCTTGCGTCCCAGGTATGCCTGCTGGATGTTCGGGTCGCCGGCGATTTGAGCCGCCGGTCCCTCCATCACCAACCGCCCCGTCTCGAGCACGTAAGCCCTGTTAGCCACGCGCAGCGCCTTGTTGGCGTTCTGTTCGACAAGGAGGATCGTCGTGCCCAGGGCGTTGATCTCCTTGATGGCGCCGAAGATGGTGCTTACCAGCACCGGCGCAAGCCCGAGCGACGGCTCGTCCATCAGCAGGAGCTTCGGGCTCATCATCATACCCCTGCCGATGGCCAGCATCTGCTGCTCGCCGCCGGACAGCGTTCCCGCCCGCTGCTTCGCACGCTCCTTCAAACGAGGGAAGAGGTTGTAGACCCTGTAGATGTTCTCTTCCACGACCTTCTTGTCGCTGACCAGGAAAGCACCCATCTCGAGGTTCTCCAGCACCGCCAGGTTGGCGAACACCCGCCTGCCCTCGGGGACATGGGCTATGCCCAGGGCGGCGATAGTGTGCGGCACCAGGTTGTTGAGCATGGTCTCTCCGAAGTGGATCGTGCCCTTCTTCGGTCTGACGACGCCGGAAATGGCCCTGAGCAGCGTTGATTTTCCGGCTCCGTTCGCCCCGATGATGGTCACTATCTCCCCCTGGTCGACGTGGAGCGTCAATCCCTTGAGGGCATGAATGCCGCCGTAGAAGACGTCGAGGTTATCTACTCTCAACATGTCAGGCGGACTCCTCCTCTTCGCCGAGGTAGGCCTCGATGACCTCGCGGTTCGACTGGATGCTCGCGGGGTCGCCTGCGGCGATGGTTTTGCCGAAATTAAGAACGTACATCCTCTCGCAGATGTCCATGACGACGTCCATGTGGTGTTCGATCAGGAGTATCGTCAGGCCGAACATCTTGCGGATCTTGACGACGAATTCCGAGAGGTCGTCCGACTCCTGCGGGTTCATGCCAGCCGCCGGCTCGTCGAGGAGCAGGAACTTGGGCCTGGTGGCGAGCGCGCGGGCGATCTCCAGGCGTCTCTGGTGGCCGTACGGGAGGTTCTTCGCGAGCTCGTCCCGCCTGTCCGCCAGGCCGACCAGGTCGAGGAGGTCTGCAGCAGTCTTCATGAGTTGGGCGTCCTGTGCCTTGCATTTCCCTGTCCGGAACAGGGAGTGGAACAGGCCGTAGTCAACCTGCCTGTGGCAGGCGATCCTCACGTTCTCGACGACCGAGAGGTTCGAGAACAACCGGATGTTCTGGAACGTGCGGCCGATCCCCCGTTCCGCGATTTCAAATGGCTTCTTGCCATGGATCTCGTTGCCTTCCAGGATGACCTTGCCGCTGGTAGGCTTGTAGATCCCGTTGACTACGTTGAAAACGGTCGTCTTGCCGGCGCCGTTGGGGCCGATCAGCCCGACCAGTTCTCCCTTTTCCATCTCGATGCTGAAGTTGTCGATCGCGACGAGCCCGCCGAAGGTCTTGGTAAGGTTCTTGATCTCGAAGAATGCCAAGGCTAGTCCCTCCTTCCCGTACCGGGCACGCCCGGTACGGCGGGCCTGCGCCCTGTGGTTAGCCTCGACCAGAATTGCCGGATCGACTGCAGTGTGAGCTCCCTGTAGCCCATCAAGCCCTGCGGCCTGTTGATGATCACCACGATGACGGCCAGCCCGTAAACGACGAGCCTCCAGTCGCTGACAACGTCGCGGAGGATCTCCGGCAGCAGCGTGACAACCACGGCCGCGAAGACGGAGCCGGTTATGCTGCCGGCGCCGCCGAGGATGACCGCGATGCCGAGTTCCTCGGACCTGATGATGCGGAACATCTTTGGGTGGAGTATCCCGACGTAATGGCCCATCAATCCACCCGATAGCCCGCCGAGAAACGCCGCGATCATGTTAGCCATCATCTTCTGCTTGAACGAGTCGATGGCCACACACTCGGCGGCGAGTTCGTTCTCACGCACGGCGATGCAGTTCCTGCCGTGACGCGACAACACGAAGTTCCTCGCGAGCCAGATGCATATCGCCACGAGCACCACGGTGAGCGGCAGGTTCGTGTAGAATGGGATCCCGGGCAGGCCCCTGGCGCCCCCGGTGATGCTCTGCATGTTCTCGATGAGAAGCGCCACGATCTCGCCGACTCCCAGCGTCGCCACGATGAAGTAGTCGCTGGTGAGCCTCAAAGTGGGATACCCTATGGGGATACTGCATATCATCGCCGCGAGGCAGCCCGCGAAGAGCGCCGCAGGGAACGGTATGCCGACCTTCATTACGAGGAGCGCGCAGGTATATGCGCCGATCGCCTCGTACGCCGCATGGCCGAAGGTAAAAAGCCCGGTGAAGCCCAGGAGTATAGAAGGACCGAGCACGGCGATTATGTTGATGCCGACGGTTATCAGCATTCCTTCGAAGAATCCGGTCATTGGCTCGTCCCTCCCCTTATGCCTTCTCTTCGGTGGCCTTCCCGAGCAGTCCGCTGGGCCTGACCACCAGCATGCCTATGAGAAGGACGAAAGCGATCACGTCACGCAGGGCCGACGATATGAAACCCGCGATAAACGTTTCGAGTACTCCAACCAGCAGGGCACCGAGCAGCGCACCCTGGACGCTGCCGATACCGCCGATGATGGCGCATATCCACGCCTTCAGGATGATGTTGCCCATGTTGGCGTGGATCGTGTACTTCAGGCCACGGAATATCCCCGAGAGCCCCGCCAGCGTGCCGGCCATCACGAACACGGTGAAGCACACCTTGTCCATGCTTATTCCCATCAGGGCCGCCGTCGTGCTGTCGTAGGCGGCAGCCCTGATTGCCTTGCCGATCTTCGTATAGTTGAGCACGAACTCGAGAATCGTCACCGCAACCGCCGCCACCCCGAACACGGCCAGGTCGATGACGCCGACCGAGATGGCCCCGAGCGACACGGTCTTGATGGGGAATATCGGCGGGAAGGTGCGGAACGTGGCGCTGAGAGCGACGATCGCGGTGTTCATGAGCGTAATCGAGACGCCCATGGCCGCGATGAAGAAATACAGGCTCGGTGCCTTCTTGAGCCTGAGGGGCCGGTATGCGAACCTTTCCATCGTGACCGCGGTCAGCGCGCTGCCGAGGGCGCCCACCAGCAGGGCGATCGGGAACGGCAGGTTGGCGGCGGTCATGGCGAATAGGGCTGCGAACGCGCCGACCATTGTCATCTCACCGTGGGCGAAGTTTGAGAAACCGAGGATGCTATATATCAAGGCGTAACCAACTGACGCGAGACCGTAAATGCTGCCGATCGACAGGCCGTTAATCAGCTGTTGCAGAAACATGAGCCTTCCTCCCCAGGTTTCCTGTGGGTTTCCGGTGGGTTTCTGTTGGGGACAGGCACACGGCGGCTTTCGCCGCCGTGTGCCCTGCACTGTACTACTTCAGTTGTGTCAGGTCGAGGCGCTCCTGGAAGGCTATCTTCCCGTTCTTGACGGTGTTGATCACGATGGTCTTGTCCTGTGGATTGTGGTCCTGCGGGTTGACGGTGATCTTGCCGGTCACACCTTCGAAGTCCTTCGTCTTCTCGAGGGCGTCGCGGATGGCCTGGGGATCGACCTTGCCGGCCCTCTTGATCGCGTCAGCGATCATGTACACGCCGTCATAGCCGAGCGCGGTGTTGACGTCCGCATCCTCCTTGAACTTGGCCTTGAAGGCGTCGATGAATTTCTTGACTTTAGGCGTGGTGTCCTCGGACGAGTAGTGGCTCGAGAAGTAGCAGCCTTCCACCGCGGGACCGCCCAGCTCGGTCAGGGTCGGGGATTCAAGCCCGTCGCCGCCCATGAAGACGGCGTTGATCCCGAGCTCGCGCGCCTGCTTCATAGCGAGGGCCGCTTCCTTATAGTAAATCGGGATTACGATGATCTCGGGGTTGAATTGCTTGATCCTGGTAAGCTGCGCCCGGAAGTCCTCCTCGCCACCCTTGAAGGTCTCCTCGGCTACTACCTGGCCGCCGAGTTCCTTGAAGTTCTTCTTGAACGAATCGGCGAGGCCCACCGCATAGTCTTCGCCTATGTCATACAGGATCGCAGCCTTGGTCTTGTTAAGCCTCTTGACCGCGTAGAAAGCGAGCGCGCGGCCCTGGAACGGGTCGATGAAGCAGACCCTGAAGTAGAATGGGTTCAGCTTCCCGTCCTCGCCCACAGTCACCCTCGGGTTGGTGGCAGCGGTTGCGACGGCGGGGATCTTCGCGGCCGCGACGATGGGGCCGGCGGCCATGGACGCCGAGCTGGTCTGCTCGCCGACAATTGCCACCGCCTTCTCAGAGATGAGCTTCTTTACGACGTTAACGGCCTCGACTTTGTCTCCGCGGTCGTCGTAGCTGATGACCTTGATCTTCCTGCCCAGGACTCCACCTGCTGCGTTAATCTCTTCCACCGCAAGGTTAACGCCCTTAACCTCCATCTGGCCCCAGGCGGCGGTGTCGCCGGACATGGGCGCGAAATGCCCAATTATTATGTCGCCCTTTTCGCCACCGCAACCGGCAACCAGGGTGGCCAACATGACCACCAGCAAAGCTACCGACAGACGTCTAGACATTTACCTCCAGGCACCCCCTTAAGATTAGTCAAGGCCAATGGCTCCGGATGTTGAGATCCTCACCACCTCCGTCAGTCTATACCCATTGCGAATTCTACGTTGTCAAGACAACTCCTCCATGCAACTGCGAATACAACTCCAGTTAATTGAAGCAAAGGGCTATTTCTCCTACTACTTCTCAAGGTCGAGTTCGCCCTTGCGGAACGCGGTCAGGTACGCCCTGCAATGCGGATCCCTGTTCAGCAGCGCCTCAGATGCCCGCAACAGCGCCATGAGTTTCTTGTCGAGCGGATTGATTATCGCCGCGTTCAGGCCGGCGCCCATCGCGAGCACGAGGAACGACCTGTTGATGAGCGGCCTGAGCGGAAGGCCGTAAGATACGTTGCTGAGCCCGCAGATGGAGTTGACCCCGAGGTCCTGCGTTATGAACCTGATTGTGTCGAGCACGACAACGCCGTTGTGCGATCCCGTAGAAATCGGCTGGACCAGTGGATCGAGGTAGATGTTGTCGCGCGGCACCCCATCGTTAGTGAGGCGCTGCACGAGTCTCTCCGCGATCTCGGCGCGCGCCCTGGCGGTCTCCGGTATGCCGCGGCCGTCCATGCAGAGGGCGACCACCGCGCAGCCGTACTTGACGACCAGCGGGACGATGTTGTTATAGCGGGAGTCCTCGGCCGTAATGGAGTTGACCATCGCCTTACCCTTGTGCACTGCGAGCGCCGCCTCGATAGCCCTGGGGTTGGCGCTGTCGACGCTGCACGACGAGCCTGTCTCGGCCTGGACTATCTGCACGAGCCACGGGAGGAGCTCAACCTCGGCGTCAACGAACGTCCCCGCGTTCACGTCGACGTAGGCGGCGCCTGCCTCGACCTGCTTCTTCGCGATATCTCTCAGGAATGCTTCGTCGCGGGACGCGACGGCAGGCTCGATGTTCTTCCTGCTGGTGTTGATGAGTTCGCCTACGATGAGCATACATCTACCCCCATTTATAGTGCCGCTGAATCAAGGGGCTGGGGTCCGGACCCCAGCCACCGTCATGCCACTACGCCACTCCCAACAGCTTCTTCGCGGCCGCAACCGCTCTTATGGCGTCCTCGGCGTATCCGTCGGCGCCGATTTCGCCGGCCCATCGTTCAGTGACGGGCGCGCCTCCGACCAGCACCTTGACTTTGTCGCGCAGCCCCGCTTCCTTGAGCAGCCGGACCACCTCGCGCTGCGCGGGCATGGTCGTCGTCAGAAGCGCCGAAAGGCCTACCATGTTCGCGCCGAACTCCTTGGCCTTGGCGACGAACAGGTTCGTGTCGACGTCCACGCCGAGGTCGAGCACGTCAAACCCCGAAGCCGTAAGTAGGCTGCCCACGATGCTCTTGCCGATGTCGTGTATGTCCCCCTTGACCGTGCCAATTACGACCCTGCCGAAGGATTTCCTGCCCACCGCGCTATTCTCGAGCGCCGGCTTGAGGATGTCGAGCGCGCCCTTCATCGCATCGGCCGCGGCGACCAGTTCGGGTAGGAACATTTCGCCCTTCTCGAACATCCTCCCTACCTCTTCTATTCCCTTGACGAACCCCTTTTCGACACAATCGAGGGGCGGGGCGCCCTGTTCGAGCGCCGAGTTCGCGAGCTTCTCAGCCTCGTCGGCATCACCGTCCAGCACCGACTGGCTCATCCTGCTATAGAGGTCAGCGTATTCCATCGGACCTTCCTCCTTAATTGTGCTGGGGATTACGTCACCGGCCGAGAAACTCCTTTTCGGCGGCGCGGATTATCCTCCGGATTTCCGCGAGTGCGGCCGGGTCGATGGACATGGGCCTGTGATTCTCCAGTGCGTGCCGGGCGATTTCGGTGGCCTTTTCGTACGCGCCCTTCCGCCCCGACTGTTCCCATACGTTGTACGGTGTCCTGTCGACGACCGTCGGCCGCCAGATATCCCTCATGTACTTCCTGGTGTGCTTCTCGGCGAGGAAGTTCCCGCCTACGCCGACCTTCTTGATCGCGTCGACGGCGAGGGTGTCGGCGTCCACCTTGATCCCCTCGGCGACCTTCCTGGTGATGCCGTAAATCTCGCAGTCCATGACCACCTGCTGGTACGACATGATCTTGGAACCGTTCAGCATTCCGGCGCCGGTAAGCATGTCGGTGCAGGTGAGGACGGGCATGAACGTGGAGAACGAGTTGTCGAGCGCTGCCTGCCAGTCGGGCAGCTTCGCGCCGGTGGCCATGGCGCCCATGGACAGCGGTATGTTGTAGAAGTCGCAGATCTGGTTGAACGCCCCGCCGAGCAGGTAATCCTCGGGAGAACCCCCAGTGTACCCTCCCGTACGGAGGTCGATTACCGTCGGCGCCGCCGCGAAGAACACGGGCGCCCCGGGGTGGGCGATCTCCATCAGGACGATCGGGGCCAGGCTGTCGATGGTGGTCATGATGAGGTTGCCGGCCAGGGTCGCGGGGGCTGTGCCGCACGACATGGGCATCGGCATGAAACCGGTCGGCACGCCGTACTTCGCTGCGACGAGTGAGGCCTCGATGCTGCCGCCGTCCTCTCCGAGCGGATCGGCCGCGCACTGCATCACCGAGAATACCGGCCTCTCGCGGAGCTTCTCCTTGCCGCCGACGACAGCGCCGGCGATCTCCATGCAGATCTCCGCGATGCGCTCCGAAATGATCGTCTCGGGCTGAACGTGCTTCGAAGTCCCGAGGAACGCCGCCTCGAGCTCGTGCAGCGGGCGGACTTCCGCCGGCACGTCCTGGGCGGAAACCATCGGTCCCCAGTAGAACGCGATCGAATCGAGATAGTCGGCCAGGATGGCCGATTCCTCTATGTCCTTCTTGGTCGACAGCCTCTTCTGTCCCGACCAGAGATCGTAGGTCTCAATCCCGCACCCGTCGGTCGAAAGGTAGCAGTGCCGCCCGTCGAGGAGAAGATCGTCTTCGGGGTTCCGCCCGGCGAGGGTGTACACCGAAGGAGCTGCCTTGACCGCCTTCATCACGAGGTCGGGCGGCAGTTTGGCCACCATGGTGCTGTAGTCCACTTTGGCCCCGGCCGCCTGGAGGATGTCGAGCGCCTTCCTGGAAGGGAACCGCACGCCGACATCGTTCATGATATCGAGCGAGGCCTCGTGGATCCTCTGGATGTCCTCCTTGCTCAGGATCTCGAGCCTGAGCTTGGGGCTGATGGGCTTAATCCGTTTTTCGTCTGACAACGGGTAAACCTCCTTTCACGCCTTTGTCCGGCGGGGAGGGTCCGATGCAAGCGCTGTGCCACTACCCGGCGCCCGGTCCTGGCCGGCTACGAGAGCCCACTACAGCTTCAACGTGTAGACGATTGATTCGATGGATTTGAAGCCGAACCTTTCGTAAAGGTTGCGCGCCGCGGCGTTGGTCTCCAGAGCGTGCAGCTCGAGCCTCGAGCAACCTATCTCCTTTGCGGCGCCCCTCATGAACTCGAGCATTCGCCAGGCCACCTTGCGCCCGCGGTACTCCGGGAGGACGTATACGTCTTCGACGTGCGCGTATTCGGTATTGGAGAAAGTGGAGAAATGGCCGAGGTGGAGTGACGCAATCCCCAAGAGCGCGCCACCGTCCTCGGCGACGACGAACCTGACGCGCTCGGGCCAGCCTATGGCGCGGCTCACGCTCGCTTTGAGCAGCGGGATGGCCGGGGCAACCCCGTACATCCCCGCCAGCTCTGCGAGGAGCGGGACTATGCGGTCGACATCGGATTGCTTTGCGTAGCGTACGGTAACCTCAGTTCCCGCGCTCATGGCACTGATCGAGGACGAGCAAGTTCTGTGCCCGCGAGCGACCGGCGAGGGCTTGTTCTGCGCGGGCGGCCCGCGGCTGTGTCCCTGGATGAACCCCAGCAAGGCACCATAATACGCGGGACGGTCCGCGCTGACGGTCGGCCGTGCCGTCCCGCGGGGCGGTCAGGCCGGCTGGGTTGTGCCCGGTCGCGGGCGGGAGTGCCCACTGGTGAGACAAGGGTCGCCCAACTTGAAGGAACCGGGCGTAATGAGATTGAAGTACGTGCTCGTTGCCCGTAAGGATGCTCAGGAGGAGGTGCCGCCTTGGAGGAAGGGTTCGACGCCCTGGGCAAGACCCTGTTCTATACGATGTTGAATACGGTCGACGAGGCCATCCACGTCGTGAACAGCAATGGTGTCACGGTATTCTACAACGACGCCGCGGCGGCCCTGGACTTCCTCGACCCCAGAGAGGTCATCGGGAGGCACATCCTCGAGGTATACCCGTCCCTCAGCGAGGAAACCAGCACCCTGCTACGGGTCCTGCGCACGGGCAAACCTCTTTTAAACCAGCAGCAGACGTACGTCACGAAGAAGGGCGGTGTCATTACGACGGTGAGCTCGACGCTGCCACTGACAACGAACGCGGGCGTCGAGGGGGCGGTCGAGGTATCCAAGAACATCACCAGAGTAAAGGAGCTTTCGGAAAAGGTAATAGACCTGCAACTGCAGTTGTCGCAGCGCAGGTCGAAGGCCGGCCGGCCCGCGGGCGGGCAGTCCGCCCTGTATACATTCGACGACATAATCGGCCGCAACGCGGAGATCGTCAGGATAAAGTCGCTGGCCATGAAGGCTGCGAGGAGCAGCTCCACTGTCCTCGTGTACGGCGAGACCGGCACGGGAAAGGAGCTCCTAGTGCAGGCCATCCACAACGCCAGCCACCGTGCTGTAGCGCCTTTCATAGCGCAGAACTGCGCCGCGCTTCCGGAGAGCCTGGTGGAAGGGCTGTTGTTCGGGACCATCAAGGGGGCGTTCACCGGGGCCGAGGACAGGCCGGGCCTGTTCGAACTCGCCGACGGCGGCACGCTCTACCTCGACGAAGTGAACTCACTCGCGCTCGACCTGCAGGCCAAACTGCTCAGGGTGCTTCAGGACGGCAGGGTCCGGAGGGTCGGAGACACTAGAGTACGCCCCGTGGAGGTGCGCGTGATATCGTCCACCAACATCAAGCCGGAAGAGGCGCTCGCCGAGAGGAGGCTGAGGGCCGACCTGTACTACCGGCTCAACGTGGTGTACGTTGAGATCCCGCCGCTGCGCGACAGGCGGGACGACATACCCCTCCTGGTCCACCACTTCATCGCCAAGTGTAACGACAAGCTCGGGAGCAAGGTGATCGGCGTGTCTCCCGAGGCGATGGAGGTGTTCATGGAATACGACTGGCCCGGCAACGTGCGCGAGATGGAACACGCGATCGAGGGGGCGGCCGTGGCCATTGAAGAGGGCTTGATATACCCCCAGCACCTGCCCGTGTACCTCCAGCAGTCGGCGCCGAGACCGGCCGAGTCATCCCTCACCCTCAGCGTCGACCGTAACCTGCCCGTCAGGAAAGCGCTCCGCGACGCCGAGGAGCAGATGATCAGGTCCGCCGTCGAGAACGCGGGCGGCAATGTGTCGCGGGCCGCGAGGGTCCTCGGAATCCCCAGGCAAACGCTCCAGCGAAAGATCAAGTCGCTGGGCATCTCGCGCCCGGCCGCGGGCAGCGGCGCAAGATAGACCGCCAGCCGACTCTCAGGTAACGTCTCATTCACCCTCAGCACCTGCCCGTTTATCTCCAGCAGTCGGGGCCGGGGCTGGCACCGGCCGGCCCCGCACCACCGGGCCCCGCAGTGGCACGGTTCTTGCTTCCCCAGCCTGGTACACAGGTGTCGTCTCGTCCCTGTCACCGACATTTCGCTGGAAGGGGTGCGTCGATGGATTCAACTGCTATTCTTGAAGGATTGATTCAATCCGTAATTCAGGGGGATGAAGACAGCGCCGGTGCCCGTGTGCGCGAGGCGCTGACCGCGGGCATGGACAAGGCGGCCATCCTGGAGTACGGGCTTTCGGAGGCCATGAACCGACTCGGGAGGATGTGGGAGGACGGGGAGGTTTTCCTGCCCGAAGTGCTGCTGAGCGCTCGAGTATTCCAGGCGTGTGCTGACGCGCTCGAGGCGGCCGGAGGCGAAGCCAAGGCGCCGGTCGGGCGCTGCATGCTGGGCACCGTGCGCGGCGACCTCCACGACCTCGGAAAGAACATCGTGGGGATCATGATGAAGACCGCCGGCTTCGAGGTGATCGACCTCGGCAGGGACGTGACCAGGGAAGCGTTCGTCGAGGCCGTGAAGCATCACAATCCCGACGTCCTGGGCCTGAGTGCGCTGCTCACGACCACGATGGGTGAGCAACGCACGGTGATCGAGTGCCTGGTGAAGGAAGGCCTCAGGAACGGCGTGAAGGTCATGGTCGGCGGCGCGCCGGTCTCGCAGCGCTGGGCTTCGGAAATAGGCGCGGACGCATACGCGGCCAACGCTCAGGAGGCAGTCGAAAAGGCACGGCAGATGCTGGGGGTGCGCTGAAGTGGCCAGGATGGGATTTGACGCTCAACCGAAACTCAGAATTCTCAGCGACAGCGACATCCGCAGGATACACGAGAGTGCCCTCGACATCCTCGAGAACACCGGCGTGATGTTCAGGAGCGACGAGGCGCTGAAGATCCTCGCCGGCGCGGGGGCTGTCGTCGACTTCAAGGCCGGCAGGGCGAGGTTCCCGAAGAAGATGGTGCTCGACGCCATCGCGGGCTGCCCTCCGGGCGTCACGCTGTACACCACGGACGGTAAGCCCGCCGTGAAGCTCGAGGGGAACGAGTTCCACTACGCCCCCGGTTCCACCGCTTTGAAATCCGGCGCTGGCGACGGCCGCGATGCGAAGGAAGCGGTCTCCGCCGACCTCAGGGATATCGTCAGGCTGGTCGACAGGTTGCCGCACATTCACCTTCAGTCCACCGCGGTGGTCGTCTCCGACGTCCCGCGCGCGGTCGGCGACCTTTACAGGCTGTACATCGTCCTGAAGTACTCCAACAAGCCGGTCATCACCGGTGCATTCAGTATTGAAGGGCTTACCGACATGAAGAACATGCTGGCGGCTGTGGTGGGCGGGGACCGGGTCCTGGCCGAAAAGCCCGTCGCGGTGTTTGACGTCTGCCCGTCGCCGCCCCTGATGTGGACGGATATCAGCACGCACAACATAATGGACTGCGCGCGCTACAGCCTCCCGGTGGAGTTCATATCCATGCCGCTGAGCGGCGCCAACGCCCCCGCGACCATCGCGGGGTCGGTGCTACAGCACACGGCGGAGACCCTGAGCGGTGTAGTACTGGCGCAGGTCGTTCGTAAGGGGACGCCGGTGATCTACGGCGGCGCGCCATCGTTCTTCGAGATGCGGTTCGGAACCACTCCGATGGGATCGGTCGAGACCATGATGGTGGACGTGTGCTACGCGCAGATGGGCAAGTTCTACGGTCTACCCACTCACACGTACACGGCCACGACCGATTCGAAGCTCCTCGACATGCAGGCGGGAGTCGAGTCATCCCTCGGCTCCGTGCTGGGCGCCCTCGGCGGCATCAACGTGATATCCGGTCCGGGCATGTACGACTTCCTGACCTGCCAGAGCCTGACGAAACTCGTTGTGGACAACGAGATATGCGGGATGGTTTACAGACTGCTCAAAGGCGTCGACACCTCGGACGATGCGCTCGCGCTCGACCTCATCAAGTCGTCCGGGCCCGGCGCCGATTACCTGTCGAACCCGCATACGCTGAAGTTCTTCAAGCAGGAGCAATACGTCCCGGGACCTGTTGTCGACCGGAGGGATAGGAAGAACTGGCTGGCGCGCGGCGCGACCGACATGATTACAAAGGCTGGTGAAGCGGTGGCGAAGGTGCTGGCCGCTCCGCCGCCGGCGTCGCTTTCCGCGAACCAGTCCAGCGCTCTGGATAGCGTCGTCAGGGGGATCATGAAGAAACACGGCATTTCGTCCCTGCCGCTCGGGCCCGAGGCCGCCGGAGCCTGAGTCTTCCCGGTAGCCTATCCGGCGGCCTGCCCGCAGATTGCCCGGCATCAACGTGGAGGTAACCATTATGAGGTCATACAAGGACATACCGCTGTGGCGCGACGTCACTCCTGAGGAGTGGAACGACTGGCGCTGGCAGGTGCGCAACAGGGTCACGACGCTGGAGGAACTCAAACAGGCGATACCACTCGAGCCTGAAGAGGAAGAGGCGATAAGGCGGATCCTGAAGACGCTGCGCATGGCGATCACCCCGTACTGGGTGTCGCTGATGGACCCGGCCAACCCGCAGTGCCCGATCAGGCGGCAGGGCGTGCCGACGATTCACGAACTCGCCCACTCCCCGGCGGACATGGCGGACCCGCTGCACGAGGACCTGGACTCACCTGTACCCGGCCTGACGCACCGTTATCCTGACAGGGTGCTTCTCCTGGTGACCGACCAGTGCTCGATGTACTGCAGGCAGTGCACGAGACGGAGGCTTGTCGGTGTGCAGGACGAGGCCGCGCCGCTTGAAAGGATCGAGGCCGGCATCGAGTACGTCCGGAGGACTCCTCAGGTACGCGACGTGCTGCTATCGGGCGGCGATCCACTCCTTCTGCCCGACGACCGGCTCGAGTACGTCATCAGGCAGATCCGCGAGATACCCCACGTCGAAATAGTGAGGTTGGGTTCGCGCGCGCCGGTTGTGCTCCCGCAGAGGATCACGCCCGAGCTATGCAGTATGCTCAAGAAGTACCACCCGATGTGGCTGAACGTGCACTTCAACCACCCGTCTGAGATCACCCCCGATTCGTCGCGCGCGTGCAACATGCTGGCGGACGCCGGCATCCCGCTGGGTAATCAGACCGTGCTGATGAGGGGGATCAACGACTGCCCCACCGTTATGAAGAAATTGGTCCACGAGCTCGTCAAGATACGCGTCAGGCCGTACTACATGTATCAGTGCGACCTGAGCTGGGGGCTCGAGCATTTCCGTACGAAGGTGGCGAAGGGTATCCAGATCGTCGAGATGCTCAGGGGCCACACTTCCGGCTTCGCGGTGCCGGTTTTCGCGCTCGACGGCCCGGGCGGTGGAGGAAAGATACCTATCATGCCCCAATATCTCATATCCATGAGCGACAACAAGGTCATCCTCCGGAACTACGAGGGCGTTATCTGCGCGTACACCGAGCCGGAAGACGCCCAGTCGAACTGCCCTGAGGGCTGCGATTACTGCGAGGGCAAGGCGGACGAGTACTCGATAGGCCTGGCGAAGCTGTTCAACGACCAGGCGTCGAGCCTTGAACCGAAGGATACCGAGAGGCTGAAGCGTAGGAAGGCCTGAGGAGCTGATTGGGTGGGTCCGGGTTCCGATTTGAGTCCGGGTTACGGTAAACGACGAGTGCTCGGTGAGTTCCTGCTGTTAATGGTGGCTGTCTCGTGGGGCGCGAGCTTCGTGGCCGTGAAATACGTCCTCGGCTGGCTCGGCCCCCTGACCTTCCTCTGGCTGCGCTTCGTGGCCAGTTTCGTGCTGCTGACCGCGCTGTTCCCTTCGAGGATACTCAGGGCGAAGTGGTCCACGATCAAGGCGGGCGCCATCATCGGCTTCTTCCTCGGCATCGCGTACATGCCCCAGACCATCGCTATGCAGCTCACCTCGGTCAACATGGTCGCATTCCTGACCGGCCTCTACGTGGTCTTCGTTCCGATGTTCCAGGCGGTGTTGCTGCGGAAGAAGCCCGGCTGGCTCTCAACGGCGGGGGCCGTCACTTCGCTGGTGGGCCTCGGGGTGCTCTGCCTTGAGCCCGGGGGCCTCAGATTCGGTCTGGGTGAGGTGCTGGGGACGCTGTGCGCTGTTGGGTTTGCGATGCACATCATAGCGGTCGGTAAGTTCGCGCCCTCCGAGGATCCGGTGACGATCGCGACACTGCAGATAGGTTTCGCCGGCATCCTGACAGTCGTGGTGGGTTTGTTCCTTGAGCCGCTGCCGGGCGTACTTCCGGCGGCCCCGCTCGCATGTATGGTCTATCTTACGGTGTGCAACGTGATAGGAGCGATGCTGGTCCAGAACTGGGCGCAGCAGGTCACTGAGCCGACTCGCGCGGCGCTGCTCCTCGCCACCGAGCCGGTATTCGCAGCCATCGCGAGCTACTTCATCCTCCACGAGGCCATCGGACTGAAGGGGTTCGTCGGTGACGCACTCATCTTCCTGGGTATGATCATGTCCCAGGTGGAAGGTTTCGGGGCCGCCGCTGCGGTGGAAACGAGCGCAAAGAGCGGCGCGAAGACGGGCGCCGACGACTGATGACAGGCGTTAGCGCCGCCCGCCGGGCCGCCGCGCGGGTGCGGGAGGTGCAGGCGTGGGATACCCGAGGATAGAGATATACCCTGGACGCATCGAGGAGAACGCACGCAGGGTCGTGAACGAGTGCGCACGGTGGGGGATCGCTGTCATCGGCGTCACCAAGGGTGCGTGCGGCCACCCCGCCGTCGCGGGAGCCATGCTCCGCGGCGGGGTTTCAATGCTGGCCGACTCCAGGCTCGTCAACCTGGCCGGGCTGCGGCGGGCGGGGATAACAACTGAGCTGATGTTGATCCGGTTGCCATCCCCGTCGGAACTCGACGAACTCGTATCCCTTGCGGACCACAGCCTGAATTCTGAACCGGAAGTGATCCGCGCTATCGGCGAACGGGCGGCTGCGATCGGGCGCATGCATCGCGTCACGCTCATGGTTGACGTCGGGGAGCGTCGTGAGGGCTTGATGCCGGAGCGCGTGCGGAGTGTGTGCCGGCAGATCGCGTCGTTCAAGGGTGTCAGGCTCGAGGCGCTCGGCACCAACGTGGCCTGCCTCAGCGGCGTGCTACCTACCAGGGAGAACGTGCAGGTTCTGGTGGATCTGGCTGCCGGGGTTGGCCGGGAGTTGGGGTTCCCCGTTGGTGTCTCTGGCGGGAACACCGCGACCACAATCCTCATGGAGTCAGGCGAAATGCCTGCGGGCGTGACGCACCTTCGGATAGGCGAGGCCATACTGAACGGGACCGACACGTCGAATCAGCGCGTCGTCCCGGGGACCCGGAGCGACACGTTCAGGCTGGTTGCCGAGGTCATCGAGGTGCAGCACAAGCCCTCCAGGCCCGAGGGGCCAACCGGGGTTGACGCGTTCGGCCTCAAGCCCGCGTTCGTCGACAGAGGGGTACGGGTGCGGGCCATCGCCGCAGTCGGTAAGCAGGACGTCGAGATCGGCGGCCTGAAGCCGTGCGACCCCGGCGTCTCGATAATCGGCGCATCGAGCGACCATCTCATTCTGGACGTGACCGACGCGGCCGCACCGGTGCGGCCCGGGGGCTTCGTGGAGTTCTGGGTACAATACCCCGCGATGCTCCGGCTGATGACGTCGGAGTACGTGGAGAAGGCCGTAATCTCACGCTCACCGTAGGTGTTCGGCAGGCCTTCACCCGGACGGGCATCCACCCCAGGTTGCGTTCTTGATACTGAGCGAAAGGTCGCTGCCTATACAGACTCCGGCGCTTTGTGGCGCCGGAGTCTGTATTCCTCTCCTAGCAGCACCACCTCTTCGTCAAGGCTTTCGGTCATCCAGCAGCTTCCCGAGTTCGTGAGCCCATGAATGATAGCACCTTAGCCTCTGTCTGTCGGGCTGATACTTGGACGACACATGGTGGGCTTCGTCTGTAGTCTTGAATGTCATGACTATCCGCTGGACTAGACCTGAATCGACTCCGCATTCCGTCAGTAGTCTGGCAACATCTTTAGAGTTAAGTTTGCCCGGGTCTTTCCATTGTCCCTTGTGTCTTAGATAGATCTGGGAAGTCACATCAGTCACGACCAGCCGTATCTCTTCCTCTGCCTGCTGCATCTTCACCTCGAGTGCGCCCGGGTCCTTCAGTATAGCGTCGACCAGATCCAGGCGGTTACTCCACTTCTCCCACGAAGTCCCCTGAACGTGCGGACCCAGTCTAGTGTATCCCGTTATCTGATAATAGCGCCCATTCAACATTCGACAACGCGTTCGAACGCTGTCAAGCCATGGGGACTGATGGGATAATAGGATAACCTGCTTGCCTTCCTCGACTAGCTTGAGGATCACCTCGATGAACTGCGTTTCGTGTTGATCATCCCACGACTGGATGGGGTCGTCTATAAAGAGGAAGCCGAAGGGGCAGTCTTTGGATAGGTTGGTTGATATGCTAATAGCGAGGCCCAGAGCATTGAGTTTCGATTCGCTAAGTGACGAGACGGCACTTACCAGGTCCTTTCCATAAGAGGCTGCCTTGACCTGTATTCGGCGCGCTTTCAGCTCACCTGACTTGGTTCGTTCCATGTCGAAACCATTGAAGTGCACGTCAGGATCGACCGTCGTCCTTATCAGGTCATACCACTTCATTACCTTTGTCGTCAGATCGGTTGACACCAGAGAATACACGGTGCTGGCAACGTATGTGTCGACGGACTTCTTCAGATCCTTGAGGCCCTCCAAGATGTCACGAATCGCACACGCCTTTTTCATCGTGCCCCAGTGCTGGAACAGATCTACAAGCGCTGCGATTTCCTCAGTTCCTGCAGCCTTGTCTATCTCGGCTTGCAGGATCCTAATGACATCCGTAACCGGCTGCAAAATATTGGCAACCAAGTCCGAGAAGCTCCTGGCAGTCACGATGTAAGTGTTAAGTGACCCCGCCAGATCCTTTAGAAGAGAAGAGTCCGGGGTCCCGCTGCCTATTCGAAGATTGAGAGCCTTGAACGCCTCGGAGACTTTGGCGTACGCTTTCCCCAGATTCTGCTTACTAGGTTCTATCTGCTGGACAGCCTTCTCGAGCGATTTGAAATGGTGCTCGTTTTGCGTGCCGAGGATGGTCTTGATTTGAGCCATCATCGATTCACTGCTGGGTAGGTTTGCAGCCTTCCTGACGTGGCGGGTATGGAATGACGAGATTCGGGTTTCCAGATTAGTCAAGAGCGACTCGAGTTCTGCACGTTGCTTTGTAAGCCCTCTGACATGCTCGGTTTGCCGAGAGACCTCCGCATGCTGCTCTCGGACATGCTCGAGAAGGCTGGAACCCATGTCTTGACCGCAAAACGGGCAGATGTCCGGGTTCCGTTCTGTGAGGCGTAGGCCCACGCCAAGGAATTGAGCGATTTCCATGAGGCTACTCACAGTATCAAGAGCCGCCAACTCCATGTACTTGGATGCGAACTCCTCCGAAAGCAGGCTGAGAAAGTATTGTTCATCGTCCGCATTGGCTTTGATATCCTGTTCGGAAAATCCCTCTATAGACAGGCGACCTCCCAGCACCCTGCTCCTGGCTTCTTCGCACTGTCGATTCAGCTCTAGGCCCAAACGATCGTCAGGAGTGCCCTGAGGCGCCCGTTTCTTCGCCTCCGCGAGTAACAGGCGATACACCTCTGGCAAGCCCGCCTTCCCCTTTTTCAGAGCCTTAGATATGGCAGCGAATGGCACTCTCAAGGCAAGGCTGGCCTCGATGCGAGATGCATTGTCGAGGACCTCCTTAACCTCGCGTGGGACTCTGGCTTCGGGTTTGGTAGCCAGAGACGTGAAATCCTTTTGGGCTTGATCGAGGTCCTCCAGTCCGAGAAGGCGGGCAAAGGCCTGGAACCTCTCATCAGGCTTAGCCCAGAGTAAGTACTTCAGGGCATGTTGGAGAACGAATGGCTTCGGCGTTGCACTGAAGCCGAGCGGCCAATTGTCGACCTTCGAGCCGTTAAAGGAGCGCGTGATCTGGTCGTTCTCTCCCAGATCTCCCCGCAGCTCATATCTGTTAGATCCATCGACGAAAACTGCCTCAACAAACGGGGCGAGGCTGGGCGCTAGATGGCAGTTTCGGTAGCAGCCCTTAAACTCATCCTTGGACTCGGCCTTCTCAACTTTAGACGTCACTCCATAGAGGAGCCACTCCAAAGCCTCGGATATGCTGGTCTTCCCGTAGCTGTTGGGGCCATGGATGAGCGTAAGGGCGTTGTGAAAAGTGAACGTTCTTGCCTCGTTGAAGCCTCGGAATCCCTGAATTGTAATGCTCTCAATCTTCATGGCGCAGCACCTCGACGAGAATCTCGTCAAGCTCGGCCTGCACGCCAGTTATTGGTTCTGAACCTGCGTAAACCTCAACCAGCCGCTTGTGTATCGGGTCCTTAAGTTGGCCAATGAGACTGTCTATGAAACCCTGCCTCTTCGACGTGATGTCATCTTGGCCATCCATGCCAAATGCCCCCCGTGGGAATATGATCGTACAACTTAATCATACCATAATTCACCAAATGGAGAAGATTGCAATCTGTTGTCAGATTCGTGCAGCCCGGGTATCAAACTACGCTGGAGCGAGAAAACGCTGACCGATCGATAGCCCGGGCATGCTGGCTTCGAAATGGCGGCTCAGCCAGCGAGGGCGTCAGGGGACTCCAGTCTTGGAGGGTCAACTACCAGCCCGGGTGTCCAGGCTCTTGAGATGACGAGGACTCACGCTGTTGGGTCGTGCTCGCACTGCATCGCTTGATTGTTATTTATTCCAGCGCCCGGGCGAACTCATCCTTGGTCAGGCTGGCTCGGCGCAGCATTTCATGGAGGAGGCTGCGAGGGATCTCGTCGTTATGCTTTCGGCTTATGCATACGGTTTGAACACGGCCTTGTTCATCCACATGGCGCCAAACTTCATGGCGCCCCTTGTGGCGGACTGGAACGGACCCCAGGCGACTTATCCCCTTGCGAAAGTCATTGAATGTGTAGCCCGAGGGCGCGCGATACTGCGCGATACTGGATGCGGCCAGACCTCGTGGAAAGACGTACGTACTATTGCCCGAAGACGATGGGTCTGTAACAGTGCGGTATGACCCGCTGGGCTTGGCTGCGAATGGCCGAGATGGGCATGAGGCGGTAACGGATCTAATCGAGCAGATTCGCCTTTACGCCGAGGTTTTCGTCGACGACATAGACCTTCGGGGACCCTATCACATAAGGTGAAGGCCGGCACGCAATAGCCACCGCTCTTCACACGGGCCGCAAGGCTGCATGACTCACATTGCGTTTAGACCGCCCCTTCGTTGGAAACCACTGATCGGGGAAAGATGATTCGGGGGGCGGTACTGTGTCCATCAGGGTTATCCTGTGGGGACTCGGCGCGATGGGGTCGGGTGTCGGCAGGGTCCTCATGCGGCGGCCCGGCGTCGAGATCGTCGGGGCGATCAGGGCGAATCCGCTCAAGGCGGGTATGGACCTCGGCGAGGCCCTGGACCTCGACGAACGTACCGGCGTAACAGTCACTACGGACCCCGGAACGGTCATCGGCAAGGCCGGCGCGGACATCGTAATCCACTCCACCGGCTCGTTCGTGAAGGAGGTCTACCAGCAACTCGAGGAGTGCGCAAGGGCGTCCCTCGACGTGATCTCCATCGCGGAGGAGATGGCGTACCCTTGGATGGGTAGCCCTCACCTGGCCGCCTCGCTCGACGCAACGGCTAAGGAACACGGAGTTAGTATACTCGGGACGGGCGTGAACCCCGGATTCGTTCTCGACGCGCTGATTGTGACACTCACCGGCGCCTGTACCAGGGTTGACCGCATTCACGCCTCCCGGATAAACGACCTTTCACCTTTCGGGCCGACGGTCATGCGGACGCAGGGGGTGGGGACCAGCCCCGAGGAGTTCCAGGAAGGGGTCAAGCGCGGGACTATTGTGGGGCACATAGGGTTCCCCGAGTCCATGGCGCTGATAGCACGCGCCCTGGGCTGGAGACTCGACAGGGTGGAGGAAACGCGCGAGCCCATCATCTCTACCGTCCGGAGGGCTACACCGCACGTGCAAGTCGCTCCGGGCATGGTGGCGGGCTGCAAGCACATTGGGAAGGGTTTCGTGGACGGCAAGGAGGTAATTACCCTCGAACACCCGCAGCAGATACACCCCGAGGTCGAAGGCATCGAGACCGGCGACTACATAAGCATTGAGGGCGAACCGGGGATCAATCTCAGCATCAAGCCCGAAATCCCGGGCGGGACCGGCACTATCGCAGTGGCGGTGAACATGATCCCCCACGTGCTGAACGCCCCGGCGGGGATCGTCACCATGAACGACCTCCCGCTCCCGAGGGCATGGATGTCCGACATCCGCGAAGTCCTCGGGGTGATGCCGGCCTACCGCTACCCCGGTGACGAAATCGTGGCCGGGGCAGGGGCCGGCGGGGCGGCGGCCGGCGGGGTAGCGGCGCGGCCGCAGGACACCACCAGATCCGTTGGCGCCGAGGGCATAACCGGGGTGGTCGACTGATGGGCAGGGCAGGGGACTGGGTACAGGTGTATGACGTCCTGCTGAAGCCGGGCGAAAGGGCGCCGCAGGTCCCGGAGGACACGCAAGGTGTGCCGCTCGAGATGCGGGTCAAAGGGTTCCTGGAGCACGACGCCATGCTTGGAGACCACGCGACCGTGAGGACCATGACCGGCCGCCTGGTGGAAGGGACACTCGTCGCGATAAATCCCGCTTACCCCCATGATTTCGGGCAGCCGGTGCTCGAACTCCTGGTCGCGGGGGAGGAGTTTCGGGCCCTCCTGGAGCGCGAGGCGGAGGCACAGAAATGAGCGCCGCCGCCTCTGGCGCTTCTCCGTTCAATCCCGCGTGGCAAGAGCCGGTCGACGCGCAGCGCCAGGGGATGTACAGCTACCAGGCGGTGATGGCGCGGCGGCCCGAGATCATCCTTCGTTCGGTCGGGATCGACTACGACCGGTTCTCGACAGGGCGCCTCTCGTTCGATTACGAGGGGATGATGCGCGAGGCAGGGTACACGCTGGACGAGGTGAGGGGTATCCAGGCCGAGACCGGCGTGGGCAACACACCGCTGATCGAACTCAGGAACATAACCAGGCTCGTCAGGAGCATCTCGCCCCCCGGCAAAGGTGCTACCATCCTGGTAAAGGACGAGGCGTGCAACCCCTCCGGAAGTTTCAAGGTCAGGCGCGCCAGCGTTTCAGTCTACCATGCGAAGAGGCTTGGGTTCAAGGGTGTGATAGCAGCCACAAGCGGCAACTACGGAGCCGCCGTCGCCTCGCAGGCGGCCGTCCGCGGCCTCAAGTGCATCGTTGTGCAGGAGGCGTACGACAGCCGGGGGATCGGCCAGCCCGAGATAATGGAGAAGGCCCGCGCGTGCGAGGCCTACGGCGCGGAGGTCGTGCAACTGAGCGTGGGGCCGGAGCTGTTCTACGTTTTCCTGAGGCTACTCGAGGAAACGGGCTACTTCAACGCATCGCTGTACACACCGTTCGGGATCGCGGGCGTTGAGACCCTTGGTGCCGAGGTCGTGGAGCAGGTCAGGCGGGAGTACGGGCGAAACCCGGACGCGGTCTGCATCACCCACGCCGGCGGCGGCAACGTGACCGGGACGGCGAGGGGAATACTGAAGACGATCGCCGGGAGCGCGCGTCCCAGCCGGAGCGCGCGTCCCACGGTCATCGGGGTAAGCGTCGACCTGGCGGGCCTGCACATGGCGTCGGACTCGGACTTCAACAGGAAGTCCTTTACAACCGGCCACACTGGCTTCGGCATCCCGTTCGCCACCTGGCCTGACAGGTCGGACGTCCCGCGCAACGCGGCGAGGCCACTGAGGTACATGGACAGGTATGTAACGGTGACTCAGGGCGAGGCGTTCTACGCCACCGAGATGCTCGCGTCGCTCGAGGGGCTGGAGCGGGGTCCGGCGGGCAACACGTCGCTGGCAGCCGCGGTCGCGATCGCACGGGAGATGGACGGGGACCAGATCATCGTCGTGCAGGAGACAGAATACACGGGCGCGGGGAAACACCCCACCGCGCAACTCACTTTCGCCCGGCGGAACGGGGTGGAGGTCAGGCGAGGGAATCCGGCCGGCAGCGTGCCCGGCCGCTCCATAATAATACCCGAACACCCCGCCCAGATGTCCGTCCGCGACCTGGAACTGGACCGCATCCGCGCATCGCTCATAAGGAATGCGGTCCGGAACTCGGGGGTGTCCGAGGTGACTGTGGAAGATGTGCGGTTCCTCGCCGAGGAGACCCGGAGAGACGATGGATTCGTGACCTCCGTCCTCAGTGACCTGGGCGTGACTATCGCAGGTGGGGGGTGAACCTGGGAGTTGGTCCGTCGCGCAGACAATTTCGAACAGAGGCGTAAATCCATCGCCGGCCTCTCCGATGATGAACTCCACAGGCGGTTCTGGTCAGCCACAGCGCGGGTGGTCGACCCGCTCATCGAGCTCGCGAGGACGCACACATCGCCCTCCATTGAAAGGTCGGTGCTGCTGAGGATGGGGCTCTCCAGTCTCGAAGCGCGAGCGATTGTGGAAAAGTGCGTGGAGAAAGGCCTGCTCGGAAAAGGCGCCGGAAACGCGGTCTACCGCCTGGCGTGCCGGCGGGGGTGCAGCATAAACGAAGCGGGCGCCGATCTGGCGTCCGGCAGGGGCTGGGACGAGGTGCAGAAGGAGTTTGAGATCCAATGAACGCCGAAGGTCCGGCCGGTGCGGGGCAGCCGCTGGAGCCGTCGACACAGCCGGCGGGCCCCTCCGGCCCAGCCGGTCACGCCGGCCAGGTTCCCCCGGGCGTCCTCGACCCGTCGAGGAAGCTCGACGTGTACGCGATCCTGGAGGGTCTCGAGCACTACCGCCCGAGGCGGAAAGGGTGGACGTGGAGGGCTGGCGCCCGCGAGCCGCGCCGGATGTGGCAGTTCGACTACCTGGAGACAAGCGAGCAGTTGCCACGCGGTATTCCGCTCCCCGCAGCGAGGAACTTCGGCGGGATCGACCCTCAGCCGGACTGCGTGGTCACGACCGAGATCGCCTCGGGCCGGTTCGAGGACGACCTCAGGAGAATGAGGATGGCGGCGTGGCACGGCGCCGACCATATCATGGTGATTCGCACCGCGGGGCAGAGCCATTTCGACGGGCTGATAGAAGGCACGCCCGAGGGCGTCGGTGGTGTGCCCATAACGAGGAAGCAGCTACGTGCCACGCGGAAGGCGCTCGATCTCATCGAAGATGAAGTGGGCCGGCCGATCAACTTCCACTCTTACGTGTCAGGGGTCGCGGGTCCGGAGATGGCCACGCTGTTCGCGGAGGAAGGCGTGAACGGCGCCCACCAGGACCCGCAGTACAACGTACTGTACAGGAACGTAAACATGCTGCGGTCATTCGTCGACGCCGCCGCGGCCAAGGCGATAATGGCATCGCAGGGCATGATACAGATCGACGGGGCTCACAACGCCAACGCCACCGCACGGGAGGCGTGGAAGGTGATGCCCGAGCTCATCGTGCAGCACGCAATCAACTGCTACTTCTCCATGAGGGCGGGCGTGCCGCAGGAGAACATCTGCCTTTCGACGGTCCCGCCCACCGCGCCGCCCGCCCCGAACGTCAGGATCGACCTGCCCTACGCCGTTGCGGTCCGCGAGTTATTCCGGGGCTTCAAGTTCAGAGCCCAGATGAACACCCGCTACATCGAATCGGACCAGCGCGAAGCGACCGTCACGCACGTCCTCAACCTGCTGATTACCAGGCTCACCTCGGCGGACATCCAGAGCACGATCACGCCCGACGAGGGCCGGCAGGTGCCGTGGCACTTCAACAACATCGCGGCGATCGACACGGCGAAGCAGGCGCTCGCCGGTATGGACGGCCTCCGCGAGATGGTCTCGCTCAACATGGACGGCCCGCTTGGGGCGAGGGTGCGAGAAATCAAGGAGAGGGCGCTCCTGTTCATGGAGGAAATCGCCGAGACCGGCTACTTCGAAGCGGTCGCGCGCGGCTTCTTCGTTGACTCCGGGTATTACCCCGAGCGCGCCGGCGACGGAATCCCTCGCTCTCCCGGCGGGGGAGCCGGCGCGGGCACGGTGGTCCCGAGGGACCCCGATTACATGGCCCCTGTCTGCTACCATTTCGGCGTGAACAATCTGCCGCGCGGCGCGGAATACCCGGGCGCGCGGCCGGGTGCGATGACCGGCGCGGGGCCGGGCATGGAACCAGCCACGCGGCCCTGCGACCTCATCGACGGCTGCACACTGTGCGACCCCTCGAAGATAAGGTTCATAGACGAGCTCGACGAAGAGGACAACGTGAACGAGCGGCTTGCGAGGACAGCCGGACACAGGGAGTCCGGGCTGATCAGGCCCGAGGTACAGTGGTACGCTGACGGCTACGTCGAGCTGCGGTTGTTCCTTCCCGCCGCGGAGGAGACGGCTCAACACGCCGCGCTGGAGATCGCCCGGCGCATGGGCATCCGCGAGGCCGAGGTCGTCCACAGCCAGGCGATGCACCCCGCCGAGGGGACGCTGGTCGAGGTGAAGGGCACGGTGGAGTACGACATCGATCCCCGCGACCTGGTTATACCGGAGAAGCAGGCGCGCCTGCCGGAGGACGAAATCAGGCGCAGTGTCGGGGAGCGGCCGCTCAGGGTAGTCGCCGCCACGATCGGGGAGGACGAACACTCGGCGGGAATGCGCGAGATCATCGACGTGAAGCACGGCGGCATCGAAAAGTACGGAATCGAATGCCATTATCTTGGGACATCGGTCACCATCGAGAAGCTGGTCGACGCAGCCGTTGAGATCGACGCTGAAGCGATACTCGCCTCCACGATAATCACTCACGCCGGCATACACCGCATCAATCTAAGGAGGCTTCACGACGCCTGCGTGGAGAAGGGTATACGTGACAGGGTGCTCCTGATCGCCGGGGGTACGCAGATCTCCGACGAAGTAGCGCGGGACTGCGGGATGGACGCGGGGTTCGGGCGTGGCACGAAAGGCAGCGACGTCGCAAGTTTCATCGTGAGGCACCGCGTGAGGAACCTCCCCGCCCGCCGGGGGATACCCCCCTCTTGAGAGTCGACGTCCTCGTAGCCGAGGTCGGGAGCACCACGACTCTGGTCAACGCGTTCAGCGGCGTATTCGCCGGGAGCGGCCGGTCGCGCCTCGTGGGACAGGGGATCGCCCGCACAACCGTGCTGGAGGGCGACGTAACCGCAGGACTGCAAGAGGCGGTGAAATCCCTCGAGGATTCCCTTGGCGCGAGGCTTACGTGGGACTCCATGCTCGCGTCTTCAAGCGCGGCCGGTGGCCTGCGCATGACCGTGCACGGCCTGGCTTACGAAATGACCGCCCGCGCCGCGCGCGAGGCGGCGCTCGGCGCCGGCGCCATCGTCAGGATGATTACGGCGGGGCCTATGACCCCCCGGGATGGTGAGACCCTCGCCAGGATTCGCCCCAGTATCATCCTCCTGGCCGGTGGGGTCGACCACGGTGAGCGCCATACCGTCGTGCACAACGCCCGCGTCATCGCATCCCTGCGGCTTCATGCGCCCGTCGTATACGCTGGCAACGTGGCCGCGCGCGAGGAGGTAACCTCGATCCTGCACGGGGCGGGTCTTCGGGTGATGCCCGTGGCCAACGTCTACCCCAGGATCGATCACCTGAACGTGGAACCCGCCAGGCGGGCCATCCAGCGCGTATTCGAGGAGCGCATAGTGGTCGCCCCCGGAATGGAGAAGATCAGGGACATGGTAGACGGCGCGATCGTACCCACCCCTGGCGCCGTCATGAACGCGGCCGGACTCCTGTATCGCGAGATCGGCGATCTTGTCGTGCTGGACGTCGGCGGCGCCACCACCGACGTCCATTCCGTGACCGAGGGCTCGGAGGAGATAAGCAAGATACTTTCTTCACCCGAGCCGCTCGCCAAGCGGACTGTGGAAGGCGACCTCGGGGTTTTCGTCAATGCGGCGAACGTCGCGGAGCGGATCGGCTGGGGCCTGCTCGACCGCGAGATGGGGGCGGATTCCCGGTCCCTGCTGGAATCGATGGTCTCCGCCGGCCACGCCATTCCCGAGACGCCGGCGGAGACCGCGCTCGTGGAGAGGCTGGCGCTTGAGTGCGCCCGGGTCGCCTTGCAGCGCCACGCGGGGGTAGTGCGGACCGTCGCCGGATACTCGGGGATGTCCAGAATTGCCGAGGGCAAGGACCTCACGCGGGTAAAATGGGTAATCGGCACGGGTGGGGCGCTGGCCAGGCTGGCGGGGGGCCGCGGCATCATCGGCACGATACTGGAGCGCGTGGCTTGCGCCGGAGCGTGGGGCGGGCAGGCGCTGTACCCGTCCTCGGCGGAGGTGCTCATCGATAATGACTACGTCATGTCTTCCGTTGGAGTGCTCGGGTTGTCCCATCCAGAGGCAGCAACACAGATATTGAAGCAGAGCCTGGGAGTCTAGATAGGGCGAGCGCTCACACGCAAGGCGCACAGTTTAGTTGCCGGGGACCCCGTCCGTCGCGGCGCCCTCGCCTTGCCAGGAAACGTATCCTGTAATAGTTACTTCGTCCACCTCGGAGAGGTCGATGTCGCGGCGAGTCTTGTAGTACCTGTTCTGAGGATCTTTCGTGAGTACGACCAGCGGCCTGTCCAGCGCCCGGTAATTTATCCTTTTGACGACCGCGGTCTCGCCCGTGGACAACAACACACTGGTGGCAACCGGATACGGCGCTATGACGGAATGCAACGCATCGACCATCTCCGGGTCGAACAGGGACCCCGCGTTCTCGGAGATGAACGCCAGCGCCTCCGATGGGTGTAGCGCCTGCTTGTACGGCCTATCGGACGTTATCGCGTCGAACACGTCGCACACGGCGCAGAGCCGCGCGTGCTTCAGTATCTCCTGTTCCCTCAGTCCGCGCGGGTAGCCGCTACCATTCCACCGCTCGTGATGCTGCAATGCCACGTGCGCCGGCAGAAGGCCGACGTTCGCCTTGCGGAGGAAGTCGAATCCGGCCGTCGTGTGGGTCTTGACCACCTCGTACTCCTCGTTGTCCAGCCGTTCTTTCTTGTTCCACAGCGATTCATCCACGGCCACTTTCCCGACGTCGTGGAGCAGGGTGCCCATCCCGAGGTCGAGCAGATCCTTCCTGTTGTACCCCAGGACCCTGGCCGAGGCCATCGCCACGAGCGCCACCTGTACGGAGTGGGCGAAGGTGTAGTCGTGCAGGGACTTGATATCCAGCAACCCAATGACGACCTCGGGTCTGGAGATGATCTCGTCGACCAGCATCTGGGCCACCCTGGCCAGCCTCGAGGTCACGTCCGGCCGGGCTTTGGTCTTGCCCGCCGCCATCGCCTGGGCGGTAAAGGTGGACGCCGCCTGGCCGGTCGCTGCCATCTTACCCATCTTACCTATCTTACCCACGCCCGTGAACTCCATTATGCAGGACATGACCTCTCTGCGCGTTTCGACGGTGACCAACTCGGGGAGCTCTACCTCCTCGAGATCGTCGGCGACGTAGAGGGAGGTATAGCCCTGCTGCACAAGCAGGTCTATGTATCTCTGGCGCAAGGTAAAACCGGCGGCGAGGATCAGGCGACCCTCGGAATCGAGGACCGAACGACCCAACCTCATGCCGTGTGTGGCGAGCTTGGCAGGAATGAGCCTCACGATGACCCCCCAATTACCTTATCGATGATTCCGCCGCTTCGAAATAGCCTGTCCGGCCAGGGCCGGAGGATTTTCGCCATCCGCCATTGAATGCTCATATTGCCGAAAATCCGGCAGAATCAACACGGCGGGCTTATGGGGTGATCAGCCGGTGACCGACCTTTTGAACATCGAAGCATTCAGGGCAATCCTCGACTCGGTGGAAGAAGGTATTCACGTCGTCGACTCGGCGGGGATAACGATCCTGTACAACCAGGCGGCGGCGCGTATGGAGGGACTTCACGCCGCCGAGGTGATAAACAGGCACGTCCTCGAGGTGTTCCCCTCGTTGACTGAGTCGACGAGTACGCTGCTCAACGTGATGAAGTCGGGCAAGCCGATCCTGAACCAGCAGCAGACGTACACGAGCTTCAAGGGACGGAAGGTAACCGCCGTAAACTCGACGCTTCCGATCATCGTCGGTGGCAAGGTCGCAGGCGCCGTCGAGGTATCGCGCGACATAACTAACGTCAAGAAGTTGTCCGAAAAAATTGTCGACCTCCAGGCTGAGCTCCTCGGAAAGAAGGTAGGCGCCGCCAGGGACGACCGGCCAGGCTCCGGGCTCTTCACTCTTGCCGATTTCGTCAGCGAGGACTCGAGGGTAGTGGATCTCAAGGCTCTCGCTGCGAGGGCGGCGCGGACAAACTCCTCGGTGCTCGTGTTCGGGGAAACCGGCACGGGCAAGGAAATCCTGGTCCAGGCCAT
Source organism: Bacillota bacterium (assembly GCA_013178305.1). Classification (NCBI taxonomy): domain Bacteria; kingdom Bacillati; phylum Bacillota; species Bacillota bacterium. The sequence continues at coordinate 824,250 of JABLXB010000001.1, read as the reverse complement.
ACACTCGGCAAGCCTGCGTTCGGGCGGGCCTTTCGTCGCTCAGAACTGCGCGGCCGTCCCCGAGACGCTGCTTGAGGGGTTGCTTTTCGGTACAGCGCGAGGCGGATTCACGGGGGCCAAGGACAGGCCGGGGCTGTTCGAGCTCGCTCACGGCGGGACGCTGTACCTGGACGAGATCAACTCGATGCCCATCGGGCTGCAGGCCAAGCTCCTGCGCGCAATCCAGGACCGTACCGTGCGGCGCATCGGTGAAACCGGTATCCGCAGGATCGACGTGAGGATCATGGCATCTACGAGTGTCGACCCGGCGGAGGCGATACATAGACGCGAACTCCGGTCCGACCTCTACTACCGCCTCAACGTCGTATTCCTGACGATACCGCCGCTGCGCGACCGGAAGGGCGACATCCCGCTGCTCGTTTCACATTTCATACGCAAGTTCAACTCTTCGATGGGCCTGTCTGTCGAAGGGGTGTCGCGGGCGGCGATGGAGGCGTTGCGGTCGTACTTGTGGCCGGGCAACGTCCGCGAGCTGGAACACGCGATCGAGGGCGCCATGAACGTGGTAGATGGGACGACGGTTGAACTGTCGCACCTGCCGGTGTCCCTGCGCGGCCCCGCGCGTGGCGCAGCGCGGGCCGCCCAGGGCGCGGGGGCGTTCGGCCTCGCCGCTGAGCCCTCGATACCCGTCCCTCTGAGGGAAACCCTCGGTGAACAGGAGAGGAACATCATCCATGCCGCCATGGAGGCTTCAGGCTGGAACGTGTCGCGCGCCGCGCGCTTGCTGGGCATACCGAGGCAGACGCTGCAATACCGGCTCAGAAACCTGGGGCTGCCCAAATTTAGGCGCTCGCCAGGAAGCGGGCATGACGAGGGGCGAGATGAACGGCGAGATGACGGGCCCACTCCACGTTAAGTGTACCTGTACGGAACAACCCGCGAGGAGCCCACGCCGGCCGGTGCCGCCAGTGTGGGCTCCTGTTCATAGCCTGCAGTCGTATTCGCCCACGACGTCCAACGGCATGAATTTTGCTACTATATATACTCAGGCTGGCGACCCCTCGGGGGTTTCCACACCGGCACCACAGTCACCGATGCTGCGCAGGGAGGGAGCAATTGTGAAGAAGGGTTGCCCGTACGGCTCGCACAGAGTGATCGAACCAGCCGGCACGTTGCCACAGCCGGCCTGGAGGATCGACAATACCATGGAAATCCACGACAATGAGGTTCTCATAGACGTGAGGACACTCAATGTCGACTCTGCGAGCTTTACGCAAATAGAAAAGCAGGCCGAGCAGGAAATCTCGGAAACGTTCAAGGGGTCGCACGATTCCCCCGAGTTCTGGTCCGCGGTGGACAGCCGGATCGGCCAGATCATCATGGAGACCGTTGAGAAGCGCGGGAAGCAGCACAACCCGGTGACCGGCTCCGGTGGTATGCTCACAGGTAAGGTCGTCGAGATCGGGCCGGCGATCCGCGACAAGAAGGGACTCAGGGTCGGCGACAAGATCGCCACGCTGGTGTCGCTGTCGCTCACCCCGCTCAAGCTCGAGAAGATCGTGAAGGTCTACAGGGACAGGGACCAGGTGGACGTGGTGGGGAAGGCCATCCTGTTCGAGAGCGGCATATTTGCCAAACTACCTGACGACATGCCGGAGACCCTGGCGCTCGCGGTTCTCGACGTGGCCGGAGCGCCCGCGCAGACCGCGCGGCTCGTGAAGCCCGGCGACGTCGTGTTCATCATCGGCGGCGGCGGGAAATCGGGTCTACTCTGCACTTACGAGGCCAAGAAAAGGGCCGGCGTGACGGGCAAGGTCGTGGTGATGGCCCACAGTGAGAGTTCGGCGGCCAGGGCCAGGGAGCTCGGCCTTGCGGACGTCGTGTTCACCGGCGACGCCACGAAGCCGCTCGAAACGATGAACAAGGTGCTCCAGGCGACAGGCGGGGTCAAGGCCGACGTCACCATCAACTGCGTCAACATCCCGGGCACCGAGATGTCGTCGATCATGACGACCCGCGATGGCGGGATGATCTACTTCTTCAGCATGGCGACGAGCTTCACCGCCGCGGCGCTGTCGGCGGAGGGCATCGGGGCCGACCCGGTCATGATCATCGGTAACGGATACACCAGGGGACACGCTGAAATCGCCCTGCACACGCTGAGAGAATGCCCGAAGCTCAGGGAGATGTTCGAGAAGCTGTTCTGTTGAGGACATCGTGACGGGGGCGCAGGCGCGCATGCGGCCCCCCGGACTTCTGCGCGCTTCGAAAGTAACGGCACGGGAGGTAAGGTCGATGAGATCGTTCAGGGACATACCGCTGTGGAAGAACGTCACTGAGGCGGAGTGGAATGACTGGCGGTGGCAGGTAAGGAACCGCATCGCCACGCTCGACCAGCTCAAGCAGGTGATCACCCTTACCGCGGAAGAGGAAGAGGGCGTCCGGAAGTGCCTGCAGACCCTCCGGATGGCGATCACGCCGTATTACGCGTCCCTGATCGAGGAGGGCAACCCGGCCTGCCCCATTCGCAGGCAGGCCGTCCCCACGGCGAGGGAGGTCGAGCGCTCGGCCGCCGACATGGCCGACCCGCTTCACGAGGACATCGACTCCCCGGTCCCGGGGCTGACCCACCGGTACCCCGACAGGGTGTTGTTCCTCGTGACCGACCAGTGTTCTATGTATTGCCGGCACTGCACCAGGCGGCGCCTGGTGGGTGTCAACGACGAGGCGGCGCCGCGCGAGAGGATCGAGAAGGGCCTCGAATACATCCGTCGCACCCCGCAAGTACGCGACGTCCTGGTGAGCGGCGGAGACGGGCTGCTGATACCCGATGACATGCTTGAATACGTCATAAGCCGGCTGCGCGAGATCCCGCACGTGGAGATAGTCCGCATCGGTTCGCGGGCGCCGGTGGTCCTGCCGCAGAGGATCACGCCCGAGCTGTGCAAGATGCTGGCGAAGTATCACCCGGTGTGGCTGAACACGCACTTCAACCACCCGAGGGAGATGACCCCCGAGTCGAAGAGGGCCTGCGAGATGCTGGCCAACGCGGGCATCCCGCTTGGCAACCAGACGGTCCTCCTGCGCGGGGTCAACGACTGCCCGCACGTCATGACGAAGCTCGTGCACGAGCTTGTGAGGATCCGCGTCAGGCCGTACTACATCTACCAGTGCGATCTGAGCTGGGGGCTCGAGCATTTCAGAACCAGGGTCGCCAAGGGTATCGAGATCATCGAATCGCTCCGCGGGCACACGTCTGGATTCGCCGTCCCAACGTTCGTGGTGGATGCCCCGGGCGGGGGCGGGAAGATCCCCGTGATGCCGCAGTACCTCATCTCGATGTCGGACACCAAAGTGATCCTGCGCAACTACGAGGGAGTCATCTGTTCCTACACGGAACCGGATTATACCCCGCACAAGCCGGAGGAGTGCCCGCTTTGCGGTGGCGCCGAAACGCAGATCGCGACCGGCGTGGCCGGGCTGCTTACAGGCAAGAAGGTCAGCCTGGAGCCCGAAGGGGTGGAGAGGCTGAAGAGGCGTAAGTCGCACTAGGTGGTTGAACGGCCTGACCGCCGGTCCGGCGGTCCGCGCCGGTGTGCGGCGCATTCCAGGCGGTGAACACATGCGGTTGATCGACCTCGTAAGAGCCGCCGGCGTCGAGACGGTGGCCATAGTCGGCACGGCGAAGAATGTCGGGAAGACCGTCACCCTCAACTGCGTCGTCAGGCAGGCAGAGGAGGACGGGCTCACCCCTGGCATCACGTCTACCGGTCGTGACGGTGAGAGGATAGACGTCGTCACCTCCGAGGAGAAGCCGTTCGTGTACGCGCCCGAGGGATGTCTCCTGGCCACTGCCGAGGCTACCCTGCGGGAGAGCGAGGTTTACGCTGAGATACTCGAGGTCCTGCCTTACACCACGCTGATGGGCGACGTGGTGCTCGGCCGCGTGATGGAGCCCGGAAACGTCGAGATCGTCGGTCCCGAAACGGCCAGCCAGCTGAGGCAGACAATTGAGGCGATGCAGCGGCACGGCGCGACCCCGGTGTTCGTCGACGGGGCCATAGACCGCGTCGCATCGGCGGCGCCGACGATAACCGGTTGTACTATCGTGGCGACGGGGGCCGCCGTTGCCCCGACCATGACCGAGGTACTCGACAGGACTGCATTGCTGGTGGAGTTCTTCGGATTGCGCTCGCCGGCCGACGCGATGCTGCTGCAGGCGGCGAGGCGGGCCGACCGCGACAAGGTTGTCGCACTGATTGACGACAGGTACGCGATCAGGCCGCTTCACCTGAAGACGGCCCTGGAAGCCGGCGGGGCAATCGCTTCTCTCATTTCCGACAGCACCCGCGCCGTGGTTTTCGGCGGCGCCGTGGTGGACGCGATACTCGAGCCCCTCATGGAGATGCGCGACCGCGTCAAGCAGGTCGAGGTACTGGCGCACGACGCGACGAGGATGTTCCTGTCGCGGCGCGTATGGGACAGGTTCAGGAGGCTCGGTGGGCGGATGAGCGTGGTGCATCCGGTGAGGATACTCGCGCTCACTATCAACCCGGTCGCACCGGGGGGAATGTCCTTCAACCCCGATGAGTTCCTGGGCCGTGTGGCGCGGGTGGCTTCAGGCATACCCGTATTCGACCTCGTGCTGGGAAAGGCCGAGAACCTGGGAGGTGACGGGCGGTGAAGGAACAGGACGTCCAGGGTACGCTGCAGTTCCTCAACGAGACCACCGCCGGCGCCATCGGGTTCAGGGGACTCTGGCACAGGTTCGAGCCGTTCACGGCAGTGGGGAAGGACCTCAAGACCAGCGCGCGGCCCTTCATGCCAGGGCAGGAACCGGCGTTCGAGGCCGAGATGGCTGTCGTGGAGAGCGCGTTGAACGCCTGGTCCAGGCAACCTAAGACGTTCCAGAGGATGTGCGGGTTTCTGGCCCAGGTAAAAGACCTGCGCGGCTCGATCGCCAAGAGCGTTCACGGCGGCCTCCTCGATACCGTGGAACTGTACGAGATCAAGCGCCTGTGCCTGACCGTCGCTGAACTCCGGCGCACGCTGAGGGAATCCGGTTGGCCGCATCCGGACGACGTCATGCCTCCCGCGCTGGACGACCTGCAGGCGATCCTCGACCCCAGGGGCCGCGGCGACAGTGGGTTCTATATAGACGAATCTTTTTCGCGGAAGCTCGGCCAGGTCCGCTCCGAGAAGCGGCAGAAAGAAAAGGCTTACCGCGAGAAGGCGAGAGCGCTTCGCGAGGCCGTGGCCGCCGCAATAGGAGTATCGCCGAATTTCCGCGGGGAGGTGCCGGTTTCGATGGCCGACGAGGCCATCGTCGAGAAGGCTGCCGGCCACCCCAACCTGGCGCACGCCCGCGATTCCGCTGGCTACTCCTATTACCGCGTGCGCGAGGACTCCGAGGCGAGGGCGCTGCTGGATGACCTCGACACCCTGAAACGCCAGGAGTATCGCGAGGAGGAGCGGGTAAGGCAGAAACTATCCCGCGAAATCGGGATCCGCGGGAGCTGGCTGTCCGCCGCCATGGAGCGCACCGGCCGGCTCGATTTCATCCTCGCAAAGGTCAGGCTCGCACAGGAATTCGGCTGCGTGCGGCCCCAAATTGCGGATGACGAACTCGCGCTCGAGGAAGGTCGCCACCCCCTCATAGAGGAGGCGCTCAAGAAGCGCGGGCAGCAGTTGGTTCCGGTCAGCATTAGCCTGCTCCATGGCGCTACAGTCATAACCGGTCCCAACATGGGCGGCAAGACCGTTACTCTGAAGACCCTGGGTCTCGTCGTGGCGATGGCGCAATATGGACTGCTGGTGCCCGCGAAGTCGTTCAGATTCAGCCTCAGGAGATTCATCTATTTCTCCGCCATGGAGGACAGCCAGACGGTGGGACTCTCCAACTTCGGGATGGAGGTGTCCAACCTGAAACCTGCGCTGAAGCGGCGGAACGAACGCGGACTCATACTTCTCGACGAGCTTTCCCGCGGCACGAATCCGGCTGAGGGGTTCGCGCTTTCGGCTGCGGTGCTGCGATATCTCAGGGACACCAACTCGATAACGGTGTTCGCCACGCACTACGACGGCCTGGCTTCGGTAGAGGGAGTCGCGCACTGGCAGGTGCGTGGCCTCGCGGGGGCGTCGCTATCGGGGGTAACGAGCATCCTGTCTTCCCCCGACGCCGGGCTTGAATGGCTTTTCAAGAACATGGACTACAGGCTGCAGCGGGCCGGCAAGGAGGCCGAGACTCCCAAGGACGCGCTGGTAGTGGCGCGGCTACTGGGGCTCGACGATGAGCTGCTGAAGCTGGCCGAGGGCTTCCTGAATTCGAGGAAGCGTGTGTTGGAGGTGATGGACAGTGACGGCAGGTGTTCGAAAGGCGCTTGACCTGGACGAAACTCAAATCGGACGCGCGAGGGAACTGGCCAGGTCCATCGTCCTGGAAATGAAGGGGCACATTGACGCCCACAGCACGACATCCATAGAGCGCACGGTTTGCAGGTTGTTCGGGATCGACGGCGTAGACGACGACGGGAAGCCCCTGCCCAACGTGGTCGTGGACGAGATCCAGGCGGGAGGCGGGCTCGACAGGGGCGCCGCGCACTGGGTGTGCAACGCCATGCTCCACCATGACCTTTCGGCGCAGCAGGTTGCCGAAGAGGTCGCGCGCGGTACCATTGACATAACGAGGCTCCCCGCAGGCGATGAGGGAGCGATCAGGGAACTCGCCTCGGAGCTGGCCACGACGGCGTGCGAGACCATACGCGCGAGGCGTCGCGAGCGCGACGGAATGATTGGGCGGCTGGGCCTTGGGCTTCAGCCATGGCTCTATATCATTGTGGCGAGCGGCAACATATACGAGGACAGGACCCAGGCCAAGTCTGCGGCACTGCTCGGCGCGGACATCGTGGCCGTGATCCGTTCCACCGGCCAGAGCCTCATGGATTACGTGCCATACGGCCCGACCACCGAGGGGTTCGGCGGTACATACGCAACGCAGGAGAACTTCCGGATAATCCGCAAGGCGCTCGACGACGTATCGGAGGAGGTCCGCCGGTACGTAAGGCTTACCAACTACTCCTCGGGCCTGTGCATGCCGGAGATCGCAGCGATGGGGGCGCTGGAGCGGCTGGACGTCATGCTGAGCGATAGCATGTACGGGATACTCTTCCGCGACATCAACCCGAAGCGGACATTCGTCGACCAGCACTTCTCGCGCATGCTGCTGGGGTTCGGCGGGATTATCATCAACACCGGCGAGGACAACTACCTGACAACCGACGACGCGTACGAGTCGTTCCACACCGTCGTAGCTTCACAGTTCATAAACGAGCAATTCGCTCTGCTGTCGGGCGTCCCAGTGGAACAGATGGGCCTCGGCCACGCGTTCCAGATCAACATGGACATGGAGGACGGCTTGCTCTACGAGATAGCCCAGGCGCTTCTCGTCCGGCAGCTGTTCCCGAATGCCCCGATCAAGTACATGCCCCCGACCAGGTCGTCAAGCGGCAACATATTCAGGACCCACGTCCTCGATGGCATGTTCAACTTCACCTCGGTGCTGACAGGCCAGGGGATTCACCTCCTCGGCATGCACACCGAGGCGATCCACACACCGCACCTCCAGGACAGGGCGCTCTCGCTGGAAAACGCGAAGTACGTCATGAACACCGCCCGCCATCTGGGCGAGGAAATCGTCATCCGGCCGGGCGGGAAGATCCAGAAGCGGGCGCAAGACGTCCTCGTCAAAGCCGTGGAGATGCTGGGGCAAGTGGACGGGATGGGCCTTTTCACCGCGCTGGAGAAGGGCATGTTCGCGCGGGTCAAGCGGCCGAGAGACGGCGGCAAGGGGCGTGACGGGGCCTTCGTCAAGGGGCCGCAGTACTTCAACCCGTTCCCCGAACTCATCCTGGGGGGTGAACGGGGATGAGCCATGACCTGACCGCGGTAAAGCCATACGGCGATGCCATGAACGATGGCTGGGTCCAGACGAGTTTCACTCTCCCGGTCAAGGGCGGGGACGAGGCGAAGGAAGCCGCAAAGCAACTCCTTCTCAAGATGGGGCTGGAGGACCCGCTTGTCGTGTGCATGAAAGACCTCGGACTGGAGTTCACCTTTTTCGTGGTATATGGGAAGTGCAGGCATACGGTCGATATGACGAAAATCCACGTGCCGAAGGCGCGTATTCAGCCCATGGACATGGAGCAAATCAACCAGTATATCCGGCACAACATCGGCAAGAAGGTTGTCGCCGTCGGCGCCTGCGTTGGGACGGACGCTCACACCATGGGGCTTGACGCCATCATGGATATGAAGGGTTTCCACGGCAATTACGGCCTGGAGCGATACTCCGAGATGATTACGTTTAACATGGGAAGCCAGGTGCCTCCCGAGGCACTCGTCGCCAGGGCGATCCAGGAAAACGCCGACGCGGTGCTCGTCTCCCAGGTCGTCACAGAGAAGCAGCAGCACCTGCCCGTGATGACTCGTGTGGTTGAATTGCTCGAGGCCGAGGGATATCGCGACCGCGTGGTGCTCATCTGTGGAGGTCCCAGGATCTCGCACGAGCTCGCGATCGAGATCGGCTACGACGCCGGCTTCGGACCGGGCACCGTCGCGTCGGACGTCGGGGCGTTCATCGTGCAGGAGATGGTGAGGCGCGGGCTGCGGGCCAGGTAGCTTGTGTGTAGGCCAGACCAGCGACCGCTACTTCGGAATCTTCTATGCAAAGTTGTTGTAGACGGTTCGAAAGACCCAGCGCAAATTATAACGGCAATGTATCAGGACGATTTTCAAGGGGCACAACTGTATGGAGGGGTAAATTATGTCAAGTCTCACAAGTAGTCGCCCAGACGTTTATCCAAGAGTACACTATGACAAGAATGCGGACGTGCTATATATCAGCCTGGGGAAACCGGTGCCGTCGGTGTCTCGGGAAGACCCGGAGATTGAGGGTTTGCACTTCAGGTACTCTATTCGAGGGAATCGATTGTCAGGAGCCACAGTAGTGTGGTACTCAAGGCAGGACAAGAAGTCGATAATGAGCAGGCTGCCTTTCAAAGTCGATCTTCCATAAATCTCCTGGATGACTGATTCTGCGGCTCTGCAACGAACGCTCCTTCAGGTGCTCTGACCTTCTCCGGTGGCGTGGCTTGAGGGGGATCATCTCTCCATCCTTTTCCTCTATTACAACACGGGTCGAAGGGTCGAACACGCGTGTATGCCTACAGTACATCCGTACCAACAGGCAATTCCTTCGTCGTCATACAATTCTTTCACCGGCGTTGATTAAAATCGGTAATCTGGTAAAATTACTCTGTGAGTGCCGGGCGGCCGCGAGGCCGCCCCCGGCAGTCAAGATAAGTCGAGGAGTGATAGCATCTTGCCCGATGAAACCAACGGCCCGGCGCTGGACCCGAAAGCACCGGCGGTCGAGGTTGCGTACCAGATTCTGAGGAACGCTGGCGAACCCCTGGACTACCGCGAGCTCATCGACAAGGTAGTCGAAGTCAAGCAGATAGTCTCGTACGACCTGGCGAAGGTCATGGCCAGAATATACACCGAGATTAACCTGGACCCCCGTTTCACGTACGCCGGCGCCGGCGCGTGGGGACTCAAGGAGTGGGCCCCGAAGCCACAGGGCGCCAGGCATGCCGGCTCCCAGGTAATCCCGCAGAGGTCGCGCCAGCCCGAACGGTGGACACAGGAGGAGGGATCGGGCGACGAATCCGATGTAGTCCGGCGCGCGGATGAGGAAGATAATGACTGGACAGCCGAATCGGACTAAGGGAGGGACCGCAGTGAAGATCAAGTGGCTCGGTCACGCGTGCTTCCTGATTACCTCCGCCAGGGGTACCAGGATCCTCACCGACCCATTTGATGAGACCGTAGGCTATGTCGTACCCGCCATCGAGGCCGATTTCGTCACAGTCAGTCACGAGCACTTTGACCACAACGCGGTAGGCAACGTCAAGGGAAAACCGAAGGTAGTCCGGGGCGCGGGCTCGCACAGCCTGGGCGACGTGACTGCCAGGGGCATCGACACATTCCACGATGAGGCGAAGGGCTCCAAGCGCGGGCCCAACACGGTGTTCGTGTTCGATGTGGACGGCATGTCCGTGTGCCACCTCGGCGATCTCGGGCACGCGCTGGCGCCTGGACATGCGACCGCGATCGGCAAAGTGGATGTACTCCTCGTACCGGTAGGCGGCACGTACACCATCGACTCCGCCGGGGCCGCGAATGTGGTTGAACGGCTCGACCCCAGGGTAGTCATTCCCATGCACTACAAGACCGACGCCATGTCGTTCCCGATCGTCGGCGTCGAGCCGTTCCTGCAGAGAGTGGGTGGAGGCATGCGAGTGGGCAGCACCACGGTGGAGATCGGGAAGGACGATCTCGTTGGACAGAGGAAGGTATATGTTCTAGAATACGCTTGATTGGACAATCTGATCCCGGGGGTCATGCATCGTGGCGAAGTTCATATTCGTGACTGGAGGCGTCGTTTCCGGCCTGGGGAAAGGCATCACTGCCGCATCTCTGGGCCGTCTGCTTAAGAGCAGGGGTTTCGACGTCACCGCCCTCAAGTTTGACCCTTACGTCAACGTCGATGCAGGGACCATGAGCCCGCTCCAGCACGGTGAGGTATTCGTTACGGAGGACGGCGCCGAGACCGACCTCGACCTGGGCCACTACGAGCGCTTCATCGACGTGAACCTCTCCAAGAACAACAACGTCACCACGGGGAAAATCTACAATTCCGTGATTCAGAAGGAGCGCAAGGGCGAGTTCTTGGGTGGCACGGTGCAGGTGATTCCTCACGTTACCAACGAGATCAAGGAAAGGCTGATGCGTGTCGCACGCGAGAGCAGGGCCGACATCGTGATATGCGAGGTCGGAGGCACCGTCGGCGACATCGAGAGCCTCCCGTTCCTCGAGGCCATCAGGCAGTTCAGGAGCGACGTCGGTCGCGAGGACGTAATGTACATACACGTTACGCTGGTCCCCTATATCCACGCCTCGGGAGAACAGAAGACTAAACCCACGCAGCACAGCGTGAGGGAGCTACGCAGTATCGGTATTCAGCCCGACGCCATCGTGGCCAGGACCGAGAACCCCTTCACCCGCGAGATGAAGGACAAGATCGCCCTGTTCTGCGACATAGAGAAAGATGCAGTCATCGAGAACATAGACGCGGCGAGCATATACGAGGTGCCGATCCTCCTGGAGGAGCAAGGCCTGGGCAACATCGCGTTGAGGAAACTCGGGCTCAGCAGCCGTGAGAAGGATATGGCCGAGTGGCGAGGCATAGTGAAGAAGATCAAGAACCCGGAGAAACACTGCCGGATCGCCCTGGTCGGTAAGTACATAGCCCTGCACGACGCGTACCTCAGCCTCTCCGAATCGCTCGCCCACGCAGGCATCGCCAACGACTGCAAAGTCGAAATACACTGGGTGTTCTCCGAGGACCTGGAGCGTGACCCCGCGTACATTCACCTCGGCGACGACGATGGAGTCCTCGTACCCGGCGCGTTCGGCTACCGCGGTATCGAGGGGAAGTGCAACGCGGTACGCTACGCGCGCGAGAAGGAAGTCCCATTCCTCGGGATATGCATGGGGATGCAATGCGCGGTGATCGAGTTCTCCAGGAACGTACTGGGGCTCAAAGGCGCCAACAGCACGGAATTCGAAACGGACACCGGGCATCCGGTGATCGACCTCATGCCCGAGCAGAAGGACATCGAGAACATGGGTGGGACCATGCGGCTCGGCGCGTATCCGTGCAGGTTGACTCCTGGGACGAAGGCATTCGGAGCCTACGGGACCGAACTCATATACGAGCGCCACAGGCACCGGTTCGAGGTCAACAATGCCTACCGCGACAAGCTGGCTGCGGCGGGGTTCAAGCCGGTCGGCGTGTGGCCGCAGGGGAATCTCGTGGAGATGATGGAACTCGACGGACACCCGTGGTTCGTCGGAACCCAGTTCCACCCCGAGTTCAAGTCGAGGCCAACCAGGGTACACCCCCTATTCCGGGACTTCGTCAAGGCGGCGCTCGCGTACCGCGCGGCGCGAAAGGGAGAGTAGGATTTGAAGGACAGGCTGAGAAGGGCCGGCGGGATCGCCATCGTTTCGCTGGCCTGTATTTCGGTTGTCGTGCTTGTGCTGGCGGGCGGCTCGGCGCGAGAATCCGGCGTGGCGCGCTCCGGCCGGGCCGTTGGGATTATCTATATTGAAGGAATAATCATGAGCGGTAGGGGCGCGTCGGGCCTGTCGGGCGATCAGTGCGGTTCCGACGACATCGTCGAGCAACTCAGGGAGGCCGCGGACGACCGCGAGGTAGGGGCAGTGGTGATCAGGCTGAATACCCCCGGCGGAAGCGCGGCGGGATCGCAGGAGATATCGCGCGAGATCGAGCACCTCCGCGAGTCGGGCAAGAAAGTGGTCGCCTCTATGGGCGACGTGTGCGCATCGGGCGGGTACTGGATCGCTGCGGGCGCGGACGCCATCGTTGCTAACCCCGCGACCATAACCGGCAGTATCGGTGTCATTATGGAGGTTACGAGGCTCGAGCAGCTGATGAAGAAGATCGGTGTCGAGATCGACACCGTCAAGAGCGGTCCCTACAAAGATATCGGCTCCATGTCCCGCAAGCTCGAGGACGAGGAAAGGGCCATACTGCAGGGCATGGTCGACGACATATACGCGCAGTTCCTCGACACGGTGGCCGCGGGACGAAAGATGGACATGGAGAAGGTGCGGAGCCTGGCCGACGGAAGGATCTTTACGGGGAGGCAGGCCAGGGAACTCGGGCTCGTGGACGAATTCGGGAACGTCGAGGATGCGCTTGTTACCGCCGCGGAGGCTGCAGGTATTGAAGACGACTGGACGCTCAAGGAATTCGGAAAGGTGAGCCCGCTCGAGCGACTGCTCGACCTCCTCGAGGGTAGGGTAGCACTGGGTTCACTGCTGGGCGCCCCCGCTCTGGGCAGGGAACTGACCGGCCTGCCGGGCCTTCAGAGTCTCCCCATGAAGCTCTGGTTCGCCAGGGATCTGCTCCGGTCCGGCGGACTCCGGTAGACACCTTTTACTCGCGCCGCTGGAGCTCAGCGGCGCCTCGGCCGCTGGCGGCGGACCTGGAGGGTCGGCAATGAGTGAGCTGTTCGACATCGTGTACGGGATGGTGTTTCAGCCTGCAGTCACCCTGCGCCGGCTCGCGCAGTCTCAGTCACTGCTCGGGAAGGCAGTCGCCGTGGTGGTGCTCGTGGCGGTGGTTGAGGGGGCCGTGGTGGGTGCGGACTGGGTCACCGGCACAGGTGAGCGATCGGGTTCGTCCGGCGTCGTTGCAGCCTCGGCGACCCTGGCAGTGGTGTGGAGGCTGGCCACCTGGTTCGCGGTCGCAGGCATTTTGGACCTTGTGGCAGAATCTTTCGGTGGAAATGGTCGCGGGCTCACCCTGCTGTCCCTGCTGGGGTTCTGCCAGGCGCCCGGGTTGCTCCTCGGTCCGGTTGCGCTGATCCCCGCGTTCGCAGGTTCCGGCGTGCGTACCGTGGTGACTCTGGCCCTGGGGGTGTGGGTAGCCGTGCTGGCCGTCATAGCGGTACGCGAATCTCACTCGCTCAGCGGGGGAAGGTCGGCGGCGGCGGTCCTGCTTCCTTTGGCGGTCGTTATCCTGCTGGCCCTGGGTTCGCTCGCGATTATCGGCGCCGCAGCTATCATGAAGTTTCCGGGTTTTACATCGTTCAAGTAGAAAGTAGAGTCTAGAGGTGATTTGCGTTGAAAGCCGTCAGGATTACCGACACCACCCTGAGAGACGCCCACCAATCACTGCTTGCCACGCGAATGAAGACGGCGGACATGACGCCCGTGGCGGAGAAACTCGACGCGGTCGGATTCCATTCCCTCGAAGTGTGGGGCGGGGCGACGTTCGACACGTGCATGAGGTTTCTCAATGAAGACCCGTGGGAGAGGCTTCGCGCGCTACGCAAGGCATTCAAGCGCACCAAGCTCCAGATGCTCCTGCGCGGCCAGAACCTCGTGGGCTACAGGCATTATGCCGACGATATCGTCGAGGAGTTCGTGAAGCGAGCCGTGGCTAACGGCATCGACATCATGAGGATATTCGACGCGCTCAACGACATCCGGAACCTCGAGAAGGCGATCGAGGTGTCAAAACGCGAGGGCGCGCACGTACAGGCCACGGTCTGCTATACGATCTCCCCCGTGCACAACGTCGAGCACTACGTCGAGAAGGCGAAAACCCTGGCGGGGTTGGGGGCCGACTCGATCTGCATCAAGGACATGGCCGGGATACTGTACCCGAGCGACGCGTACGAGATCGTCCGCCGCCTGAAGGAGGAGCTCGACATCCCCGTGCAGCTCCACTGCCACTACACCAGCGGCATGGCCTCCATGAGCTACCTGAAGGCCATCGAGGCGGGCTGCGATGTGGTAGACGCCGCCATATCGTCCATGGCCCTGGGCACGTCCCAGCCGCCGGTGGAGTCGCTCGTGGCCGCGCTCCGCGGCACCCCGTACGACACCGGCCTCGACCTGGAGCTCCTGGCCGAGATCTCCGATTACTTCAAGGACGTCCGCAAGCACTACAGCCAGTTCGACGTGGCCGGCCCGACCGTCGACACGAACGTGCTGATCTACCAGATACCCGGTGGCATGGTCTCGAACTTCATCTCGCAGTTGCAGCAGCAAAACGCGCTGGACAGGCTACGCGAGGTGCTCCAGGAGGTCCCACGCGTTCGCAAGGACCTCGGGTACCCGCCCCTGGTCACGCCGTCGAGCCAGATCGTCGGCTCGCAGGCGGTGCTCAATGTGCTGACCGGCGAGCGCTACAAGATGGTGACAAACGAGGTCAAAGCGTACCTAAAGGGTCTTTATGGACAGCCGCCGGCTCCGGTTGACGAGGACGTGCGGAAGAGAGTAATCGGCGACGAGAAGCCGATCACCGACAGGCCCGCCAACCACATCGAACCCGGCCTGGAGCAGGCGAAGAAAGAGTCGGCGAACTATGCCGAGAGTATCGAGGACGTGCTGTCGTACGCCCTGTTCCCGCAGGTCGCGATGAAGTTCCTGCAGGAGCGCCTGGCTGCCCGCAGCAAGGTGGACTATAACATAGTAGAGGGCGCGAAGAAGGAGCACCCGGCGGGGTATTATCCTGCGTGATTTGTGGGACGTCGCAGATGAAAGGATCGAGATAACTCAGGCCGTCATAGACAAAATCGCCACACGGGTCGGCGCCCGGCGAGACGGGCGCCGTCTGTCTGCCCTCGCCCCTATCGTGTGCGTACGCACGATACCTGCACGGTCTTGTGCGCTCACGCACGATACGATGGGAACCATGATGCATTCCAGCTCGGGAAGAACCATCTCATCACTCTTTTGCCTTGCGCCGACCCGCGTCAATTCTACTCACTCGGCCAGAGAAGGGTGCGGAACGACGCTCGGCGCAATACGGATCGGGAATTCGCTGAGGATGTATCTCGATACGAAGGCCGCGAAGTCATACGCCGGCTGTAGTACAGCCGGTTGTTTGTTCCTTATCCCTGCAGGGAAGCCTCGCCATATGTGGAAGTAGACCACCGTGGAAAAGCACATCGGTCCAGGTTGGACAATGCAAAATAACCGCGACTTCAGCAGCGTTAGGGGGTCGCCCGTTGAATCCTGGCAGCGCGAACATTAACAGTGTCAACCCCACAAAGAGGGCCGGCACCGGGGGGATGGGCAGGCTGTTGCGGGTTTTCAAAATGAAGAAATGGGGGACCCCGGCGCGCATCGTCGCGGCCACCGTTGTCGTTGTCCTCCTCATCATCGCATACAGGGCTTTCGGCTCAACGAACGGCGGCCAGCCCAAGCCGGTCTACTCCTTCGGCCACGTCGAGAAGGGTCACATCGAGGTCAGGGTTTCGGGCACCGCCACCGTCCAGGCGTTCAAGAAGCAGAATGTCACGGCCAAGACAGGCGGGACCGTCGCCGAGGTGCTGTTCCAGGAAGGCGACAGGGTAGAGGCCGGCCAGGCACTCATCAGGATGACCAACGACACCCTTGCGAACCAGGTGGAGCAGGCGCGCATAAGCCTCAGGCTGGAACAGCAGTCGCTCGCACAGATGCTCGACATGCCGGTGGAGAAGGCGCTCGGTGTTTCGCCGTCCTCGCAGTACACAGTCACGGCCCCTGCTTCCGGCCGCCTCGTCAACATGAAGCTATCCGCAGGAGCCCGCGTCACAAAGGGGACCTCAATAGGGACCATCGTCGACGAACGTTCGGTGCTCATGGTCGTGCTGGCCACTACCCCCGAGGCTGCCTCCATTCACCCGGGCGATAAGGCCACGATCAGGCTGGACAACTTCTCCGGCACATTCGATGGCAAAGTCATCTCAGTTGCCGCTACCGGCGCCGCCGGCGACAACACGATGTACCACAGGGTCGAAATAGCGGTGGACAATCCGGGACTCCTGAAGGCCGGACTGGCCGGCTCCGCCGACATCGCGCTCGGCAACGGCGGCGTTGTGTCCAGGCTCGGCCAGCTCGAGTGGAGATCGCAGAGGGACGTCAGGGTGAGCGTCAGCGGCTCCGTATTCAAGATCCGCGCCACCGACGGCCAGGTCGTCCGCGCCGGTGACCCCATTGTCAACATCGAGGGCGACGACCTCGCCATCCAGATCGAATCCCAGCAGTTGAAGATCAAGAGGACGGCCCTGGACCTGGAGAGCAAGCTCCAGCAGCTCAACGATCTGACCGTACGCGCCGAGATGGACGGCGTGGTGTCATACAGGAACGTCGAGGTAGGCGACACCCTGGACACCGGTGGGGCGAGGTCGGGCACCAGCGGCTCCAACGTGCTCGCCACCATTCTCGACATGACGAAAGCGAGCCTGGTCCTATCGGTGGACGAGGTCGACGTACCCAACCTGTCGATAGGCCAGAAGGCGAGTGTGACCCTGGACGCCCTGCCCGGGCAGGTATTCGAGGGGGTCGTCTCGCGCATCGCCGCCGAGGGCACGCCAAAGAGCGGCCTTTCATCGTTCGACATCACCGTGGAGATACCCAACCCCGCGTCGGCCATCAGGGCCGGCATGACCGCCAGCGTGGACATAGTGACTGCCGCCAAGGATGACGCGCTGCTCGTACCCGCGGAGGCCGTAACGCAGGCAGGGGGCAGGTCATTCGTGAGGGTCGTGGCCGACGGCAAGCAGCCCGAGGCCCGGGAAGTGAAAGTCGGGCTCAAGAGCGACTACACGGTCGAGATCCTGGAGGGCCTTTCGGAGGGCGAACGGATCGTTGTGGCCGCGTTCGACCCCAACGCGCAGCAGGGCCGTGGAATGATGATCCCGATGATGGGGCCGGGCGTGCGCGTTCAGCAGGTGAGACCGGCGCAGAGCAGCACGCAGCGGCAGACGAACCGGCGGTGACAGGCCGGCGGGCCGCAGGTCTGCCTCCGCGCGTAGCGTGGCCGCCGCTCTCCGGCAGCCACCGTGCGGTCTTGAGGGGCCCCAACCAGCCGTATGCGGTCTTCGAGCCTTGGGTGGTGACCGTCTGATTGGACATCCGTGAAGGTCTGGCAGTTGCCTGGTCGGCCATACGCGCCAACAAGCTCCGGTCGTTCCTTACGATGCTCGGCGTGATTATCGGCGTCGGCGCCGTTATTGCGCTGGTCTCGATCGGCCAGGGCGCCACGGCGCGCGTCTCGAAGGACATAGCCAGTCTGGGTTCTAACCTTATATTCATCACCCCGATGAGGAACGCCCGGCTCACGGTGGAGGATGCGGAGGACCTGCCGAAGCGTGTCCCCACCATCAGCGCCGCGGTGCCCAGTATCAGCGTCGCGGGCACAGTCAAGTGGCGTAGCTCCCATACCGACACGACAATCGAGGGCGTGACCCCCTCGTTCCTCGAGGTGCGCGACTTCAGCGTCGAGAGGGGCAGGTTCATTTCAGACGAGGACGTATCCGGCAGGCGTAGAGTGGCTGTGCTGGGCAGGACCGTGGTGAATCGTTTGTTCGGCGACGCCGGGCTCGTGTCCATCGACCCTGTGGGCCAGACCGTGACTGTGAGCGGCCAGGTGTTTACCGTAGCCGGAATCCTCGCGCCCAAGGGCGCATCCATGGGTCGCGACTACGACGACACAATAGTCGTCCCCGTGACGGCCGCCCAGCGGCTCGCCGGCAACGCCTGGGTGAACGTGGTGTACGCCCGCGCCAGGAGTACCGACGTCGCTCGCCTCGCCACCAGCCACATCACCGAGCTGTACCGCCGCAAGTTCCCTCCCATCGACGGGCGCGACCAGGTTATCGTCACAAGCCAGGACCAAGTGCTGTCTACTATAGATCAAATGACCCGCACGCTCACGCTGATGCTGGGACTCATCGCTGGAGTATCGCTCATCGTCGGCGGCATCGGCATCATGAATATCATGCTTGTGTCCGTCACCGAGCGCACCCGCGAGATCGGCATCCGCAAGGCCCTCGGCGCTACCAGGCGCGACATCTTGCTGCAGTTTCTCGTCGAGTCGATCGTGCTCAGCTGCCTGGGCGGGCTGTTCGGAATCATCCTGGGTATGAGCGGTTCGTTCGCCATCGCCCGGTTCGCGCAATGGACTACAGTCGTCTCCCCCTCCGCTATCGCCACCGCATTCCTTTTCGCATCACTGGTCGGCCTGTTCTTCGGGGTGTACCCCGCGGCGCGGGCGGCCAACCTGCACCCCATCGAAGCCCTGCGGTACGAGTAGGCGGACGGACCGCGGCCTGGTGACCGCGCCCACCGCGGTGCCGCCCGATTTTTCTGCGGCCTGGCTTTCCTGGCTGGAACTTTATCCATCCTGTGCACGTCAAACCAGCCAGCCAGATAAGGATGACTCTGGTCAAAATGGCTTCCGGGTGGAGGATTTTTTAAAAACCCCGCGAATACACTTCATGACTTTCGGTCGAAAACCTGATCGCTCAGCGAATATATGTATTATGTCGAGGAACCGGGCTCAGGCTGGCGAACCGGCTGAGACGAGCGAGGCCTGGTTGTCGTTGACTATATAAGGTACGTCTGGTACAATGTAGCATGCTGGCAGGTTCCTGGAGAATCTGCCGAGTTTATTGGTTCCAACAACTCCCTGACCGAGGGAAGCTCGCCTGAGCAGGAAAAATGCGTATGCGGACCGAATTTGTGGTTCATTAGTTTCAGGCTTCCGCAAATGGCGGGAGCAGGCAAGAATGGCAAGCCCGCAAGGTGTGCGATTGTTGAAGGGGGGGATTAGGGAACCGAGGAGGAACAACACAGAGAAGTAAGTTCGTGTAGACCACACTTTCTCAAAGGGGAGGAAGATCGGACAATGAGGAATCTCAAGAAGACTCTCGTAGCTCTGCTCGTACTGTCCATGGTGCTCGCAGGGTTTACGGGCGTCGCCGGTGCCGCGTTCAGTGACACTGCCGGCAATAAGGCCGCCAATAAGATCGAGAAGCTTGCGGCCCTGGGTGTCCTGGCCGGCTATCCGGACGGGACGTTCAAGCCTGACAACAACATTACCCGCGCTGAGTTTGCGAAGATCGCCTGCGTCCTGGCGGGCCTCAAGTCCAGCGGGGACATCCTGAAGAACAGCCCTTCGAAGTTCTCGGATGTCAAGGCTGGCGAGTGGTACACCGGCTGGGTGAACCTGGCGGTATCGCAGGGCTACATGAAGGGCTATCCTGATGGGACCTTCAAGCCTCAGGCTAACATCAGCAACGCCGAGGTTCTGACCGTCCTCTGCAGGCTGCTCGGTTACAACGACAACCTGCCTGGCGACTGGCCGATCGAGTATCTCGTGAAGGCCGCCGACCTCGACATCAGCGACGGCGTGACCTTTGACAGCAGCGCTCCCGCCACCAGGGGCATCGTTGCCTGGTTTGCGGAGCAGTCCCTTGAGGTCGAGAAGCATGAATGGGATAAGGACAGGGAGAAGTTCGTTAAAATCACCCCTGTCGAGACCATCCTCTCTGAGGCTTTCGAGGGTGCTCTGAAGGAAGATGCCCTCTGCAAGGGCTGGGAGATCAGGGGTGACAAGTGGTATATCACTGTCTATCCTGGTAACGACGATGGTGGGTTCAGCGCCACAACGGCCGACGTTCCTGTGAACAAGAGCGTCGTGCTCAATGGCGTAGCCCACTACTCGAGCCTTGAGAACAAGATCATCGACTACATCACCAACACCGACGGCGAGATCATCTACGCTGAAGTCAAGAACTACGGCTCCCTGAGTGATACCGAGGCCAAGGTAGTCAGCGACAGCAAGTTCGAGATCAACGACAAGAGCTACACAGTGAACTCGGCTGCGCTGTCCAAGATCGCTGGCACCTGGGCTACGTATGCCAGCGTGACTGACGGTACTGTGCTCGACGACACCAAGTATCAGAAGGTCTACACTTTGTTGAACGAGGACGGCGAGATTGCGTACGTCCGCACGAGCGAGGGATCGACTCCTGGCATCGTCGACACGGTCAACGCCACCACCAAGAAGATCAGCTTCAAGGATGGCGCGTACGGCAACCAGAGCTTGACCAACTTCAACAACAAGGTCGGGCTCAGCAGCACGACGTACATCGTGTTCCGCAATGGCGCGCTGGCTGACGTGAAGGATATTAAGCCGGGCGACTTCCTGTGGGTGTACGAGGGGTCAAGTGCAAACGGCTACGACTTCAAGTTGTCGGCGCGCGACTCGAAGGTCAGCGGCAAGCTTGAAGAGCACAACGTGGGCCTGACCAGCTTCACCATCAACGGGACCAGCTACAATGGTTGGCGTGGCGGCACGACTGCTCGCCTCCTGCTCCTGTCCACGGATGGTGGGGATTCCTTCGTAGAAGTCAACTCGAGCGATCTTGGTGACGTGCTCGGCAACACCGTGACTGCGATGACCGACGGCGATGGCTACATCCGCGCCATCATCTCGGATGTTGAGTCGTATGAGAACGCCATGTACGGCGTCGTCTCCGAGGTGTTCGGCTCGACCAGCAGCGCCGGCTACAGCACGACTGACATCGAGATCTTCACCAAGGACGGCGCGCTCCACAAGTACCCGGTGAACTCCGACTCTGCGAAGCTTGCCAAGGCTCGCAGGGAAACTGCTTCGCCCAACCGGGTGTTCTTCGATGTCGGCGACGACGCCTGGAACAGCGGCACTCTCGCCTGGGAATTTGAGTCCGGCGATATCAATGCGGCAGCCAAGCCTCTGGTGAGGTTCACCTTGCAGTCCAATGGCGCTATCGACAACTTCGAGATTCTCGGCCATCTCACGAGCCCGGCGACGTGGACGATCTCAGACGGCGATACGGATCTCAATTACATCAAGATGAATGGGACTTCGTGGGCCGCTGGTAACGCGGTGGTGTTCGACGTCAGCGCGTCCGACCCGGATGACTGGGAGGTAGTGACCGCGAAGGACCTGATCGATGCCGCTGACGCTCTTACGGCCCCCGCGACCATCGACGTAGTCGGCTACAAGCAATCTGATGGGGAGATAACCTACATCGCGGTGAACGAGGCAGTAGCGTCGGATGCTACGTATTCCATGGTCATGAGCAAGGGCTATGATGCCGACGGGCCGTATGTCAAGATCCTGAGCTCGTCTGGCACCACCGTCAAGAAGCCCATGAAGAGTGGCCTGGACGGCGCTAGCTACGACTGGGCAGGTCTCGCTAAGGGTGATGTGATCAGCTACAAGATGTCCGGCGGCACAGTAACGTGGTATGACGAGATAGACCAGGGCACCGCGGCGAAGGTATACAGCGTCAAGTCCTCGGGCACCAAGAGGATAGCGATCGGCGCGAGCGATGCTTGGTACTATGTCGACGACGACACCCAGTACTGGAGCTGGACGGATACCAGCAAGGATCCGATAGCCATCACGTTCGGAGAAGTCCAGGCGCTTGACTGGGTCAAGTTCTACACTGGCGCGACTCCAGCGGCTGGGCAGACGCTGAAGTTCCTGGTGGTTTCACCTGCTCCATAATCGGCTGGAGCCGCGCCTAACATCGGGGCCGGATGCTGTTACGGCTGATATGGGTGCGAGGGAAAGGCAGGCTGCCCCAGGGGGCAGCCGAGGAGAGGGCCCGCGGAAGGCGGGCCCTCTTGTTTCGGGTTAGGGAGCCGGAGAGTACAACGGCAGTTCGGAGTATACCGTGGTGCAGAGTGCCTCCCATGGTCGGTAGCGTCGTTGAGTGAATGTTGGTTCAACCTTCAAGGCTGAATGCTATGCAAGACAGGCGGAACTCTCGACATGACAGTAAGAGCACAAAAGCCAACACTCCCTGTTTTCGCGACGGGCTGTCTTGGCTTTTTTGTATGCTAGGGCCCTTGTTCCGTTGTAGGACTACGCCAGCTTGAATCTTGCCTCCACGACCTTGCCTACGATATGCACCTCCCGCGTTGAAGATATAATCGGTGGGTTTGCGGGATTGTCCGAATTCAGGACAGTGACGCTGCCACTTGTGTAGATCCGTCTTACACTCGCA
Source organism: Bacillota bacterium (assembly GCA_013178305.1). Classification (NCBI taxonomy): domain Bacteria; kingdom Bacillati; phylum Bacillota; species Bacillota bacterium. Next base: position 801,763 of record JABLXB010000001.1, on the reverse strand, counting down.
TGACCGTTGACGATTACCGCCGCGACCTCGCCATCCCCGACCTCCATACCCAGCCCTAAGTAGCGGTTCCATGGCGTCATCTTTGACGCGCCAGAAGAAGTAATCCTTTACTCCTCCATGTCCTCCTCGAGTACCTCCTCGGAACCCTCGGTGTTGTCTTCCGGTCGGTCGGGAAGTCCGGGACTCAAGGCCTTAAGGATGGGGACGAGACGGGTCTTGCCTACATAAACGAAAACACCCTGACGCTTCGGGGTTCGTGACGTTGCTGTAGCCGAGGAGGTAGGTCGTGGAGATGCCAAAGTAATTGGCGAGTCTTGAGACAGCATCGAAGTCCGGCTCGCGTTCTTTGCTGGGAGCCTCGTAACCAGCGATTGTTGACCGCTTAACGCCAATCTGTTCGGCCAACTTCTCCTGGGTCAGTCCTTTTGAGTTGCGTAAAGACCGACTGACGCTTCGGGGTTCGTGACGTTGCTGTAGCCGAGGAGGTAGGTCGTGGAGATGCCAAAGTAATTGGCGAGTCTTGAGACAGCATCGAAGTCCGGCTCGCGTTCTTTGCTGGGAGCCTCGTAACCAGCGATTGTTGACCGCTTAACGCCAATCTGTTCGGCCAACTTCTCCTGGGTCAGTCCTTTTGAGTTGCGTAAAGACCGAAGCCGCTCTGCGAAGGTCGCCATCATTCACCGCGGTACCTTACGCTCGCCTTACTCGATGGCCTTCGCGTCTACCGGCGGTATCCAACGCCACGTGCAAGATGATAGACGATGAGCTGATTCAGGCTGATCCTTTCTTCGCGAGCCCGCTCGGCCAGGGCACGGTGAAGGGATTTGGGCATCCGGATGTTGAGTTTGCCTGAGTATTCATCCTGCGCGGTCGGTTCGGGTATTTCGATGCCATCTTCAATGGCCGACTCCAGCCAAGACGCCTTCGCGGCTTCAATATTCTTGAGCGCTTCCTCCATGGTCTCGCCCTGGCTTATGCACCCGGGTAGCTCCGGGATTTCAGCGGCGTAGCCTCCTTCTTCTGCGGGATGCAGGACTACCCGATATGGCAGTCTCAGATAGTATTCGAGGGTTCTATTCATCCGCCATCTCTCCCAACGCCTTGATTGCCAGCTTTACGTAGATAGCCTTGATGTGATGTTACTCTCCAGAGTCGTAGTGCCACGGTTTGACATCGAGGCATGATATAATAGTGTTGCTTTGGCATATGTTAGGCGATGGCAAAGACGTGATGATGGCACATGGTCCGCAGCCGGAGAATTCTCCAAGACCGTTTGGGGGCGTCATGGATGGTCTCCGGAAGCCGCAAGGGCTGCACAGGAGATAGCCGCTAGACTCCTGGGGATGACCCTGAAGACGGGCAGAGAATGGGCGTCCATGGTTGATACTCAAGACGGCGGTTTGCTCGGGGCTTTCCTCGAGGGTGACGACAGCTCAGTCTATATGGCACAGCACATAAACCAGATGGTTGCCGGTAAACGCTATATTCAGATTCATACTCACACCAGTAGATCATCTTTGTCATACCAGGATGCTACCCTTCTGTACTACCACGGTGGCCCTGAAAGGAATATCCAATCGGTATACGTGGTGGGATGCGACGAAACCCGGTATCTGCTGTCAAGGCAGACGGGAAAGAAGATAGCGGAAGCCTGGAGAATCAAGGTGGTATGGATCGCGGAGCGTGACAGGCTCACGCCTAAATGGATCGCGAAGGTCCGTTCTGGTGAGACAACCGAAGAACAAGCGTGGAAAGAGCACAGTCATGAAATCTGGGTGAACATTGCGAACCGGCTCGGATTAATGTACGACAGACTGGAGTGAATGGCATGGCGACGCCGAAAGATCTGCCGAAAGAGGCGTTCGTGATTGATGATCGAAGTATAACCCGACCTCCGTATGGCACTTTCCGTATGGAGCAGGCGGTCACCACGGTAAGGAGGGCGCAGAAGTCCAAGAGGAAGCGTGAACGAGATGTTGCCAAGGTCAGATGACTCGCCGAAAGGGGCCCCTCGCGAAACAACACGCGGGGGGCCTTTAGTGATCTGTGCGCCCGGCGGGGCGCTTTTGCTAGTGGGTGTGAGTCCCATTACCAACAGTAGCCCATCGGAGCATGTTGAGAGTTCAGGGCAGTAGGTTATGCGAAGTGGGATGTAGAAGTAGGCCTTATGCCTAAGCGTCGACTGATAAGCAATTGCAGACTGCTGTTGACTTCGTTAGTCCTTAGTATTGCAGTTGCCCTTGTGGGGAAAGGCACCGGGCCTTTGGTTGTGGGCGCGTATACGCCGGGGCGATGGGCGGACGTGTACGTGGAGGCCCTGAAAGCCAGAAGATGCTTCTCTTCTATGCCCGCGGTGCCGGCTTTGGAGGAGGGTATGAGCCGCGCCGCGTTTACTCACCTGCTGCTCAGCTGTGTGACGATGGATCAGACTGACAGCGGTGCGCCTGGGCCGCTTTCTCCGTTTCGGGATGTGAGCGCTGGGCACTGGGCTGCACCCAGCATCGGTGCGGCCTACGAGCGAGGATGGGTGAAGGGGTACGGCGACGGCAGGTTCAAGCCGGATTCGATTGTGAGTCGTGTAGAGGCAACCGTCCTGCTTGTCAGGGTGTTGCAGCCGTTTGTCCCGACAGAACGCACAGGCATCCTCCCAGCAAACATGGACGACACTCCCGAATGGGCTCGAGGCGAGGTCTCGACTGCTCTTCATCTTGGATGGTTGGTGGGAGACCCCGGCGGTGACCTCCGTCTGCATGAGCCCGTGAGGTTCTCGGAGGCCTGTGCCCTCATCTGGCGGGCGATGGCCTTCAGGGGGAACAGGTACGACCTGGGGGGAGTAGTTCGAAGTGTTGATGCTGGAGCGGGAGTCATAACCATCGACACCACAATGGGTGGAGCCAGGGTCAACGTAGGACCTGACACCGCGCTATTCAGGAACGGCGTCCGGTGTGCGCCTGGAGACATTAGAGCGCTTGATGAGATATACGTTATCAACGACTCGGGAAGTTCCCCCGCCTTCGTCGAGGCCCGCTACATCGATGACGTAGGATATGTCGATGACATAGATGGAGTCACCGGTACGGTGTCGTACGTGGATCGGGTCGGCGTGACGAAGCGCGCCGTGGTAAGTAACGACACCGAGGTGCACGTTCTACGGAACAAATCGGCCTTCTCCGCAGTCTCTAGAGGGGATAGAGCGTACTTCGTTTTCGATTCCGAGCGTGGGGTGGTCAGGCTCATGGATGTAGCGAAGATGAACACCGGGGGTAGGGTGCTCACGGTGTCCGTTCCTGCCTTCAGCCTCACCGCCAGGGTGGCAGGCTCCGGGGTCGAGACCATGAGGATTGACCGCGATACGATCATCTACCGTGACGGCTCACTTGCCGCTCTTGCTGATGTTCGCCAGGGGGACGTTTTTCAGGGCAGCGTCGCGAACGACGGGACGGTGCTGTTCCTCCAGGCGTTCAGCACGATAGTCCAATAGGCCTTCACGAAGAGGCTCGAACCGGTTGTCCAGGAAGGGAAGTCGACACGTGAAGCGGGCCGGGTCGCTGATAACAGTGTGTTTACTGGTGTCCTTTCTTATGTCAGCAGGACGCTCTCCGGCCATACTGGCCCTGAACGCTTTCGTGTCCGGTTTTACTGTGCTAAACACGGCTCGCGCCTCGACAGACGCTCCTGACTCAGACTTCCTGACTGTCGACCCTTCCACTTCGAGAACCAAGATGACTCCCCTGGGCCAGTTTAACGGCGATTTGAACGTGCAGGCGGCGTCGATCCTGGGCGCGCAAAGCCTCTCGAGCAGTCTCCGCGTGAATGGCGGTAAGGTGGCCGTGGCGGTTATAGGCTCCGGTATCGATCCCGGCCACAAAGACCTCCAGCGCACGCCGGCTGGATCGGCAAAGATTACTGAGTGGGCTGACTTCACGGATGAAGGCTTGGTCAACACGGAGCCGGTCATTCCATCGAGAGGCTGGGTAGACACCAGGTTCGGCCGCCTGAAGACGGGTAACCTCCGGAGTGCCGGCGGCGCTCTCAGGGTCGGCGTACTCCGCGAAGCGGCGCTGGACGCTCGAGGTGCGCTTGGGCAAGACCTCAACGGCAACGGGCTCACGACCGACGTGTTTTCGGTGCTGGTTATAGACCACGCGCAGAAGGGAGTCTACAGCCGCGTCTACGTTGACACCAACCAGAACCGGGATTTTACCGACGAGGTGCCGGTGGGAGCGTTTGGGGAATCCGGGGGTTTCTCGAGATTCCGCGACAAGTCCGGCAACGTCAATTCATCAGCCGTGCATTTCGTGGTGGCGGGCATATCCCGGGACGGGTCCGCGGTAAGGCTTGGATTTGACTCGCTGGGGACCGGCACATTCCTGGCCGGCCTGGTCGCCGCCAGGGGACTCCAGGAGGGAATGAACGGTGTCGCTCCCGGGGCGACGCTGATCGCGCTGAAGGTCCTGGACTCCAGCGGCAGGGGGTCCTGGGAGGCCATCAGCCAGGCCATCATACACGCGTCGCGCAGCGGCGCCAGAGTCATTCTCGTCGACACGGGTCTGACAATCCTCACGGACGAGCACCTCCAGGGCCTGCGGGAACTCATTGCCGATGTCGTGAGTAGGTACAACGTAGTTGTCTTGTTCGCGGCCGGTGACGGGGGACCCGCTCTGGAGTCCTGTAAGGCCCCGACGGACAGTGTGTCGGCAATTGCCGTAGGTGGGGCGACGGGGCCTGCGGATGCTCCCGGAGTCTGGTCGCGCAGCGCAGTAGGGCCAACACCGGTGGGCGGCTGGGCGCCGGACGTGCTCGCGCCCGTGTCCGCCGCTTCTACCGTGCCGACATGGTTTTCGCGAAGTGGGTATGCGCTGGCCACTGGGACTGCGGTCTCGGCGGCTTATGCAGCCGGCTGTTCCGCATTACTCGTGAGTGCGTGCGATGTGGCCGGTGTACGGCCCGATGCGCGCAGCGCATTGTCGGCGCTTTCGGAGGGTGGCCGGAGAGTCTCAAGCGCCACGGTGATAGAGCAGGGTGGCGGAGTCCTCGATGTGTCCCGGGCCTTCGACCTGTTGAAAGCGGGATTCAGAGCGCCGATGACGGTGGTGGCGGAAGACCCCATAGGCCACCGCGATGGTGGGCTGTTTGCCAGGGGGTTTGTCCCGGGGTCGGCGAGATTCTACGTGGACAACTTCTCCGGGGAATCCTCCAGCATGGGCTTCCGGAGTGAGTCTGAGTGGGTCAAACCCCGGCAGGCGAAGCTGATTGCTCCGGCGGTTGGTGAGCGAAGCCTCGTGTTTGAGTACGGTGACATCCCACCGGGGCTACAATCCACCGTAGTGCGCGGCGTCGATGAGCGTACGGGTCGCACGATAATGATGGCCAGGCATGCTGTCGTTCGAGCGAGTCCTTTGCCTGCCGGGGGTACCCTGTGGCCTGAATCGTCCGCGCCACTCAAGCCGGGCGAAGTGAGGAGGCAGTTCGTTTCGGTGCCGCATGGCTGCACCGAGCTGAGGGTTGATGGAGTGAATTCGGGCGAAGAAGGGGCGGAAATCCAGGTTGTCGGGCCCGGGGGAAAGCGCGCTTACATGGCGGATCTTCCCGCCGCGTCAAGGTCGGTCAAGGTGGTCCGCGACCCGGAGGCCGGCGTGTGGGAGATCGTGCTGTTCAGGGACGGGGGTGACCGTGACGTCCCCGTGACTCTTGCGGTCTCGTCTTTCGGATTCCTGGTTGCCCCGTGGCCGCCGTCCGTCGAGTATCGACCGTCCGACGGCTCAGCCAGAGTGACGTTCGGCCTCGCCAACTACCGGGCAAACGCCACAATACGGCTGGCCGCGGCGTCGCGCGCCGAGCGGTCCGGCACTGCGGACCACGAGGTCATCGTCGTCCCCCGGCAACATTCGTTCAGCAGGGCGTTCACGGTAACGGAAGGCACTTCCCGCATACTGGCGTCGACTTGCCACCCGTCCAGTGCGCGTGCGGATGTCGACCTCTACCTGCATGTGTTTGACCCGCAGACGGGGTGGAAAGAGGTCGCGTCATCCGCAGCCCTGGGGTCGTCTAACGAGAGAATTGACTTGAAGGACCCTGCCCCCGGCTCTTATATGCTGTTCGTTGAATCAAGGGACACGGGATCTGACGTTCGATGCGAGTTGACCTTGCGCGCATTTAAGAATGACCCCGCCGTTACCTGGGATCGGCAGAACCCCGCGTATCTCGAAAAAGATGAAGCCCTACCGGCATCTTTCGACATTCCCACGCCGGCCGGGCGGCCCAGAGAGATGGAAGTCCAGGTCGTGGACGACAGCAACGGCTCGCTTCTGGCCAGCGTACCGCTTGTCATTGCCGGTGATACCGATACTGCGTGGTCGGTGGAGCTTGGCGGCCTGGCCGGAGTCAACAGCCGCTTTGTAACGGTGAAATCTGCGCGTGCCTCATACGACCCGTGGAGTGAAATAGCCGTGATGATAAACGGCAGGACTCACGCCCTGGAAGATGGGGCTGTCACGCTATCTGTCACTGTCCCGAGTGAAGTCGAGATTACTCTGCTCATGCGCGGCAAGCCCATCATGTCCAAAACGCTGGTTGTGAAGGATTTGCCTCCTGCTTCAGCGAAAACTCCAGAGCCAAGCAGCGACCCGGAGAAGGAGAAGCTGCGCGAAGGACTGATCAGGCGTCTCGGGTTGTGAGGAAAAGCGCCCGAACCGGCCTCGATCGGCAGAAGAGGTGGAGGCTTGTCGAAGCGGAAGCGTACCAGTCAAGCCGCCGGTTCGGCACTCACAACCGTTAGCGCGACCCGCGAAGTCGCAGTGGCATCCCTTGAGCCTGCCAGCAGGGATCCCCTGTCTCGCCTCACGTTGTACGCCCTGTGTGTGTTCGTCTTTGCCGCACCCTACTTCCAGGGGCTCTATTTCGAGAAGCAGAGGTTCGTCGCGGAGATAGTCACATTCGCGCTGGGGATTGTGTGGCTTGTGGCAACGCGCTACAGGGCGGGTGGCGCCAGAGCGGTGCTTCCCCGCGGGGGGCTGGGGCTTTCCGCTATTGGCGTGGCAGCTGCATACGTAATCGCGATACCCGGTGCAGCATCGATTCGAAGCGCCCTGGGCGAGGCGCTCACGGCCGGAATGCTCGTGGCGGTAATGTGGTTGGTCGCTGAATCTGCCACTCGGGAACAAGACCTGGATCTGATCATCAAGGTTGTGGGCGTCTCTGGCGTAATGATCACCGTCGTGGGAATGACAACGGCGACGAAGGTGTTCGTCTACCCCTCCGCCTGGGAAGGCGGCCGTCTTTTTTCGACACTACAGTATGCTAACACCGCTGCGTCGGCCCTCATAGCCTCGTTCTTTGCTGTTGCCACCGCCTGGCTCAAGGCGACGGTTGGCCTGCAAAGTCGGCGAATAGCCTCCCTTACGGCCGGTGTGACTGCGAGTGGAACCGGCGTAAGTGGACTATACTTCGTCGAGCCAATCATTTGGGGTTCGGCGGGACCCTTCGCCTTCGCTGGATTTGTACTGACCCAGTCCCGGGCGGCATGGCTCGTCTTTCCTGTAGTCGCGGCCCTCTTCATCGTGGGAGTGCCCTGGACTCATAAGGCGCACGCGTTGCTGTATGTTGTCGTTAGCGTGGTCGCAGGGACTGTCGCAGCTACGCGCTTCAGCTCCCACCTGGAACCGCTCAATGCTGCCAGAGCGTGGACGTGTGTATTGGGCTATTCGGCTGCGGGGGCATGTGCGCTGGTCGTTATCGCAATCCTGTGTTGCCTCCTGTCGGCAGCTGTTGGCGGAAGACTGGCTTCGTGCCCTCTCAACCGGTCGTTGAAACACAACGCGGGCTCCCGTGTCCTCGTTACTGTTATTATTGCGGTTGGACTGATCCTGGCGTTGGCGGCTGGTGCGCTGTTGCTGGGGAAGACTCAGACTGCAGGGCCGCTGGCGCGCCTCCAGTCTTTTGCCCTGTCCGATCAGAGCCTGCAGGAACGGATAATATGGCCCCTGGACGCCGCTCGCATCGTGCTCCGCCACCCGATAACGGGGACGGGTGGTGGAGGCTGGGCGCTGGTCTATCACAAATACAAGGCTTATCCGTATTATACTAAGCTCGTACACAACCACTTCGCCCAGGTTCTCGTTGACACGGGACTCATCGGATTCTTCCTGTTCATGGCCTTCTGGCTTTGTCTGCTGAGGGCAGTGTGGACAACCATGCGGAACACCAGCCAAAGCGCCGGCCTCCGGACCACCGTTTGTGGAGCGGGAGTCGCGGCCGCCGGGCTGGGTCTGCACGGTGCCCTGGATTTCAGTCTGAGCCTCCCTGCTGTCGCCGTGTTCCTGTGGGCGATGGCCGGAGTTGTATATCGCGGTTCACAGATTGCCACGCCGCTGTCATCGCTCGCTGAGGACGGCCGTCCGCGTACGCACCATGCGGGGACCCGTGGCGCGCGCCTGGTATCGCGCCTTGATGCTGCTCTGACAGGAAGGCTGGGTCACCGTGTGGCCCTCGGGTCGTTCGCCCTGGCCATCCTCTTGACCGCGAGCCTGTCCCTTGGTGGGCTGTATAGTACCAGGGCGATAAACGCATGGGCCCAGCGCAAACCGGATGAAGCCATTTCCCTGCTTCAAAGAGCCGCGACGTTTGACCCATTGAGTGCGTCAACTAGAGCCGATCTCGGGCAGTGGTATGAGACCCTGGCCAACGCCAAGCGCGACAGGGACCTGGCTAAGAAGGCCCTTGACTCCTTAGCCGCGGCGGTCAGCCTTAGCCCCTACGATGCGGCTATGAGGCTTCACTACTCGGCAATCCTCTTCAATTCTGGCCAGCCCGACGCGGCGCTTGAACACGCCAAGATAGCGATATCCAACAACAGATTCCTGTCCCTTGGCTACGAGGTGCTGACGGGGTTATACGTGGAGAGCGGAAAGCGCCTGGCGCTGAGCGGCAAGCCGGACGAGGCCAGGAAGGCGCTCACCATGGGACTCGACGTGCTTGTAGCGCTGGAGAAAACCAACGCCAGTATACCTGAGCGATACAGGAGGTTCGTACTGCCCGAAGCGCAGCTGAAGGCCACCCCGATGATGGGGGTATACCGTGCACAAGCGAAGTTCTTCCTTGGACAGCGCGAGGCCATGTATGATGAACTTAAACCTGCGCTGGCCGATGCCGACCCGGTGGTGAAGGCCAAGGCGGTATTCTGGGAGGCTATGATGATAGCTGCTACCGGGGATCACAGCACGGCCGGCCAGAAGCTCAAGGAAGCCCTGAAAACCAGTCCCGAACTCGCGAACGAGGGTCCGCGGACGAAGGAGATAGCCATCAGGCTCGGTCTGGACTACAAATTGGAGCCGAAAACCCCGTAAGAGCCCGGCTCATAGCTTCGATAAGCCCAGTGTTCTACGACGGAGGTACAAAGCGATGGAAGCCATGCTTCGCGTCAGGATCGGTGAACACGACGCACATTACGGCGGCGGCCTGGTCGCCGGCGCCAGGATGATGGAGCTCTTCGGCGACGTCGCGACGGAGATACTCATCCGCTACGACGGCGACGAGGGGCTGTTCGCGGCGTACGACATGGTTGAATTCAAGGCGCCCATCTACGCGGGCGACTATCTCGAGATAAAAGGCCGGATTACGAAGGCCGGAAACACCTCCCGCAAGATGGAGTTCGAGGCGTGGAAGGTGATCTCGTCCCTCCACGACCCGAACAATCCGTCGGCAGCGGAGGTCCTCAAAGAACCCGTGCTGGTGGGTAGGGCGACCGGTACATGCGTTGTCCCAAAGCAACTGCAGAGGTTCAAGCACGAGGGTTAGACGGGGCCTCGGCAGCGGCGCCGTGGGCTCTGTTGTGGCTTCGTCGAGACGACCAGCAATGTGGCCCCGCGCCGCGGCCCCTCAACCCATCGACAGGCGAAAGGAATTTCCCCCTCTCCAGCGAAGGTATGCGCGGAAAGGGGGCGCCCGATGCTAACTCGCAGGCAGACAGGGATCGCCTTGCGGTGCTCGGCCTGTGGAAACACGAACATCTTCCCGGTGTCGCTGTTCTCGCTCAAGTCCAGCAGGCGCGAGTTCCAGTGCTCCTGTGGACAACACATCCTGACGGCGAGCAGGAAAGGCACGGACGTGTGGCTCCAGCTTTCCTGCTTTCTTTGTGACGGCGTCCACCTCTTCAAGTTCGGAGACAAGGCGTTCTGGTCGAGAGACATCAAGTCCATCCTCTGCCCGGACACGAGCGCCGAGATCGGCTACATAGGGCCGATGTGGGGGCTCCTCAAGGTTGCGGATATCCGCGAGGAGGGGCTAAGCAAAGTAGCCGCCCTTTTCGACGACCCCGATGCGGGCCTGGGCATCCTCACGAAGCTGGCTGCCCTGGACGACAAGGGAAAGCTCAGGTGCTCGCGCTGCGATACCTCGCTTGAGATCGAAGCGTATCCCAGGGGCGTGGAGCTATGGTGCGCTAAGTGCGGCACGAGCCTGTTCGCACCCGTGGGCGATCCGGAGGTTGGCGAACGGGCGTACGCACAACCGGCGCCGGAAATACTCTACGATGAAGGAGTCGTGTCCGTGGAGCTCGCATCGCCGGCGGCTGGCGGAGTCGGGGCCAAGCCGGCCAGGATTGGCCGCCGTGTGGGGGAAGGTGGAAGGGATTCGGGCGAGCCTGAATAGCCAGGAACGCACTGCCGGGCGTACCCCCGATAGAATCGGAGTGATCAGCGTGAAGATATTCATCGACACTGCCAACATTGAGGAGATCCGTGAGGCCGCCTCCTGGGGTGTCCTGGCGGGGGTCACGACCAACCCCTCGCTCGTAGCCAAGGAGAAAACGGCCGACATGAAGCAGGTCGTAAAGAAGATAGCCGAGATCGTGAAGGGCCCCCTGAGTGCGGAGGTCCTGAGCCTGGACGCCGACGGTATGGTAAGGGAAGGCCGGGAACTGGCCGCCGTTGCTCCCAACGTGGTAGTCAAGATCCCCATGACCGCGGAAGGGCTGAAGGCCGTATACCGGCTTACGGCGGAGGGAATAAAGACCAACGTGACCCTGATATTCTCGGCGAACCAGGGACTACTGGCGGCCGTGGCGGGCGCGACCTACGTGAGCCCGTTCGTTGGCAGGATCGATGACATAAACATGGACGGGATGCAGGTCGTGAGCGATCTCGTCACGGTATTCCGCAACTACGGGATAAAGACGCAGGTGATCGCGGCGAGTATGAGGCATCCCGCACACGTCACGCAGGCGGCGCTGGCGGGCGCCGATGTGGCCACGATACCGTTCGCCGTGTTGCAACAGATGATGAAGCATCCGCTGACCGATCAGGGCATCAAGAGGTTCCTTGACGACTGGGCGAAGGTTACCGGGGGAAAGTAGGGGCCCGGACGGCCGGCCCCGGGAAGGCTGCGACTCCACGAGACCCCGTCGTTCACAAAAATCGAGGGAAAATCGTGGGTTACTACCTTGACTGTGAAAAAACAGGATGGTAGACTAATATTTGGGTAGTGGCCTACATAATTTCATCCTCCTCGGTTTTTGCTAGGGGGGCCTTCGGTTACCAAGAGCGGAGGCCCAGTTTTTTCGAAGCGGGAAAGCCCCTGTTCTGTAACCCCGTAGGAGGGGACAAGTTTCGCACCAGGTCCCGGTGGAGGATATCAGCCTGTCGAAATACGCCCGTTCGCCCGCAATTCGCCGCGGTATGCCCGATAAATGCGCGGGAATACGCCTGACATGCGTACGTTTGTCAGGGGTTGTCACGCATCTGCCGGGTGTCCGTACGGAATTGCCTCTGTATAACGCCCCCATCAATTGGAAACCAATCCTAACGAGGTGACTGTGTTTGAGCATCGGCGAGCTCGAAGCCAAAACCCTGGTTGAACTGCAGAAGGTCGCCAGGGACCTGAACATCACCGGCTACTCCGCCCTCAGAAAGAAAGAACTGATACTGGAAATCCTGAAGACAAGGACAGAACAGGGTGGGCTGATATTCGCGGAGGGCATACTCGAGATCATGCCCGACGGCTTCGGGTTCCTTCGCCCGAACTTCTACCTACCCAGCCGCGAGGACATCTACGTATCGCCGTCCCAGATACGCCGGTTCGACCTCAGGACAGGGGACCTCATCTCAGGCCAGGTCAGACCCCCGAAGGACAGCGAGAGGTATTACGGCCTCCTGCGCGTCGAGGCAGTGAACGGGGTCAACCCCGACATCGCCAGAGAGAGGCCCTACTTTGACGGCCTCACCCCCACGTTCCCGAATCGCCGCCTGGTGCTCGAGACCGCGAGGGACGAGACAGCCACACGCCTCGTAGACCTCATAGCGCCAATAGGCGCCGGGCAGCGAGGCCTGATCGTGTCGCCCCCCAAGGCCGGCAAGACGGTCCTCCTCAAGAAGATCGCAAACGCCATCACTACGAATTTTCCCGAGGTCTACCTGATGGTGCTGCTCGTGGATGAGCGGCCGGAGGAAGTCACCGACATGGAACGGTCGGTGCGCGGGGAGGTCATCAGCTCGACGTTCGACGAGATCCCCGAGAACCACGTGAGGGTCTCGGAAATGGTGCTCGAGCGCGCGAAGAGGCTGGTAGAGCACAAGAAGGACGTCGTGATACTCCTCGATAGCATAACGAGGCTCGCCAGGGCGTACAACCTCGTGCTCCCGCCGTCGGGGCGCACGCTCAGCGGCGGCATGGACCCCACGGCGTTCCACAAGCCCAAGCGGTTCTTCGGCGCGGCGCGAAACATCGAGGAAGGTGGCAGCCTCACGGTTCTGGCCACCGCGCTCATCGACACCGGCAGCCGGATGGATGACGTTATTTACGAGGAGTTCAAGGGCACGGGCAACATGGAACTCCACCTGGACAGGAAGCTCGCCGAGCGCCGCATATTCCCCGCGATCGATATCAAGAGGTCCGGCACTCGCAAGGAAGAGCTCCTGTTCAGGCCGGACGAACTGGAGATCATGTGGATGCTCCGCAAGGTAACCAACGACCGCGAGCCGTCCACGGTGCTCGAGATGCTCATCGACAAGCTCGGCAAAACCCGCTCGAATAAGGACTTCCTGGGCTCGCTGACGAAGGAGCTTCGGTAAGAAACTCGCTGACGGGGCGCGGCCGCATCACGCGATTGAACCCTCGGAGGGCCTGTGCTATAATCACAATGTTATCGCACGATTGGCCAAGGCTCTGCTAGAGGTGATTCATAGTGAAAGACAAAATCCATCCGAAGTACGAGAAAACCAGGGTCACCTGCGCCTGTGGGGCGGTATACGAGGTAGGCTCGACGAAGAAGAACATCAAGGTCGAGATATGCTCGAAGTGCCACCCGTTCTTCACGGGCGTCCAGAAGATCATCGACACAGGCGGGCGCGTCGAGAGGTTCAAGAGGAAGTACGGTCTGGAATAGCGGGCGACGTGGAACAGGGCTCGAGAGGGCTCTGTTTTTCATTTGACGGGTGAATAGCGCCCGGATGAATAGCGGGATGAATAAGCTGGTGGGCTATGTGACAACTCACCGGACGGGGGCTGACTGGTGACTGCATTCCGGAATGAGGGCGAAATAGCACAGCGCAACGGCGCGCCGGCGGGCGGTGGCCGCGGCAGGCTGTACGGCGGGCAGGCCGTGATTGAGGGCGTTATGATGCGCGGCCCGGAGAAGGTCGGCATCGCCGTACGTAAGCCTGACGGCACGATACTCGTCACCTCCGAAAACCGCGTCCCGTTGTCGAGGAGGTATCGCGTGCTCGCCCTGCCGGTGTTCAGGGGCGTGGCCTCGCTGGTAGAATCGCTTACGGTGGGTGTCAGCGCGCTCGTCTTCTCCGCGAATGTCGGACTGGGCGAGGACGAGCAGATTGGGAAGGGCGAGATGGCTGCTACGGTAGCATTCTCGGTCGCGTTTGCAGTGGGGCTGTTCATCGTGGCGCCGACGCTCCTCGTTTCGTTCCTGAGGTCCAGGCTCGGCCTGAGCGGATTCCTGCTCAACCTGGTCGAGGGAGTGCTGCGGCTGGTGATACTGCTCGGCTACCTGTGGAGCATCAGCAGGTTCAAGGACATCCAGCGCGTCCTCGCTTACCACGGGGCCGAGCACCAGGTGATAAACGCGTACGACAGGGGGCTCGAACTGACGGTCGAGTCGGCGCGGAAGATGGGCCCCATCCACCCGAGGTGCGGGACGAGCTTCCTGCTGATCGTCGCCATGACCAGCGTGGTGCTGTTTTCGTTCTTCGGCTGGCCGGGCGTGATTCGGCGAATCGTGTTAAGGCTATTGCTCCTGCCCGTGGTGGCGGGGATATCCTATGAGGTGATGAGGGCGACATCCAGGCTGTCATCCCCTCTGGCGAGGGCGCTGGCGTGGCCCGGGATGAGCCTGCAGCGGTTCACAACGCGGCAACCGGATGATTCGATGATAGAGGTGGCCCTGAAGGCGTTCGAAGCCGCGAGGTAGCCGCAAGAGACAGCCGCCGGTATTCGCCGGGTGATCGCCAGGCAGCCACCGTGTATCCGCCGTGTATCCGCCGGACTGAGAGGTAAGCCATGTTAGAGAAACTCGAGAATATCGAACAAACCTATACCAGGCTCTCGGCGGCGATGGAGGACCCCAGGGTGTTCTCCGTCCCGCAGGAGTTCCAGAAGGTGGCGAAGGAGCACAAGCGCCTGAGGCCGCTGGTCGAGAAGTTCCGCGAGTACAAGGCGACGCTCAAGGGCCTGGAGGACGCGAGGAGCCTTCTTGCGGATGACGGGGACCCCGAATTCAGGCAGATGGTCGAGTCAGAGATGGCGGAACTGGAGGCGCGCCGCGACAGCCTCGCGCAGGAGCTCCGCGTCCTGATGCTGCCGAAGGACCCCAATGACGAAAAGGACGTCATCGTGGAGATCCGCGCGGGCACGGGGGGCGAGGAGGCGGCCCTTTTCGCAGGGGACCTGTACAGGATGTACGGTCGATACGCGGAACGGCAGGGCTGGCGCACGGAACTCGTGAGCACGAGCCCGACCGACCTGGGCGGGTTCAAGGAAGTGATATTCGCTGTCGAGGGAGAGGGCGCGTACAGCCGGCTCAAGTACGAGAGCGGCGTGCATCGCGTGCAGAGAATTCCCGTCACGGAATCGGGCGGCCGGATCCACACCTCGACGGCGACCGTCGCCGTGCTGCCGGAGGCCGAGGAGGTCGACGTGCACATCGACCCGAACGACCTGCGGATCGACACGTTCTGTTCGAGCGGCCCCGGCGGGCAGAGCGTCAATACCACCTATTCCGCAGTGCGCGTAACCCACATCCCGACGGGGCTGGTCGTGAGCTGTCAGGACGAGAAATCCCAGCACAAGAACAGGGAGCGGGCGTTGAGGGTTCTGCGTGCGAGGCTGCTCGACATCGCCAAGCAGGCGCAACAGGAGGAACTCGCCCAGACCCGGAGGTCGCAGGTGGGCACCGGCGACAGGAGCGAAAGGATCAGGACGTACAACTTCCCGCAGTCGAGGATGACCGATCACAGGATCGGCCTGACGCTGTATAGGCTGGACTCGATCCTTGACGGGGACATCGACGAGGTTATCGAGGCGCTGGCGTCGGACGAGCAGGCGAGACAACTCGCCGCCGCCGAGTAGCCTGTGAACGTCGGGGAAGCGATTGGCCTGGGGGCGGCTGCGCTGCTCCAGGCAGGTATAAGGGATCGGGATGAGGCCGCCCGCGAGGCGGCCATACTGCTTTCATACTGCCTGGGCGTGGACACCGCGCGGCTTTACACGCTCGCGGCCGACCCGGGCGAGGAGGTCGTCCGGCGGTTCAACGCAGCGCTCGACCGCAGGCGCGCGCGCGAGCCGCTGCAGTACATAACCGGCGTCCAGGAGTTCATGTCGCTGGAGTTTCGCGTGGACCGGCGGGTACTCATTCCCAGGCCCGAGACTGAGATACTGGTCGAGACCGTGCTGGATTTCTCGAGGCGCGGAGGGACGGCCGGAGCCGCGCGTGCGGGCGACGCGAATGGCTCGGGTGAGGACTCTGGAGACCCCGATGTTCCAAGAGTCTTCAGGTTCGCCGACGTGGGGACAGGTAGCGGGGGGATCGCCGTCAGCGTTGCGAAATACGCATCTGAGTGGGCCCGCGTTGAAGGATACGCCACCGACGTGAGCGCCGGCGCTCTGGAGGTCGCGCGCGAGAATGCCGGGAAGCACGGCGTGGATGGACTGATAACCTTTCTCGAGGGGAACCTTCTGGAACCGGTCGCTCGGATGGGCGTGTCGAAGGTGTTGGATTGCGTGGCATCAAATCCTCCATACATCGAGCCGGCGGATTTCGACTCGCTTCAGCCGGAAGTCAGGCTGTTCGAGCCAGCGGTGGCGCTCAGGTGCGGCGACCCCGTGGCGCTGTACCGTAGGATCGCGATCCAGGCGGCGCAGCTGTTGCGGGATGGCGGGATGCTGGCCGTCGAGGTCGGCGCGGGACAGGCCGGCGACGTGGCGGTTGCGTTTGCGGGGACCGGACTGTACGGCGCGACGCGCATTGCCCGCGACCTTGCCGGGATCGAGCGAGTCGTCTACTGCCACAGGACCAGTTGAACCACGGCGACCCGGCATGCCGGTGCGCCGATGCGCAGGCGGGAGATGCACCATGAATACTGCACTCTTCAAGGTCGATCCGGAGTCGCCCGACGAACGGGTGCTGGCCAGGGCGGCCGCCATCCTGGCGGAGGGCGGCCTCGTCGCGTTTCCAACGGAGACCGTGTATGGGCTCGGCGCCGACGCCACCAGCGACAGGGCGGTGGCCAGGATATTCGAGGCCAAGGGTAGACCGCAGGATAACCCGCTAATCGTGCACGTCAGCACGCGCGACGCCGTGCCGCGGCTGGCGCGTGAGATATCGCCCATAGCGGAGTCGCTGATGGACCGGTTCTGGCCCGGGCCGCTCACGCTGGTCGTGCGCAAATCAACCGTAGTTGCCGGAAGGGTAAGCCCGGGGCTCGACACCGTCGGGATTCGCATGCCCGCCCACAGGGTCGCACTGCGCTTGATCGGGCTCGCGGGCGTGCCCGTGGCGGCCCCCAGTGCGAACGCTTCGGGAAGGCCGAGCCCCACGACGGCCGCTCACGTGATGCAGGACCTCGGCGGGCGTATCGAAGCGGTCGTCGACGGCGGCCCGTGCGGGGTGGGGGTCGAGTCGACCGTACTCGACGTAACGGTGACCCCGCCCATAATACTGAGGCCGGGCGGCGTCACGAAAGAAGAAATCGAGGACGTGCTCGGCGCCGTCGTGGTGGATCGCGGCGGCGCCGTCGACGGGCGCCCGAGATCCCCCGGGATGAAATACCGTCACTACGCTCCAAGGGCTCGCGTATACGTTGTGTACTCCGGACCACAGGGGGACGCCGTGACCGCCGGCATGCGGCTGTCAGAGCGGGCCGCGCAGTTCGCGCGGGACGGTTCCAGAGTCGGGATCCTTGCCAGCGCCGAGACGCTTCAATCTGCGGCGGGCAGCGCCGGTGACGATGAGCCCTCCGGTGACCGCGTTATCTGGCTGGATGCGGGTAGCGAGTCCGATCTGCCGGCGATTGCCGCGCACCTGTTCGACAACCTGCGCAGGTTCGACGACCTCGGTGTGGACGTAATACTTGCCCAGGCCTTCCCCGAAACCGGTATGGGTTTGGCCATCATGAACAGGCTCCTGAGAGCCTCCGGCGGGAGGGTAATCAGCGATGGCGATTAGGGTGCTCTTCGTGTGTACCGGCAATACCTGCAGGAGCAGTATGGCTGAGGCGCTCATGAGACGCCTGGTGGAATCACGCGCTGCGGGCGAGGGTGCCGGCGGCGCCGTCAGGGCGGCTGGGGACGCCACGGGGGCGGCGATCGACATCGAAGTCAAGTCGGCGGGCACCGGAGCGCACGACGGCGGGCCCGCCAGCGACAATGCGATAGCCGTGATGCGCGAACTCGGCATCGACCTGCGCGGACACAGGTCGCGCCGGCTTACGCAGGACCTGGTGGACTGGGCGGACCTCATACTCACCATGACCGCGAGTCACAAGATGTACGTGACCAGGACGTTCCGCAGGGCTGACGCCAAGACGTTCACACTCGGGGAGTACGCCGTCTCTCCGGGCAACAGCGCTGCCCCGCCGGCCGGCGCCGCCGGTGGCTCGGCGGCCGGCCAGGAGGGCGCTCCCGGCGACGCCGCCGGGTCCCGTGTAGGAACACCCCGTCCCGCGGCCCCGTTGGAGGTCGAGGACCCATACGGGAGACCTGTCGATACGTATCGGCGCGTGGCGGAGGAGATCGAGAAGGCGCTGGCGTCCGCGTATGAGAGGATGGCACGAGAGGCTGCGGGCGGTATGCCTGGCGCCCGGCGCGACGCATAGGCCTCGGGGCGCGCCGGACAGGGTGGCGGTCCGTGACGGCCGGTGGCGCACCCCGGCAACGGGCGCGGTTCGGTTTACACAGCTTGCGGACGGGCTTATAATGGAAATGTATGCAGGTGCAGGGGCCTCCCTTAAGGCGAGGGAAGGCCCCCAGTTATGGGCCGGTGTGATGTGTTGGGTATGGGGGTGCGGCGAATGAGGATCGCTATCGCGAGCGATCACGCGGGGTTCAACCTGAAGGAGTCCTTGAAGCCGTTCATCCGCAGCCTCGGCCACGAAGTAGAGGACTTCGGGGCCGTCTCCGAGGACCCCGTGGACTACCCGGACACCGGGAAGGAAGTCGCGATACGCGTCGCCGGGGGCGAATTCAACAGGGGCGTTCTCGTGTGCGGCACCGGCATCGGCATGTGCATGGTGGCCAACAAGGTGCCCGGGGTAAGGGCGGCCGTCTGTTGGGACCCGGAGGTCGCGCGGCTGACCCGCCTGCACAACGACGCCAATGTCCTGACTCTCGGGGCCAGGTTCGTTACAGCGGAACGCGCGAAAGAGATCGTCGAAGCCTGGCTAAGGACCGAGTTCGAGGGCGGCAGGCACGCGAGAAGGGTTGAAAAGATAGCCGCGCTGGAGAGGGAATGCCGCGCGCGCATTTGACGCCGCGCCTGGCCGCTACCGGAGGGGACTTCGATTGGGGACTGACGGGTTGGAACTCGATAAAATAAGGTCGCAGGTGAGAGAAGTAACGGAAGGCCTGCTCGAGGTGGCCAGGCTCAAGCCCGGCCAGATCCTCGTCGTGGGCTGCAGTACAAGCGAGGTGCTGGGGAAGCGGATCGGATCCGCGGGGAGCCCCGAAGTGGCCGCCGCCATACTCGATGCGTTGCTGGCGATCACGAGGCCGCGGGGGTTATACCTGGCGGTGCAGTCTTGCGAACACCTCAACAGGGCGCTGGTCGTCGAAGAGGCGTGCGCGGAGAAGTACGGCCTCGAGCCGGTCACCGTCTTGCCCGTCCCGAAAGCGGGCGGGGCATTCGCCGGCACCGCGATGCAGGTATTCGAGAACCCCGTGGTGGTGGAGTCCATCAGGGCTCACGCGGGGATCGACATAGGCAATACGCTCATAGGTATGCATCTCAGACCGGTCGCTGTTCCGGTAAGGCTACCGGTCAAGAGGATCGGGGAGGCGCACGTCGTGATGGCGCGCACCCGGCCGAAGCTTATAGGCGGTGAGAGGGCCTGCTACAGGAAGGACCTGATCGACTCCGAATTCGGGAAGGGAGTGGACCGGTAGATGCGGGGCGCGGAGATTACTGGGGTTCACGTCCTCGATCACCCGCTCATCCAGCACAAGCTGGCACTCATTCGAAGCCGCGACACGGGGGTCAAGGAGTTCAGCGAGGCCGTCGAGGAGATTTCAATTCTGATGGCCTACGAGGCTACCCGCGACCTCCCCACACAGGAGATCCAGGTCATGACGCCGCTGGCCCCCGCCAGTTGCAGGGTCATCGCCGGCAAGAAGATTGCCGTGGTGGCCATCCTCCGCGCGGGGCTCGGCATGATCCCGGGCATCAGGAGACTGGTTCCGTCGGCAAAGGTCGGCCACATCGGCATGTTCAGGGATCACGACACCCTCAGGCCCATCCAGTACTACTGCAATCTGCCGGATGACCTCCCGGAACGCGACGTCATCCTGGTGGACCCGATGCTGGCCACCGGCGGATCTATCGCGCTGGCGCTGGACCTTCTCAAGGCGAAAGGCGCCTGCAGTATCAAGACCATGTGCCTCATCGCCGCCCCCGAGGGGATAGCGAAGGTATACGAAAGGCACCCCGGCGCTGAGATTTACGTCGCCGCGGTGGACGAGCGGCTCAACGAGCGCGGCTACATACTCCCCGGTCTCGGCGACGCCGGAGACAGGATGTTCGGGACCAACTGACGACAGCGATACTCGTCGAAGCAGGTGAACCGGATGAGGCCTTCGTGGGACGAATACTTTATGGAGGTCGCGCAGGTTGTGGCAAAGCGCTCCACCTGCCGCAGGCGCCAGATAGGCGCGATCATCGTCAAGGATAAGAGGATACTCGCCACGGGCTACAACGGCGCGCCAAGCGGCCTCCCGCACTGTGAGGACTACGGTTGCCTGCGGGAGGAGCTCGGTGTCCCTTCCGGCGAGCGCCACGAGATATGCCGCGCGCTGCACGCTGAGCAGAACGCTATCGTGCAGGCGGCGCGGCACGGCATAAGTGTGAAAGACGCCACGATATATACGACCGCGGAACCGTGCGTGATGTGCGCAAAGATGCTCATCAACGCGGGCATAACGAAGATAGTCTACAGCGAGACCTACCCCGACGACCTGTCCAGGGAGATGCTCGGGCAGGCCGGGATCGAGGTCGAGAAGTTTAATCCCCAAAAAGGCGAAGGTGGCAATTGATGGCCGAGTTCCCGGTGAAGACGAAAACTATATCCCTCCCCCGTCCGAACAACCTGCGGCCCACGCTGGAGTCAACAGCGCTGAAGCTCATGGAGGAGGCGGGGGAACTCGCCCACGCCATCATCAGGTTCAGCGGGCTCGACCAGCCCAAACGCGACCTGGACAGGCAGTCCGCGCACGCGATATGCAGGGAGCTTCTCGATGTGGCCCAGACCGCGGTAACGATGATGTTCGTGTTGGAGGAGCACTACGACGTCAACGTCGAAGAAGCCGTCAGGGAGCACGTTGACAAACTCATCAGAAAAGGCTACCTTGTGATCTAACGCCCGTTTCCTTTTATAGTGCGCGCTGTAAGGCGTAAACATAGCCCGATTGAGCGGTTGACGCTGGTCTTCGGTCAAGCCTATAATAGATGAGGTTGACTGGAGGAGATCCCCTTTTGGCCGGCTATGTCGCATCCCTTCTCATATCCGGGTTGGTTTCCCTGGCGATGACTCCTGCGGTCAGGGGGCTGGCGCTGCGCTTCAAGGCGTACTCGCAGCCCTGCGCCCGTAGCGTCCACACCACCCCCGTCCCCCACATGGGCGGGGTGTCGATCTACGTTGGCTTCGCGGTCGCCGTCCTGACGGTGCTCCGCCGCCCGAGCCCCGAGATGATGGGCGTTCTCGTGGCGGGCGGGTTCGCGCTCATTCTCGGTATCATAGACGACTTCCGCGCGCTTTCCCCGAAACTGAAGCTGGTGGGCCAGATCGGCGTCGCCCTCGTCCTCACGTTTTTCGGGGTGAGAATCGATTTCCTGACCAACCCCTACGGTGGAATGATCCTCCTGGGTAAACTCGCGGTGCCGCTCACGGTGTTCTGGGTCGTGGCCTTGATGAACGTCGTGAACCTCATCGACGGCCTGGACGGGCTCGCGGGCGGGACAGTAGCCATTGCCTCTCTGACGTTGATGTTCGTCGCCGCACAGCGGTTCCAGGCCGTCACTGCAATCCTGTCGGCCGCTATAGCCGGCTCGGCGCTCGGGTTTCTACCTTACAACTTCAATCCTGCGAAGATATTCATGGGTGATGCGGGGGCCATGTTCCTGGGATGCGCGCTCGCCTCGGTTTCCGCCGAGGGCGCTCTGAAGAGCGCTACGGCGATCGCGCTGGTGCCTGTCATCGCCCTCGGACTCCCCATATTCGATACCGCTTTTGCGATAGTACGCAGGGTATGTAACGGAAGGTCTGTAGCCTCGGCGGATAGGAGCCACATCCACCACAGGCTACTTGAGATGGGGTTGAGCCAGAAGCAGGCGGTAGTCCTCCTTTACATGGCTAGCGGGCTGCTGGGACTGACCGCCATACTGTCGTCGGAGCTCGACCTCCGGACCTCCATGCCGATAACGGCCCTTGTGCTCCTGGGGATGTTCGCAGGCCTGAAGGCCTTCGGTATCCTGGACCTTAGGGAACAGCGGCGCGTGAAGTAGGCCCGCCAGGCAGGTGCGCTAATGGCGAAACCCAAGGTCATGGTGGTGTTCGGGACCAGGCCTGAAGCCATCAAGATGGCGCCCGTAATCAGACAGCTGGACATCCACCAGGGGGCAATCGATACCGTTGTCGCAGTGACCGGCCAGCACCGCGAGATACTCGAACCGGTCTTGCAGCATTTCGGGATCGAGCCCACCTACGATCTGAGGATCATGAGACCTGGCCAGGACCTCTCGGGTACTATGAGTCGAGCCCTGAAAGGCCTCGGGCGGGTTATTTCATTGGAAAGGCCGGATATGGTTCTCGTCCATGGGGACACGCTGACCACCCTGGCGGGGGCCCTGTCCGCGTATTTCGGGGGCGCCGCGGTCGGCCACGTTGAGGCCGGGCTGCGGACGGGCGACAAGAAGGCGCCGTTCCCCGAGGAAATGATGCGCGCGCTGACCGACCGGTTGAGCGACCTTTACTTCCCGCCGACGACCTGGGCGAAGGGAAACCTGGTCCGCGAGGGCCTTCCCGCCGAGCGCATGGTTGTGACGGGTAACACGGCGATCGACGCGCTCCTGATGACGGTCAGCGATGAGTACGAGATTCCAGATGCGCTCGAGACGGGGGGCCCCCGGAACACCTCGAGGAGAGTTATACTTGTCGAAGTGCACCGGAGGGAGAATTTCGGTGAGCCGTTGGCGCGGATCTGCACGGCGCTCCGCAGGGTATCCGAATCCAGGGACGACGTTGACCTCCTCGTTTCGGTTCACCCCAATCCGCATGTGAAGACGGTGATCCGGCGGATACTCGGCGGGCTCGACAGGGTAAGGCTCCTCCCGCCGTTCGAGTACCGCGATTGGGCCCACCTGATGAAGCGGTGCTACATGATAATCACGGACTCCGGCGGGCTCCAGGAGGAAGCGCCGTCTCTCGGAAAGCCGGTGCTCCTGGCCAGGGAAAAAACCGAGCGGCCGGAGGCGATCCAGGCCGGGACCGTCAGACTCGTTGGAAGCGACCAGGGCCTGATAGAACGCGCTGTGGGCGAGCTGCTTGACGACCCGCGGAAGTACGAGGCGATGTCGCGGGCGTCGAATCCATACGGCGACGGTAAAGCGAGTGAACGGATAGCCGGCAGCCTGCTTCAGTTCTTCGGACTCAGGCAGGACCGGCCGTTGGAATTTGGAACAAGTACTCGCGGGTGGTGATGCAGTTGGGCGTCGAGATTCTGAACAGGATCAGGGAGGCCGAGAACTCCGCGGGTGAGCTCGTCGCGCAGGCGAAAGTCAAAGCCGCCGAAACGATCAAGCGCGCGGAGGAGGAAGCCGAGCGCATCGTCGAGCAGGCGAGGGTGTCAGCGGAGGCCGAGGCCAGGCAGATTTCCGAGGCGGTGCTCGGCAGCGCCAGGCACGAGGCGGAGGAGATCAGAAAGCGGGCGGTCGCCGGCGCGCAGCGCTATGAGGCCATGGCGCAGGAAAGGCTTCACCGTGCTGCGGACCTGATCGTGGAAAGGGTAGTGAAGGGTAATGGCCGTAGCTAGGATGAAGAAAGTCACTATTGTCGGCCATCGCTCGGTCATGGACCAGGTTGTGTCCGGGTTGCAGGACATGGGCTGTGTCCAGATCGTTGACTTGCGCGACCAGGTCTCCTCTGACGATGTGGGGGCGTTTGCGGCTGGTTCCCTGGATCAGGCGCGGGAGGGCCGTGGGGACGTGGAGTCGAGGCTTTCCCGGGTTACCTATTGCCTTAATTACCTGAGCCGCTTTGAGACGAATCAGAAGGGCCTGATTGACAGTTTCATGGAACAGAAGGAATCCATTCCTGCATCCAGGTTTGCGCGCGTAATCAGGGAATTCGATGACACAACACTTTACGGGGTGTGTGTTGAGGACGAACAGGCTGCCACAGAGGCAAGGACTGAAAGGGCGAGGCTCGAGAACCTGAGGACGATGCTGTCGGGATGGCTGGGGCTGGACATACCCGTGGAACAGCTCGGGGAAGGGCGGGATGTGTGCGCCGTCGCAGCCTCGTGTTCCGCGCCGGACTTCGCGGGCTTGACTGAAGCGATGCGCGACAGGCCGGTCCACCTGCAGAAGGTGGGCGAATCAGGGAATTCCATCAGGTTCATCGCCTTTTACTTGCCCGGAGATGAATCGGTGTCTGCCGAATTCGCCGCCAGGGGGGTGTCCCGGGTATCGTTCGGGGATGTCAAGGGGACTCCGAAGGCGATCGCTGAGGGTATTGTATCAAGGCTGGCCGAGATAGCCGAACAAGAGCAGCAAATCGTGGAGCGCGCGATGAGGCTGCTCGCGAACAGGGTCGACCTGTGGATCCTCTCCGACCATCTCAGCGGACTCAGGGCCAAGGAACAGGTTAAACGGGGGTTCGCCGAGACAGGCGCGGCCTTTGCGCTGGAAGGTTGGACAAAGGAGCACAGCGTCCCGGCCATTCGGGAACGGCTTCGCGGCATTTCCGATGCCGTCGAAATGCTGGTGGAGGATCCCGGCCCCGGCGACGACGTCCCTGTCAGCCTGGAGAACCACCCGTGGATTCAGCCGTTCGAGATCATCACGAACATATACGGCTCGCCCAAGTACGGGGAACAGGATCCAACACCCCTGCTGGCGCCGTTCTTCTTCGTGTTCTTCGGGCTGGCGCTCACGGACGCGGCCTACGGGATACTGCTGGCTTTCGGCTCATGGTACCTGATGAAGAAATACCGTATACCGAGGGATGGGCGGCGGTTCTTCCACCTGATGATTTACGGTGGAATCTCGACGACCATCTTCGGCGCGATGGCAGGAGGCTGGTTCGGTAACCTCGTTGACTTCGCGCCACAAAGCATGGCGTTCTTGCGGAGATTCAGAGACGCCTTCTTCGTGTTCGATCCCATGACCGAGCCGCTCAAGTTCATGATCCTGGCGCTTGCGCTCGGCGTGATCCAGGTGTGGTTCGGGATCCTCGTCAAGATGGTAGCGACCATTAAGTCGGGGGCGTGGCTCGACGCCATATACGACCAGCTTACATGGCTGGTATTCCTCCCGTCGCTTGTCATGATGGCTGTCACCGGCGCGGGTATTGCAGCTGGACTCTCGGGTGCCGCATCGCGCCTGGCCCTGCTCACTGCGCTGGCAATCGTGATAACCCAGGGCAGGCACACGAAGAACATCCTGCTCAAGCCGTTTTCGGGACTGTACGCTCTGTATGGGACTGTGGGGTACTTCAGCGATGTGCTATCATACACGAGACTGCTGGCCCTGGGACTTGCGACTGGTGTCATCGGAAACGTGGTCAACCAGATCGCGCAGCTCGTGAAGATGATCCCATTTGCGAGCTGGGTGCTGGTCCCATTGGTGCTGGCGGGTGGACATGCTTTCAACCTCTTAATCAACGTTCTGGGCGCTTTCATTCATTCGGGGCGCCTTCAGTTTGTCGAGTTCTTCACCAAGTTCTTTGAAGGGGGAGGGAGGGCGTTCGCTCCGTTCAGGAAGGACACGAAGTACGTGATGATAGAGTAAATGATAAACCAGATAGATAAGCTGGGGGAGGTTTCAAGGACGATGAACATCAGCAGTATGGTTGTTGGTCTTGTTGCTGTGGCTCTGGGTCTGGCAGGCGTGACATTGAGCATCCTTCTCAAGATGATCACGGGAGGACTGGCGCTGGCCATCCTTGGGGCGGCAACGGCAGTCCTGCTGGGCGGCATCGGATCGAGCATCGGTGTCGGTATTGCCGGCGAAGCCTCGGCGGGAGTCGTAACCGAGGATCCCGAGAAATTTGGACGCCTGTTGCTGCTCCAGGCGCTCCCCGGTACGCAGGGCATCTACGGGTTTCTCGCAGGGTTCATGGTAATGTTCAAGCTTGGGCTCTTCGGCGGGTCTGTCCCGCAGCTGTCCGTGGAGCAAGGCTGGCAGTTCTTCTTCGCGTGCCTTCCGGTAGCCCTGGCGTGCATGGTATCGGGACTGTATCAGGGGCGTGCGGCTGTCGCTGCTATCGGCATAGTTGCCAAGAGGCCGGAGCAGTCCGGCAAAGCCCTTATCATCCCGGCGATGGTGGAGACCTACGCGGTTCTCGGCCTTCTGGCCAGCATCCTGCTCATCATGTTCGGCATTAAGATCTAACTGGGAGTGTCCTTAATGGGACTTGATAACATCCTTAGCAAGATCGAGTCTGACGCAAGGGCGGAGGCAGGCCGGATCGAATCCGAGGCGGCAAAACAGGCGCGTGAGATCCTCGAGGCGGCCGAAGCGCGTGGCAAGGCGCTTGCCGCCGGGATTCTGAACGTCGCCAGAACCGCTGCCGAAGAGCAAAGGAAACGATTGCTTACGCTTGCGGGCCTGGACGCTCGCAGGCACGACCTGGATGTAAAACAGGGATTCATCCGGAAGGCGTTTGAACAGGCCGAAGCCTTGTTGGCGGGGATTCCCGACGAGGAGTACCGCCCAATGATAAAGAAAATGCTGCTGGAGGCCGTGAAGACCGGGGATGAGGAGGTAATCATCTCTGAAAAGGACAGGTCCAGGATTACGCCCTCGTTGATATCCGAGGTGAACAGGGATCTGGCGTCCTCTGGCAGGGAAGGCAATTTGCGGATTTCGCCCGTAACTAGAGAAATGCTCGGGGGCTTCATTCTGGTGGACGGCAACATCGAAACGAACAGCTCGTTCGACGTGGCCTTGAGGCTCAAGCGGGATGACCTTGAGCCGGAGGTTGCCGCCATCCTGTTTGGGGAATCCGCCGGGCCACGGGGGTGATGGCGTTGCCGGCAATCGCTCTCAGCGTACGGGACGAAGCTGAATACGCGTACTCGGTGGCGCGGGTCCGGGTCCTGGAGACGAAGCTACTGAGCAGGTCAACTACGGAGCGCCTCGTCGAGGCCGACTCCGTTGAGGAAGCCTTCAGGATCCTTGCAGAGACCGAGTACTCGGAAGTTCTCTCAGCGGCCGGCAACTCTACGGATTTCGAGAGCGTGCTTGCCCTCGAACTGAAGAGGGTCTACGAGTACGTTCGCCGGTTCTCGCCCGATCCTGCGTTGCTCGACGTGCTTGCCCTGAGGTTCGACCTTCACAACCTCAAGGTCCTCCTGAAGGAGAAGTACCTCGGAGGAGCGAGGTTTCCGGCGGCCATGATGGGCGGTGGGAGCCTCGACGTCGACGCGGCGCGCGAAGCGGTGTTTTCAGGGACGTATAGTAAGTTGCCCGAGGACTACGCGACGGTCGTGGAACGGGCGGCGCGGTCACTCGAGGAGACAGGGGACCCCCAGGTGATCGACCTGGTAATCGACGGTGAGATGTTCCGCCTGGGGCTCAGGATCGCTATAGCCAGTCGTTTCGAGCTCCTGAAGGAAATCTGGACGACGCTCATCGACATGACAAACATCAAGGCCGTCGCCAGAGTCAACCGGCTTGACGGCAGCAGGGAGTTTCTTTCGAGGTGCCTGATCGAGGGCGGGTCCGTCGGCGTGAACGTCCTTCTCGGGCTCCACGGTCAGCCGCCAGGCGCGGTTGTGGAAGCGCTCCGCTATACGCGCTATTCGAGACTCGCTGAGGAAGGATTGTGGGAGGGCTCACGGTTCGAACTGCTGGCGGACGATTTCATGATGTCGTTCCTGAAAGGCGCGAGACACAAAGCGTTCGGGCCCGAACCCATCATAGCGTATGTCCTGGCCAAGGAGACCGAGATAAGGAACCTGAGAGTCATATTCACGGGCAAGGTTAACGGCCTGCCTGCCGGAGCAATCCGGGAAAGGCTGCGTGAGACCTATGTCTAAGGTGGCGGTGATTGGGAACAACGACGCCGTGCTCGGCTTCAAGGCTCTCGGCGTGAGCGTGTTTCCGGTGGCGTCTGCCGAACAGGCTGCGGAGGCACTCAAGCAGGCGTCGGAGGAGGATTTCTCGGTCGTCTTCGTGACCGAGCCCTACGCGGCGAAACTGGATGCATTGCTCACGGAGCTGAAGGCTAGGCCGTCGCCGGTCATAACGGTGATCCCCGACAACAGGGGGAACGTCGGCCTGGGGATGAAACGCATCAAGTCCCGGGTCGAGAAGGCCATCGGCGTGGACATTCTATTCAAGGAAGAGGGAAGCGGTCGATGACTCAAGGAAGGATCGTAAAGATATCCGGTCCCCTGGTTGTCGCGGAAGGCATGGCCGGCGCGCAGATGTATGAAGTGGTGAGGGTCGGCGAGAAGAAACTCATCGGCGAGATCATCGAGCTCCGTGGCGACAGGGCTTCCATCCAGGTTTATGAGGAAACCTCCGGCCTCGGACCGGGCGAACCCGTCGTTGGCACGGGCCGGCCTCTGAGCGTGGAGCTCGGACCGGGCCTGGTTACGTCCATATACGACGGGATTCAGCGCCCCTTGAACGTCATCAGGGATATGAGCGGCGACTTCGTCGCCAGGGGTATCGACGTGCCCGGCCTCAACCACGACAAGAAGTGGGATTTCGTGGCCCGCGTCAAGTCCGGCGACCGGGTCGTCGCCGGTGATATACTCGGGACCGTCAGGGAAAGCGACATCGTCGAACACAGGGTGATGGTACCGCCGGGGATCGAGGGCGTCGTCAAAGAAATTAGCTCCGGTCCCGCGACGATTGACGACGTGGTCGCGCGGATCGACGCAGGGGATGGGGTCGTCAAGGATGTGACGATGCTCCAGCGCTGGCCGGTCCGGCGCGGGCGTCCGTTCAGGGAGAAGCTCGCCCCGGTCTCCCCCATGGTCACGGGCCAGAGGGTTATCGACACCTTCTTCCCGATAGCCAAGGGCGGCACTGCCTGCATTCCAGGACCGTTCGGGAGCGGCAAGACAGTGGTTCAGCACCAGCTCTCGAAATGGTCAGACGTGGAGATAATCGTGTTCATCGGTTGCGGCGAGCGCGGGAACGAGATGACGGACGTTCTGCTCGAGTTCCCCGAACTCACCGACCCCGCCACGGGGAAGCCGCTCATGGAGCGCACGGTCCTGGTCGCGAACACGTCGAACATGCCCGTGGCTGCCCGTGAGGCGTCGATCTACACCGGCATGACCATCGCCGAGTTTTACAGGGACATGGGATACACCGTGGCCCTCATGGCCGACTCCACGTCCAGGTGGGCTGAGGCGTTGCGCGAGATCTCGGGTCGACTCGAGGAAATGCCTGGCGAGGAAGGATACCCGGCATATCTCGGTTCGCGCGCGGCGGAGTTCTACGAGAGGGCGGGACGAGTGGTCTGCCTCGGCAGCGACGGCAGGGAAGGCTCGCTGTCCGCGGTCGGCGCCGTGTCACCGCCCGGCGGCGACCTCTCGGAGCCGGTCACGCAGGCCACGCTGCGCATCGTGAAGGTGTTCTGGGGACTCGACGATCGCCTGGCCGCGAGGAAGCACTTCCCCGCGATCAACTGGCTGAACAGCTACTCGCTGTATTACGAAAAGCTGGGCGACTACCTGAAGGAGAACATCGGCCGCGACTTCCCCGAACTCAGGGAGGCCGCCATGGCAATCCTCCAGCAGGAGGCCGAGCTCCAGGAGATCGTGAGGCTGGTCGGTATCGACGCGCTGTCCCCGAGGCAGAGGATGGTCCTGGAGACCGCGAAGTCAGTCCGCGAGGACTTCCTGTACCAGAGCGCGTTTCACGAGATAGACACGTATTGCTCGATGAAGAAACAGTACCGGCTCCTCAAAGTCATCCTCATGTTCCACGGTCTGGCGCTCAAGGCGCTCGAGGGAGGCGCCCCGCTCAACACGATTCTGAACCTGCCCGTCAGGCAACAGATCGCGAGAGCGAGGTTCATACCCGAGGACAAACTGGATGACTTCGGCGGCGTCGAGGCGGCCATCAAGGCCGAGATGCCAAAGTAGGAGGCTGATTGCATGCTGAAGGAATACAGGACGATATCGAACATCTCGGGCCCCCTGATGTTCGTCGAGGACGTCGACGCCGTGCGTTACGATGAGCTCGTCGAGGTGGAGCTCGCCGACGGCAGCGTACGGCGTGGTAAGGTGCTCGAAGCGCACGCCGGCCGCGCGCTCGTCCAGCTGTTCGAGGGCACATCGGGTCTCGACGTCACGAATGCGAAGGTCAGGTTCCTCGGCCGCGTCATCGAGCTGCCCGTGTCGATCGACATGTTGGGCAGGGTGTTCGACGGATTCGGCAGGCCGAGGGACAACGGCCCAAAGATAATACCCGAGAAGCGGCTGGACATCAACGGTAACCCGATCAACCCGTATGCCCGCGCGTATCCGTCCGAGTTCATCCAGACGGGCATCTCCGCGATCGACTGCATGAACCCGATCGTGCGCGGCCAGAAGCTCCCAATATTCTCAGGGGCCGGCCTGCCGCACCCGAGGATCGCGGCGCAGGTCGCGAGGCAGGCGAAGGTGCGCGGGTCCGGCGAGAAGTTCGCCGTCGTGTTCGCCGCCATGGGTATCACCTTCGAGGAAGCCGACTTCTTCATCTCCGACTTCCGCAAGACGGGGGCCATCGACAGGTCGGTCATGTTCATCAACCTGGCGAACGACCCCGTCATCGAAAGGATAGCCACGCCGCGTATGGCCTTGACCTGCGCGGAGTTCCTGGCGTTCGAGAAGGACATGCACGTCCTGGTCATCATGACCGACATAACCAACTACTGCGAGGCGTTGCGCGAGGTCTCGGCCGCGCGCAAGGAGGTCCCGGGCCGCCGCGGGTACCCCGGGTACATGTACACCGACCTCGCCACGATTTACGAGCGCGCGGGCAGGATCAAGGACAAGAAGGGCTCGATCACGCAGATGCCCATCCTCACCATGCCCGAGGACGACAAGACTCACCCGATCCCCGACCTGACCGGGTACATCACGGAGGGGCAGGTCGTGTTGAGCCGCGAGCTCCACAAGAAGGGCATCTACCCGCCCATCAACATCTCGCTCTCGCTGTCCCGCCTGAAGGACAAGGGTATCGGCCCGGGCAAGACCCGCGAGGATCACTCGGGCGTGCTGAACGAGCTGTCGGGCGCGTACGACCGCGGCAAGGAAGCACGTGAGCTCGCGGTCGTGCTTGGTGAGGCTGCGCTGACGCCCGTCGACAAAAAGTTCCTGAAGTTCGCGGACGAGTTCGAGGCGAGGTTCGTCAAGCAGGGTGAGGACGAGGACAGGCCGATCGAGAAGACACTCGACATCGGCTGGGAGCTCATGACCATCGTACCGCGCACCGAGCTCAAGAGGGTCAGCGACGAGCACGTCGCCAGGTACTTGCCGACGGCGAAGGGCGACGGCCAGGCGGCCGAGTAACGCGCGGGCCAGTAATGCGTGGAGTGATGCCGGATGATCACAGTTGCCGCTAACGCGACGAGGCAGGAGCTCCTGAAGCTCAAGGGCCGCTTGAAAATGGCGAAGAGGGGTCACAAACTCCTCAAGGACAAGCGAGACTCGCTGATGAAGGAGTTCATGATCCTGATCAAGCGCGACAAGGAGCTCAGGGAAAGGGTCGAGAACGGTCTGCATGCGGCGTACAGGTCTTTCCTCGTGGCGAGGGCAATGCTGTCGGAGGCGGTCCTCGAGGAGTCGTTCATGGCTCCCACGAGAAAGGTAAGTGTGGAGACCGGCTCGCGCTCGATCATGAGCGTGCCCGTCCCGGAGTTCGACGTGTCCAGCGAGGGTGAGCTCCTGAGCTACGGGCTTGCGAACACCTCCCAGGACCTGGACGACGCCGTCGGGTCGTACTCCGAGATGGTCCCCGTCATGGTGGAGCTCGCCGGGGTGGAGAGGGCGGTGGAACTCCTCTCTGACGAGATTGAGAAAACGAGGCGGCGTGTGAACGCGCTCGAGTACGTGCTCATCCCCGAGCTGGAGCAGGCAGTCAAGGGCATCGCGATGAGGCTCAGCGAGATCGAGCGCTCCAACGCCTCGAGATTGATGAAGATAAAGGACATCGTGAGGGCGCATTGAAACCGGCGCTGATGAATGCTGTGGACTGGTTTGCCGGCGCGTCCGCCGGCAGGCCGCTCTTTTTGTAGGGCATAATACATGTAAATAGCCATAAGCGCTGCAAATCCTACGAATTACTGGTTGTGGCAGGGTTTGGGCTGAGGCGTCCGGGAGGCGCTGATGGACAGGGCATTTGACAGGGTGCTGGTAAGGGGAGGCAACAGGCTCAGCGGGGTCGTCCGCGCGGAGGGCGCGAAGAACGCCGCGCTTCCTGTTCTGGCCGCCTGCCTCCTGGCCGACGGCGAATCTGTAGTATCCGGTGTGCCCGGCCTCGACGACGTTTCCACGATGTGCAGCGTACTCCGGAGGCTCGGGGGGACCGTGGAGCCGGCCGGTCCCGCGGAGATTTCGGTCAGGTTCGATGGCATCCGCACCAGCGAGGCCCCCCAGGACCTGATGAGGAAGATGCGCGCGTCCATACTCGTCATGGGGCCGCTCCTCGCAAGGACCGGTTTCGCGCGGGCATGCCTGCCCGGGGGCTGCGCGATAGGCGCCAGGCCGATAGACTTACACCTGAAAGGCTTCGCGATGATGGGCGCCTCCGTGAAGTGCGATCGCGGGTTCGTGGAGGTTTCCGCCGGTCACCTGAGAGGGGCGAAGATTTATCTCGATTTCCCCAGCGTCGGGGCAACCGAGAACCTGATGATGGCCGCGGCGCTGGCTGATGGAGTCACGTGCGTAGAGAACGCAGCCGAGGAACCCGAGATCGTCGATCTCGCCAACTTCCTCAGCGCCATGGGGGCGCGTGTCACGGGGGCCGGCACCAAGATGGTGAGGATAGAGGGAGCCGGCTCGCTGGACCCCGCTTCTCACACGGTAATCCCCGACCGCATTGAGGCGTCGACGTTGATGGTCGCCGCCGCCGTGACGGGCGGCGACGTGACTGTCCAGAACGTCGTCATCGAGCACGTCAAGCCCGTCGTGGCCAAACTCCGCGACGCGGGGTGCCAGGTATACGAGGACCCGGATGGGCTCGTGAGGGTGGTCGGGCCCGACCGCCCCGTGGCGACCGACGTCAGGACGCTTCCCTACCCCGGGTTCCCGACCGATGTCCAACCGCAGATGATGGCGCTTCTGGCGGTCGCCGACGGCGTCAGCATGGTCACCGAAACGGTGTTTGAGAACAGGTTCATGCACGTCGACGAACTCCGGCGGATGGGCTCCAGCATCCACGTCGACGGGCGCACCGCGGTCGTCCGCGGGGTCCCCGCCCTCATGGGGTCGACCGTGAAAGCTACGGACTTAAGGGCTGGTGCGGCGCTCATCCTTGCGGGCCTGCGGGCGCGTGGGATGACCGAGGTGGTCGGCGTCGAACACGTCGACCGGGGGTACCACGACATCGTGGGCAAGCTCCGCTCACTGGGCGCCGAGATCGTCAGGGCCCGGGAATCCGCCACCGACGCCTTCCTCGAGACGGCCGTCACGCGCAATAGCCTCTAGCAGGCGTGATGGTAACCCGTCGTAGCCAATCCGTCATACCCCACCATCCCCTTTAATACACTATCTGTGGTCTCGTCCTACTTTTCCCTTCAACAAACTGCGGGGCTGGTGTCAGTGAGGCGCGCCGTCGTTTACATCCTCACACTGGAGATCGTCATCATGCTCGTGCTCCCCGCCGCTCTGGTAAGGGGCTGCAGCCTCGCTCCGAGCCGGCCTCCGGCGGAGGGGGTGCCGCTGGTGAGCCCCGTTAGCGTGCGCGTATTCGTCCACACCTCAGGCCGGGTGCAAGAGATGCCTCTGGAGGACTACGTGGCAGGCGTCGTGGCGGCTGAGATGCCCGCCAGTTTCGGCGTCGAGGCCTTGAAAGCCCAGGCCGTGGCAGCCCGCACCTACGTTGTCAAGAGGATGCGCGCCTTCGGCGGGCCGGGGTCGGGTGAACACCCAGGCGCCGACATCTGCACAGATCCGGGCCACGGCCAGGCCTGGATATCCGAGGAACAGATGAGGCAGGTCTGGGGCCCATTCAACTTCGGCCGTTACCATCGTAAGGTCCAGGACGCAGTCGCCTCGACGTCGGGGCTGGTCCTGACGTACAGGGGGGCCCCCATCGATCCCGTCTACCACTCCACTTGCGGAGGGGTCACCGAGGAGGCATCGGAGGTGTGGAAGGACGGGGCGCCCTACCTCAAAAGCGTGCGGTGTGACTACTGCAGGCGGTCGCCATATTTCGCGCACGCTGTGGAAATGCAGTTTGAAGAGATAGGCACGCGCCTCGGAGACCGTGCGGTCCCCGTGTTCCTGAAAAGCGGAAAGGCCCGCGCCGAAGTGGTCGCTACGACTGTAACGGGAAGGGTGAAGGCTCTCCGTATAGGGGAGACCGTGCTGAAGGGCCAGGACATCAGGTCCACACTTGGCCTGCCATCCACCAGGTTCACCGTGCAGCCGGGAAAGGGGTCGCTCCGGTTCGCCCTTCAGGGCAAGGGCCACGGGGTCGGGATGTGCCAGTACGGCGCCGACGGTCTCGCCAGGGAAGGGAAGACGTTCTCGCAGATACTGGCCCATTATTACTCCGGAGTCGAAGTCCGGCGGATGTTCGTCGAGTAGCCCACGTCGAGTAGCCTCACCCTCGTTGTATAGTTCAGGAAAAAATGGTGACAATACACCACGGGGTGATTGAAACATGCAGGGAAACCGCAAGAATTCCGTGGATCTCACGGGCTTTTTGCGATCCTACCCGGCCCTGCGGGCCGGCCTCGCAGTCGTGGTGATGATCGCCGCCCTGGGTGCGTTCGTGTGGGGTATCAGGACGGGGCTCGACGCGGGCTCGAAGGCGCTCGGCCCGTCGCAGCCGCCGCGGGCGACAGGCCCGTCGGCCGGCGGAACGGGCGTCGCAGGCGGCCCATCCGTGGCGACCAAGGCGCCGCCAACCGGCGCCGCCAGTCCGGCGCCGGTCACGCCCGGGCAGGGCGCGGCGGCCGGCACGCAGGCGCCGAAAGAGACGCCAGTTGCCTCGCCGGCGCCAAGACCGGGGTCCACCGCGCGGCCCAAACCCGCTTCGGAGGCTTCGCCGCAGCAGATGGTGTGGCCCTATCAGGGTGGGATCGTCAAGGCTTTCGGCTGGGCCTACTCGGGAACCCACGAGGACTGGAGGTTTCATCAGGGCATAGACATCGCGGGTAATGAGGGCGACGAGGTTGTCGCCGCCATGGGCGGCAAGGTCGCGTCGGTTGAGGAGACGGACCTTTACGGGGTGCGGGTCGTGGTGGAGCACTCGCCCAGGCTGAGGACGGTATACACCGGCCTCAGCGGCGCGCTGGTTCACAAGGGGGACACGGTCAAGCCCGGCGATCCGATTGCTACCATCGGTCGAGCCGCGTTCGAATGGGTTGACCCCGCTCACCTGCACTTCGAGACAATTGGAGAGTCCGGGCCCGTGGATCCTGCGAAATACCTGAAGTAGACTCCGGGCGATCCAGCGCTTGACGGCTTAGCAGTGACCGGCAACCCCCGCATCTGACAGTGCGGGGGTTGCCGGTGTTTGCAGGCGGCCCAGGGCGTTCACGGAAGCAGGGAGAATACCAGGAGATCGCGAACAACTCCTTGGCGCGTCGCTTGCGCTATACTGTTCCCGCTCAGGGGGCCCGCGATGAAAGCAGCCGTCATGATTGAGCCAGAAGTCATCCAGATACAGGACTTGCCCATCCCCAAAGTCTCGGCAGATGGAGTCCTCATCGAGATTCACGCGGTGGGGCTTTGCGGCTCCGACCTGACCGTTTTCAAGGGACAAAGGGCAGTAGGGTTTCCACATGTCCTTGGGCACGAAGCCTCCGGTAAGGTGGTCAAGGTTGGGCCTGCGGTGAAGAAGCTGAAAGTGGGCGACCGCGTTGCCATCGAACCCAACTTCAGGTGTGGGGTATGCGAGATCTGCCGGAGAGGCACCTCCAACCTCTGCCCGTCCAAAGAAACACTCGGGCTCACCCTGCCCGGGTGCTTCGCCGAATACGTCAAAGTGGCCGAACCGTACGCGTGGAAGATACCAGACTCCATGAGCTACCTGGAGGGCGCGCTGGTGGAGCCGGCAAGCGTCGCGGTGCACGCCGTCAACAATCTCGGCATCAGGCTCGGCGATTCCGTACTCGTCCTGGGCGCGGGCCCGATCGGTCTTCTCGCCATGCAATGCGCGAGACTCGCGGGAGGGGAAGTCACCGTTTCAGACATCGCGACGAAGAGGCTCGATCTGGCCGTGGAACTCGGGGCCGATCACATATCCGACGGGCACGACCTTAGAGAACGAACGTTCGACAGGATAATAGACGCGGCGGGAATGCCGGCGACATTTCTGGCCGCGTTAAGCCTGGTGAAACCAGGGGGCACGGCCGTCCTCATCGGGTTCGGGGGAAGGCCCGTCACGGTAGACCCAACTACAGTGGTACGGCAAGAGATCAACATCAAGGGGGTCATGGCCTGTGCGGACGAGTTCCCCCGAACGATTGAGCTCATCGGCAAGCGGAAGCTTCAGGCGAAACCGGTTGCCAGCTGCGAACTGAAATTCGACGAGATTGAGAGAGGCCTACGCTTGATGGACGATAAGACAGCCATCAAGCCGGTCGTTCTCCTATAGCCTAAGCAGCGCTGGCGTTCCGTCGGAACAAAGCCACGAACGAGTCCCAGAGCTTCCTGGGCAGTGTTGACTGGGTGGCCAGCGTCAGCACTATGAGCGCGGCCAGCACCATGCTGGCGGGCCGAGCCGCGATGAAGCCGAGGATCTTGCCGTCCGAGAGCAGGTACGCTTTCCTGAACTCCGTGTCCACCAGGGGCCCGAGGATGATCCCGAGGACCATGGGGCCCACAGGGACCCCCAGGCGTTCAAACGTGAAACCAAGGACCCCAAACGCGAACGTCACCCAGACGTCCGTGATATTCGACTGGATAGCGTACGAGCCAACCACGCACAAGACCGTAACAGCGGGCATCAAGATGTCCTTCGGGATAGACAACAGGCGTATGAGCCAGCGGCAACTCGCAAGGCCTAGCGAGAACATGAATACCTGCGACATGAGGTAGAACGTGACAACAGTCCAGAAGTACTGAGGTTGTGTCGACATCATCAGGGGCCCCGGCTGGAGCCCGTGTAGCAGGAACGAACCAAGAATCACTGCAGTCACTGAATCACCTGGAATGGCAAGCGTCAAGAGTGGAATGAGAGCCCCGCCGACGGCGGCGTTATTGGCGGCCTCCGGGGCGGCAAGCCCTTCGATTGCCCCGGTCCCAAATGGCCTGGACGGGTTCTTGACCGAGCGCTTGGCGTCTCCATAGGCGAGAAGCGCGGCGATATCGCCGCCCGTGCCGGGAAGGGCACCGATGAAGAGTCCGATCACGGCGGCCCGCACTGTGATCGGGAGGAGACAGAGGATCTCCCGGAACCTCGGGAGGGCGGATCCCACGTTCTGCCGCACTTGAGTGCCGCGGCCTGCGACGTTGAACATGTTGTTGAGGACTTCCTTCATCCCGAAGAGGCCGATGAGCGCGGGGATGTAACCGATTCCACCCTTGAGATAGGCGTTATCAAAGCAAAACCGGGGCGTCCCCCACATGGGGTCCATCCCGACGCAAGCCACCAATAGGCCGAGGCCTGCGCTGATTAACCCCTTTATGACCGAGCCGCTCCCCAGGCTTGACACGACCGTGAGTCCCCAGAGCCCGAGAAGGAAGTATTCCGGGGCCCCGAGTTTCAGGGCGACGTTGCTGATCAGCGGGGCGCCGACCGCCAGGGCGACGCCCCCGAAAATGCCACCAATTAAGCTCTGGGTCATCCCCAGTCCAATAGCACGGCCCGCTTCGCCGCGTCTTGCCATTGGATACCCGTCGAATACGGTGGCCACCGCGGCTGCCGTTCCCGGGATGTTCAGGGTTATCGCGGAGACGAGCCCTCCCATTACGGCCCCGCTGTATGCGCCAAGGATAATGGCGAGGGCCCGGATCATATCCCACCCGAATGTCAGCGAGACGATCAGCACGGTGGCCATGGTGACCGTGAGACCGGGAAGGGCGCCCATGATCAAACCCAGCATAGTCCCGATGGCCACAAGGCCAAGATTTGCGGGATGAAGCAGTCCTAAGATGTACGAGAACACCGATACCACCCTCCCGGCGGCAGCCAGCCTCTCCGGTCGCCCTTACGGCAGCAGTAGCCTGAATACCTTGTCAAACAGGGCATAGGTGCCGGCGGTCATTATGACCGCCAGAGCCAACCCGGCGTATATACGCGCTTTTTTCGGCCTGTCGCCGGTGAGAGCCAGCAATACCAGCAGATATGGCGGCGTCGCCATAATGAATCCCAGGTGCGACAGGCCAAGGATGTATGCCGCTGTTAACAGGCCGAAGTACAGCAGCCGCTGCCAGTGGCCCTCAAACCCGCTCGATTTGCCCCGAGTCTTGATCGCCACTGAGACGCCGAGCCCCAGCAGGAGCAGGCCTACCAGGACTGGCAGGGCTCCTGCTGAGGCAAGCACACCCTTCTCCGCGGAGAAACCCATCCCGTGATAGACTGCATAGGCCCCGGTCAGGGCAACGGTAATGCCCAGAATACGATCTTGCATTGCCCACCCCTCCTACCCGGCACGGAGTCCAAGGTCGGCGCATGCTCATGCCCGGATCACTCGTCGCTGAGAGCCTCCTGGGGACAACTCTCTATACACTGCCCGCACTCAATGCATTTTGCGGCGTCTATTGCGACCGTCTCGCCCTCGAGTTGGGGCGCCTCCTGCGGACATGAAAGCACGCACATCCCGCACGCCAGGCATTTCGCTTTGTCTACCCTGATCATGCCTACACCCCTGTCTACCTACACCCTGCGTGACGTTCTGCTGACAGAACCACTCTACTTGGGTTTCGGGATACCGAACTTCTCAGGCGACTCCTTCGCGATGCCGAGGTCGTACAGGAGCCACGCCGTGTCGCTCGTCCACTTATCCAGGTGAGCCGATATCTTGGCCGGATCGGTGATATTCAGGGTCCGGACGAAAATGTTGTCGGCATGAGTCTTCCACTTCGGGTCCTTAAGGCACTCATCGATCGCCGTCGCAAGCCTCTGGATGACTTCCTTCGGTGTGCCCTTCGGCGCCAGCACCCCGAACCACGGGCCGTACGGCAGGTACGGCTTCATCTCCGGATATATCTCCCCAAGGGCCGGTACATCCTGAAGCTGCGCGACGCTCTCGTTCGTGAACGTGGCGAGTATTCGCGCCTTGCCCGCCTTGTGGTGGGGGAGGACCGTCTGCAGCATCTCCGTCGTTAAGTCAACCTGTTTGCCGATCACGGCGGTCACTGCCGGCGCCCCGCCCTGGAACGGGATGAAGGACATCTTTGCCCCCAGGTACTTGGACAGCATGAGGCCACACACGTGCGGCACCGTCCCGGGGCCGGCGGTCGACATCTTGATGGCCTCCGGGCGCTTCTTCGCGTCTTCAACCAGTTCCTTCAGGTCCTTGTACGGAGAGTCGGCGGGGACGATCAGGGCCGGTATTGCCTCCGCGACTACGGCCGCGACCTCGAAGTTCTTGTAGCTTAGAGGCACGGTTCCCATTACCTGCCACACCGACATTGTCTCCGAGCCGAACAGCAGTGTATAGCCATCTGGGGACTGTTTGCTGACGTTGTCCGCTCCCACGGAACCCGCCGCGCCAGCCATGTTGGTGACCACGAATGGCTGGCCCAGCTTGGCCTGCAGCAAGGGAGCAAGACCTCTGGCGACGAGGTCAGTCGGGCCACCTGCCGCCCACCCGACTATCACGTTGACCGTTCTTTCGGGATACTTGACCTCGGTCTTCTTTCCGCAACCTGACACCGAGAAAACGAGGGCCATTGTCACCAGGACCACCAGGGCGCGTACCGATGTAGCGCCGCGCTGCGTTCGCTTCACTTGATCCACCTCCAGGCTCAGTCTTCAATCACCCGTATAGACTCGGAGCGGGTCGATCGATTCGCGTATTAGCCGGAGTTCCTCGACACTTGGTTTCTCGGTTTCCTTGATTGACTCTGGGACACGGAACGGGAAAGATGTCTGAGCAGCCACCTCCTCAAGTGTAACCCCCGGGTGTACTGACGCCAGCACTGCCTCACCTGATTGTCTATCGAACTCGAAAACGCACTTGTCGGTGATGACCTTGGACGGACCGCCGCTAACCAGTCCCGCGTCCCGCCTCGAAGCGCCTCCGGATATGTACCCGGGGCTCGTAATGAACCTCACCCTTTGGACGAGTTTGCGCTTCTCGTGCCGCATCACTATGACGGTCCGCCTGGCGAGCGATGCGATGTCGTTGGCTCCGCCACTACCGGTGAAATGCCTGCGACCTCCCGCCTCCGGTGCCCAGCTCGTGTTGATGTTGCCGTACTGGTCAACCTCCAACGCACCGAGAAACCCAACGTCAACCAGGCCCCTGTGCAACAGCGCGCCGAGGGTGCCCATGAAGCTCGTGAAATAGGTTGCGTTCAGCCAGATCCGCGGGTCGGCAATCCCAACGGCGGTGTGAACAGGCTTGGGATCGATCACCCCGATTTCGAGCACCATGTGAAGGTCGGGGGCATGCGTGTATTTCGCCAGTACCGACGAAACCT
The DNA here is from genome assembly GCA_013178305.1 of Bacillota bacterium. Taxonomy (NCBI): domain Bacteria; kingdom Bacillati; phylum Bacillota; species Bacillota bacterium. Next base: position 761,065 of record JABLXB010000001.1, on the reverse strand, counting down.
GGGGCAGCCCCAGTCCGACCACGACCACATCGTGATTGCGGAGTTCCCTCGCCCCCGCGACGGCCATCATCTCTTTTGAGTTAAAGGACTCAGTCACAGATGTCTCACCCGCCTTTGCCGAATGCGGCACTGTAGCCGCAAAGAGGCTCCGCCGCCAGGTTCGCCGCCAACCGCACCCCACCGACGAGTTCGAGATACTCGCAGTGTTCTCTGGTGCCGAGAATGAATTCGGAGACGTACTTCTCGAACAGGCGGAGGTCTTTAGCCTGGCTCTCGTAGAATCTGAGGTGCTCCGCGTCGTAGTCGTAGCACCCGTGAACACCAGTCGGGTGGGCTCCGAACGGAACGTGAACGACCGCCTCCACGCGGCAGCCGGGGATCACCACGGTGTCCGAGTGGCGTTCAGCGTAACCCTGCGCGGCAATCCTGTCCGCGGCGACGATGAGATGGTCGGCCGACATCGCGGCCTCCTGGTCCCACCGCGGGCCGCTAATCCAGGTATTACCGTCGACGTCGGCGAGCGGAACGTGGATGAAGCAGAAATCGGGCTCCAGCGGTTTCAGCAGGACGACGCGCTCGCCGGAAAAAGGATCGTCCTGAACCATCACGTCCCGTTGCCTCAGTAACCCGTCGAGGAGATCGGACCCCATCAGCGACCTGATCGGGATGAAAGGCAGGCCGAGGGACCCGGCCGTGAACCTCATGGCCATGGCCAGTCCCGAGTATTCCTTCGCGATGATCGACTCCGAGGCAATCGCCCTGTTTACGTTGTGCACCGGGCCGAACCGGTCGAGCGAGCCCCCGCCGTAGACGAGTTCGCGGACAGCGCCAGCCCCGACGAGCAGGTCCGTGTCCATCCCAGCTATGCACTGGGAGACGGTGAGATGCTTCTTACCCTGGCGTATGAGCTCGTGAGCTACTGCGATGGGGTTCCTCGCTATCGCAAAACCCCCGAGCGCCACGTGGCTACCATCGGCGACCCTCGACACGACATCCCTGAGTTGAGCAATCTTGCCCGCATTCACCTGGCAGCACCCTTTCAGCGCTTCAAGCGCCTAACTCAGCTCCACTCCGGTTACTACCATGGACAGGTTACATTCCTTGTTCTGACACTTGACCTGCATGAGTTCGGGATAGACGCCGCAGGCAAGCGAGACCGCGTGCATCAGGATGTTCGCGGGTGGGCACACGAAAGGCTCCCTCTTCAGGGCGGTATGGTCCCCGGCATGCGCGCATCCTGTAACCTTGCACTTGATTACGTTCTGGCCATCGTAGGACGGGGTCGCATCCGATATCACCCCATCCGCCTTTAGCAGGGCGCCTGCCTCGTCCAATCCCTTGCGCCAATCCCCCTTGGGCACGGCGAGCCTGTCCTTGAACCGGTTGACCCCAACGAGGGTCGTCCTGTAGCGCCCCCCGCGCCCTCTTTCATCCCAGAAAGCCTGCTCGAGGGATGCGAAGACTTCGGTGAGGTACTCTGCGTTCGCCTGCTCAGGCATCATTACCACCTCCGGGGGCTTCCACGCCGGGCAGCGGCGTGCCGTATGTGTCGAGGAAGCATATCTCGGTGAGCGGCAGCCTAGGCCTTGGCCCCGGTATCTTGGGGGGCCACCCGAGCGGTATGAGGCTCACGACCTTTACCTCGTCGGGCACTTTGAGAAGGGATTTCATTTCGGTTTCGTCCCTGACGTCTATGCAGGGGGCGATCACCCAGCAAGCGCCCAGGCCGAGCGCGGTTATCGCGAGCAACATGTTCTCCATCGCGGCGGAGGTGTCGTAGGGCATGTCCCATACGTCTTTCTTGCCGCAGACGGCTATCACAACAGGGGCCCTACCCACGAACGATGAAACCTGCCCTGAGGTCAGCTTCTTGTATATTGCCTCCCGCTTTGCAGCGTCCTCCAGCGACTTGAACCGGTCGTCGAGTTTCTTGGTCAGGAACTCTCCGGTGAAGCGTCTCCCACTACCACGTCCCGAAATGTGCCCCAGGCGCTCGATCAGCGCCTTATCCTTGACGACGATAAACCTCCAGGGCTGGGCGTCTTCACCCGACGGGGCCTGCCTCCCTGCTTCGAGGATCAGCTTCAGGAACTCGTCAGGCACTGGATCGGGGTTGAACTGGCGGACGCTCCTGCGGTCCAGGATGATTTGCATGGCTGTCTTCGCCAGCGCCGGTATCTCCATCTTCTTCCCTCCGTAAACCCTTTGCCGTAACAACATGCAAACCACGTGCCAGGTTCCGAATAGGGGCACAATGCAGGGAAGATGGAGTCCAGAGGTGTCGGTCGCCGTCGCCGGCCGGCAGGTGGCCTTTCATAATGAAAAACGACCCATGCATGTCGCAAGGGTCGCGAGGGGCTGCTGTATCGCTATGCGCCGGGCCCCGGTTCCTGCCGGGCGCCGGCGGCCTTCAGCCTCCGCCAGAGGGTGGTGGTGCTTATGCCAAGCCTCCGCGCCGCTTCCGTCCTGTTGCCTCCCACTTCCCGGAGAACCCTGTGTATGAGCGCCTTTTCCGCCTTTCCGAGGACCCCATCCTCCGAATCAATGGCCCGGCGGATCTCAAGAATGCCCGTCTCCAGCGTGGGTTCCGGATCGAGCGCCTTTGCCACCTGCGACTCATGGAGGGGCTTTCCCTCGTAGACCGTGCACAGGCGTTCCACCAGATTCTCGAGCTGCCGGACGTTTCCCGGCCATTCGTACTGGGTGAGCAGATGGAGTGCCCGGTTGGAGAGCACAGTGTGGACGTTCGCTTCCGAGGCGAGGTACTTCCGGAGGAAATGCTGTATGAGGGGGAACACGTCCTCTTCTCGATCACGCAGTGGCGGAATCCGGAGGTTCAGGACATTCAGGCGATAATAGAGGTCCGCCCGGAACTTGTCCGCCCATACGAGCTCCTCGAGCTTCGCGTTGGTGGCGGCTATAACCCGGACGTTGACCGGCACTACCCGCTCGCCGCCCACCCGCATGACCTCTCTCTCCTGAAGCACTCTCAGGAGGGACATCTGGAGACGCTCCGGTATCGAGCCTATCTCGTCGAGGAATATCGTCCCGCCGTGGGCGAGTTCGAAAACACCCATCTTGCCGCCCTTGCGCGCTCCCGTAAACGCGCCTTCTTCGTAGCCGAACAACTCGCTTTCCAGCAGGTTTTCGGGAAGGGCGGCGCAGTTGATCGACACGAACGGGCCGAAGCGGCAGGGGCTCACGCGGTGCATAGCATGGGCGAAGAGTTCCTTTCCGGTGCCGGTTTCGCCCACGACCAGGACGGTGCGTTCTGTGGCGCCGAACCTGGCGGCCAGGGAGACGGTCTCGCGCATCTTGCCGCTCATCGCGACGATGTCGTCAAAGCTGTACTTGGGAACAAGTCCCCCGCCTGCGAGTTTCTTCCGGACGATCTCCTCAAGCCGTTGAAGCTGGGTTGCATTTTGAAATGTCGCCACCGCGCCGATGGTTCGCCGGTCAACCACCAGCGGAAGCCTGTTGAGGACTATGGTTTTGTCTCCGACCTTCTTGACAGACCCGATGTCGGGTCTGTGCGACTCCACCGAAAGATGGAACCACGATTCCGGAATGCTCTGGCTCACCTTCCGGCCGACCACGTTTACGGCCTTGACGCCGAGTATGGATTCCGCCGCCCTGTTGAAGAGGGTTATGTTGCCGGACGAGTCCGCCGCCAGCACACCGTCGGAGATCGAATCGAGGATGGTCTTCAGGAGGTTTGCGCGTTCGTTTTCCGATCGTACCGCCTGGACCAGGGTAGTAGCGTCGCGAAGGGCCCTGGCGACACTCTCGCGCCCGGATCGCAATTGAACAGCCCTGCACCCGGACTGCCTGGCTGCGTCGACTATGAGGCTGCCGCCGACAAACACCAGGCCCTCGCGTGTGTACCTCCGGATCGCCTCGGTTATTTTCCTCGGGATATCGTCCTGGTCCGATATGGCGATCCTGTGCAGGGGTACCCTGACCCTCTCCGATAGAACCGAGTCAATTCCTTCGAGAGAGTCGATCACATTTCTGAAGCCCATAACGACGACGTTCCTGGCGAAGTCCCAGGCGTCATTCAACGTGTACAGGAGGTCGATCGCGGTTACGGTAACCTCGACAACGGGGACGGGGAGATTCTCGCGGATTACGAGCGCGGTGCCTCCACGGCTGACGATTACCTCGGCTCCTGAGGCGCCTTCCCCTCGCGCAACATCGAGGCCCGAACGGAGGCTCCCAACGACCACCCTGACGGGGGTTTGACCCGCATCCAGGCTGCGGGCCACGTCTTCGCAGAGCGAGGCAAGGTCATTGTCCGGGGCTACGACTGCGATATGACCCATACTGCAACATCCCCACACCGCTTGTCATGAAGCCTGACGAGGCATTCTATTCCCGGCCACCGCATTCCTCCACGACTGTGGCGGGAGACAGGGGCCTGCTATTGCCGGCAGGCGTCTATCAACCGGGAACGGCAGGGCATACTACTAACCCGGTGAGGCGCCTGCGGGCTCTCGCTACAGCCACGCGTGGGATTGCAGAAGACGCCCCCCGGATTGCGCCCGCGAGGGCATCTTTTGCATGGGGGGTCATATACATGAACTGGACGTCACCGCTGAACCTCTACCGGGAGGAGGCCCCCAAAGTGAACGACCTCATTTGGAAAAGGGTGCTCGACGTCAGCGATCACATATACCGCACGCAGGCCACGGTCCGCGAGGCCGCGAGAGCGTTCGGCGTCTCCAAGAGCACTATACATAAGGACGTGACGGAAAGGCTCCCCCGCATAAACCCGCAGCTTGCCGCGCACGTCAAGCAGGTTCTCGAGTTCAATAAGGCCGAGAGGCACATCAGGGGCGGAGAGGCTACCAGGAAGAAATACCGCCAGGCATGAATGCGGCCCCGCAGGCGCCCTGCGACGCGGGGGGTTCCGGCGCCTGGACGCCAGGACCTTCAAAGGAGAAACGATCCACCGCGTAGAACAATCACACAGCCTTGCCCCCTTTTGTTTGGCCTTAAAGGGGACAGGCCCTACCACGAAGGAGGAATCGTATGTTCTCGTGGGGTCAGGACGTGGCCGTCGACCTGGGGACCGCCACCGTGCTCGTTTATGTCAAGGGTAAGGGCGTGGCCCTCAAGGAACCCTCCGTCGTGGCGATAGAGCAGGAGTCCCGCAGGATCCTCGCCATTGGCGAGGCCGCGCGGCAAATGATAGGCCGCACCCCCGGATCGATAGTGGCGATCCGGCCGTTGCGTAACGGCGTCATAGCCGATTACGACGTCACTGAGGCTATGCTCAAGTACTTCCTCGCCAAGGTCTGCGGTAAGTGGAATCTGTTCAGACCTCGAGTCATGGTGTGTATTCCGTCCGGCGCTACCTCCATCGAGAAGCGGGCGGCGAAAGAGGCTGCGCTCCAGGCCGGCGCGAAGGCCGTTTCCCTGATCGAAGAGCCGCTCGCGGCGGCCATCGGCGCGGGCCTAGACATAACCGGCCCCGGCGGCCACATGGTGGTCGACATCGGCGGCGGGACGACCGACATCGCGGTGTTGTCACTCGGCGGCATTGTGTTGAGCCAGTCCATCCGGGTGGCCGGCGACACGTTCGACGAGGCGCTTGTGAGGCACATCAGGCGCGAGCATAACCTGGCCGTCGGCGAGCGAACCGCGGAGGAGGTCAAGATACACGTCGGCTGCGCGTTCCCCGGGGTACGGAACGAATCGATGGAGGTCAGGGGCCGCGACCTTGTGGACGGCTTGCCCAAGACCGTCGTCGTGACTTCCGAGGAAACGTGCCAGGCGCTCTCCGAACCGGTACACGAGATCGTCGACTGCGTCAAGTCAGTGCTGGAGAAGACCCCGCCCGAGCTCGCTGGGGACATTATGGATAGGGGCATCGTGCTGACCGGCGGTGGCGCGCTTCTTTACGGCATGGACAGACTGCTTTCGCACCACACCGGAGTTCCCGTCCAGGTCGCCGACGACCCGATATCCAGCGTGGTCCTCGGGGCAGGCAAGGCGCTCGTCGAATTCGAGGGCGCCAGCGAGGACCACGTCCTCGTGCTGAAGAGAGTGATGTGATTTCCTCCACGTGCCAGAGAAGGAATTCTGGAAAAAGCGTCGAATGTGTGACCTACGTGTCAGCCGAAACTGAATAGCGACCTTCAAGAGGGCAACGAAAAGGCAAACCCACCGAAAGGTGGGGACGCAAAGCCGACAGGTCTAAAGCCCGCGCAGTACCGGGCTATGACGGCTGGGCCGCCGAAAGTCCGTTTTCATTTGGGGGAGTGGTTTTGGTCCTCCCGGCTTCCGGCGCTACCTGAGTCCGTGTCCGGGAGGTTTTATTTTCCGGGCGAAAGGAGGGCGAAATTTGATAAGAGGCATGTACACCTCGGCGTCGGGAATGCTGCTCGAACAGGCTCGCCTCGACGTCATCTCCAACAACGTCGCCAGCGCCGGAGCGACGGGTTTCAAGAAGGACGTGCCGGTGACCAACTCCTTCCCCGAGATGCTGATCTACCGTACTCGTAACCCCGGGTTCCTGTGGGGCTCGCTCGAGGCCCAGCTCGGGCCGGTGGGGACCGGCGCCGTCGTTTCCGAATCCGTTCCAGACATGACGAAGGGCCCCGGTAAGGAGACCGGAAACCCGCTCGACGTTCTGGTACCGGACGACGCGTTCCTCGTCGTAATGACCGCCACCGGCGAAAGATACACCAAGAACGGTAACCTCACGATAGGGTCCGACGGAAGGCTCATGACCCAGGACGGAGACCCCGTGCTGGGCGAGGCTGGCGAGATACAGCTCGGTGAGGGCAAGAGGGCCGAGATCTCGCCCGAGGGTGCGGTGCTCGAGGATGGCAACGAGGTCGACAGGTTGAGGGTTGTGCGCTTCCGCGACCCAGTGCGACTCGCGAAGTTCTCCACGACCACGTTCAGGCAGACTGAGGATTCCGGGAATCCCGAACAGGTTGAGGCCCCGTCGCTGAAGCCCGGGTGCATAGAGATGTCCAACGTGAACCCAGTCATCGAGATGGTTGAGATGATCTCCGTGATGAGGGCGTACGAGGCCAACCAGCGCCTGCTCCAATCCCAGGACCAGACGCTCGACAAGGCGGTTAACGAGATAGGTAGGGTGTAGGAAGCCAGTATTGTGAGAGGCCGGACCGCTGATCGCGGGGGCCTCCGTACCTGCCGAATGACCGAGGCAGGCCAGATCTGAGGAGGCTGATTTCTTTGATAAGGTCGCTGTGGACTGCGGCATCGGGCATGCATGCCCAGCAACTCAACGTCGATACCATCGCCAATAACCTCGCTAACGTCAACACCACCGGCTACAGGAAGGCCAGGGTGTCCTTCCAGGACCTGTTCTACGAAACCCTTCGCGGCGCGGGGGCGTCTCCCGTCGGTCCGTTGCAGGTGGGCCACGGCGTGAGACCGGGCGCTGGGCAGAGGTCGTTCACCCAGGGTGCGACCGAGCCGACCGGAAACCCGCTCGACCTCGCGATCGAGGGTGAGGGGTTCTTCTGCGTTACCCTCGGTGACGAGACCATGTATACCCGCGACGGCAACTTCAGGATAGACGGCGAGGGGTACCTGGTGACGACAGACGGCTTCAAGGTACAGGACGACGGCGGCAGCGAGATCCAGCTGCCCGAGGACGCGCAGGACGTCTCCATCTCGGCCGACGGCATCATCACCGTGCGGGGCGCCGACGGTAGCATCCAGCAAGTAGGCCAGCTGAAGATGTCGTGGTTCGTCAATCCGGCCGGGCTCGAGTCAGTCGGTCACAACCTGTTCCGCCAGACTGAGGCATGCGGCGAGATCAGGGAAGGGACTCCGGCGAATGAGGGTATGGGACGCATCTGCCAGGGTTACCTGGAGCGCGCTAACGTGTCCGTCGTTGAGGAGATGGTGAGTCTGATCGTGGCGCAGAGGGCCTACGAGCTCAACAGCAAGGTGGTCCAGAGCTCCGACGAAATGCTCGGTATCGCGAACAACATCAGGCGGTAATCTGGACGCCCTCCGGGCGTTTCTTGCGTGGAGGTGATACCTTGAGTCTCGATTCCACGCCGCTACGCGCGGCGGATCTTGTCGCGTCCGCGTGGAACGCGGCGGCAGGCCGCCCGGGTACTACGGGCACCGGCGGTGCCTCGAAGCCTTCACCCAAGGAGATCGAACGCCGCAGGCTCAAGGAGGTCTGCCAGGAGTTCGAGGCGTTCCTCGTCAGGGAAGTGCTCAAGGGGCTGAAGTCCACTGCCGGTTTGAAGACCGGGGTGTCCGGCAACGGCCCCGCTGGCGCGGACATACAAATGGGCATCGCCGACGACCAGTTTTCCGGCTGGATATCGCAGTCGGGCGGGCTAGGCCTCGGCAAGATGCTGTATGAGAGCCTCGTGAAGCAAATGCATCTGGACGACGCGCGCGAGGGGAACCCAACAAGAAGTGAAAGCCGGTAGCCGGTAGTGGAGTCTCCCTGGCCGGCACGTTCCGCCGGTTGACACCTGTTGTGCCGGATGCTACCATTTAAGTTAAGCGACAAACGATCAGTTCACGCTCCCAAATCAGTTCACGCTCCCAAAATTGAACATACCGCTCTTATCGAGAGCAGGACGAGGGACCTGGCCTGATGACTCCTCGGCAACCGGCGTACGCTTGGTGCCAAACCCGGCAGAGTGGTGATGGTGAACCAGAGCCATCCAATCTGAAGGATGAGAGAACGCGTTGAGTCCCCTTCCGGTTGGAGGGGGTTGTTGTTTGAAGGGGCAAAATACGACCGGGGAGGGTTCATCCTGATGAAGAGAAGGCTTTTCACTTCCGAATCGGTAGCCGAGGGACACCCCGATAAGATGGCCGACCAGATTTGCGACGCCATACTCGACGCGATCATCGAGAAGGACCCCCCCGCCCGCGTCGCATGTGAGTGCACGGTCAAGACGGGACTCTGTCTTGTGACCGGTGAGATCAGCACCAACTGCTACGTCGACATGCCCCGGATAGTCCGCGACACGATCAAGGGTATAGGGTACACGCGCGCCAAGTTCGGATTTGACGGCGACACGTGCTCGGTGCTCACCGCCATCGAGGAGCAGTCGCCGGACATCGCGCTTGGAGTGGACGTTTCCGTCGAGGCGAAGAACGGGGGCGAGAAGGACAAGAACGCCGCAATCGGCGCGGGCGACCAGGGAATGATGTTCGGGTTCGCTTGCGACGAAACCCCCGTGTTGATGCCGATGCCCATTTACTTCGCGCACAGGCTGGCCAGGCGCCTGGCCGAGGCTCGCAAGACGGGAATGCTCCCGTACCTCAGGCCGGACGGCAAGACGCAGGTCACGATCGAATATGTGGATGACAAGCCAGTTCGCGTCGACGCCGTGGTCGTGTCGGCTCAGCACGGGCCGGACGTCCCGCTCGACCAGATCAGGGAGGATATTATCCGGGAGGTAATCAGGCACGTCATCCCAGCCGAATACCTCGACGACCGGACGAGGTTCTTCGTGAACCCGACGGGGCGATTCGTCATCGGCGGCCCACAGGGTGATTCCGGCCTCAGCGGCCGTAAGATTATCGTCGATACTTACGGGGGATATGCGAGGCACGGCGGCGGCTCGTTCTCCGGCAAGGATCCAACCAAGGTGGACAGGACCGGCTCTTACGCGGCAAGGTACGTGGCGAAGAACATCGTAGAGGCGGGGCTGGCGAGGAAATGCGAGGTCCAGGTCGCTTACGTGATCGGTGTCGCCCGCCCGGTGTCGCTGATGCTCGAGACGTTCGGCACAAGCACGGTGCCGGAGGACAGCATATCGGAGACCGTGACGAGGTTGTTCGACTTCAGGCCCGGCGCCATTATCGAGAGATTTGGGCTCCGCAAACCCATCTTCAGGCAAATCGCGGCTTACGGCCACTTCGGGCGCGATGACCTCGACCTGCCGTGGGAGAAAACAGACATGGCTGCGGAACTCCACAACACGCTGGGCTAAGCGGTTTCACCTCTCCTCCACGGGCGGAATAGGCTGGTTTGTGACACCGCTTGTGGAGGGGTACTGATGAGCCCGTACTGGTGGGTCGCCGTCGTGATGCTGGCCTTGTACGGGCTCGTTGCGGCCGCCCTCGACGTAGTGGAGCGCCTGTTCTCGAGGGGCCCGCAGACGGGTGGTCCGCCGCTCGTGAGCGTACTCGTGATCGTGAAAGACAGGGAAGACTCCATCGAGATGTTCCTCAGGTCGGCGGCCGGTATCGGCGTTTCGGGTTCGTCCGTGCCCTACGAAATCGTCGCCGTGGACGACTATTCCTCCGATAACACGTGGCGCGTAGTCCAGAGGCTCGCGGCATCGTGCCCCGCGATAAAGGCGGTCCGCATGGCCGACGTGCCGGTTCCCGGCGAGCGCGCCGAGACCATAGGACTGTTCATGTGTGCCGGCGATATTGCGCTCGTGTGTCGCTTCCAGGACGGGGTCGACGAGGTGGCGCTCCTGTCCGTCGTGCGGCACATGCTCAGGAAGCCCGGCCACGACCGGTCCACATCCCTCCGGGTAAGGTAACCCGCCCGACTTCCCAGCGCGGCCACCCAGCGCCCCGGCCACCCGGCGGCTCATACGCCGCCGCACCGGTTCGCCAGGCAAGCGCCCGCAACGTCAAAAGGAATCTGGAAGCTATTGTCGAAATTCATAGATTACTGGGACCGGGAGGTATTGGTTCTTGCCCGAGCACTACAGGCGGCTATTCGGGTATCACGTAGCGATCGGCTTGATCGGGACCGCGGCTGCACTGTCGACTTTTCGTCGCCCTGGCGTAGCGGAGGGTCTCGGCATCGTGGTCTTCATAGCCCTTCTGTTTTGTTCGGAGGGAATATACATCCACCTCCCCAGCGGCCTCAACACCACGGCCAGTTTCAGCATCTTGTTCGCGATGTTCCTGCTATTCGATACGGCCATCGCGACAACCGCTGGACTGGCCGTTTCCCTGGTCGTGTCGAGGTTCGCGCTGAAGCGGCCAGTTGAGGTGGCGTTATTCAACGGGGGCCAGTACGCGTTGTCGATTATCGCCGGGGCTGCCCTCAGTCGTCTGGGGCCGCCACTCGCTGATGGGCTCGCGCTGGTTGACCCCGGTTCGCTGGTGAAGTCGGGGCTTTTCTTTGCAGGGTACTTCCTCGTCAACCAGGCGCTGACGAACCTCCCGATAGTCTACGTCGGAAGGGTGACGTTCCGCGACTTCGTGGACGCAGCCGTGATCGACGGGCTCATAGCGGCGATAACCATACCTTTCTCTTTCATCCAGGTCGCCCTCTACCGGAGCTTCGGCCCCTGGACCCTGCTGACAATGGTGGTCCCCATAGTCGCCGTGGCCCGCGTGTTCAGCCTGCAGGCCTCGCTCTCGAAGGCCAACAGGGAGATGTCGGCGCTCTACGAGGCCAGCCGCAGGCTCGGCCTGGCTCTCGACCTGGACCGCGTTTTCGACCTGATTGTGGATTGCGTGAAGGACTCGGTCGGGGTGGACAGCTGCCTCCTGTACGCGGTCAGGGAGCGCGAGCACCAGATGGAGCCCGTGAGACAGCACTTTCAGCAGGGCTGCGACCCCGAACTCGCGCTGGAACTGGGCAGCTGGGCTGCGTCGAGGCTCTCATCCTGCAACGGCGAGATACTCACGAAAGACGTGCGGGGGAAGACGCGCCACCTGTTGAGCGTCCCGATGATACACGAGGACAGGCTCGTCGGGGGGATAATCGTCGGCAGGCAGAGCGGCGTGGAATTCACGCCCGACGACCTCAAGATACTGAGCATTCTGGGCGGTCATGCCGCCGTGTCGATAGAGCATGCGCTGCAGTACCGCCAGACGGCGACGCTTGCCGATACCGAACCCCTGACCGGGTTGCACAACTCGAGGAGTTTCTCCCGCAGGTTCGAGAAGGAACTGGCGGCTTCGAAGAGGCACGCGAAACCGCTGTCTCTCATCTACCTCGACCTGGACAACTTCAAGTGGGTGAACGACGCCCTCGGGCACCTGGCCGGAGACCGCGTGCTGAAGGAATTCGGCGGGGTGCTCAAGAGGAGCGTAAGAGAAAACGACATCGCGGCGCGTCTCGGCGGAGATGAATTCGTGGTGCTTCTCCCGGGATCGACAAGGTCGGAGGCGCAACAGGTTGCGCAACGCATCCGTTTCTCGGTCTGCGGCACGAGGTTCCCGTGCGAGGAGCGCCCCGATGGCGTCTCCATCGGCGTCAGCACCGGTATCGCCTGCTACCCCGATGACGGCGAGGACCTGCGAGCCCTGATAAAGGCCGCCGACGAAGCGATGTACCAGACGAAGACCTCAGCAGGGGCCAACCTCGTCCAGTGACCCAAGCTCTTCTCCGCGGGATCGCGAGGGGTTTTCTTGAGCTCGTACTTCCCCCTTCCGACAGGTGTCCCCTGTGTGGCGGCCCACTCCGGCGGGCGCACGAGACCGGCGTTTTGCTCACGCCCGCCCCCGCGACGTCCATATGCCGGTCCTGCCTGGCGTCCAACCCGCCAATCATCAAACATATTGCCCACCCGCTCCAACTTCCGCGGGCTTGCCACCGCGACTACAGCACCGTAATGGCGGCCGGACCGTATGAGGGCAGGCTCAAGGAGGCAATATGGCGGCTGAAATACGGAGGCCGGCAGGACCTGTGCGAACCGCTCGGAAGCCTGATGGCGGAAGCCGGCCTGGCGGCGGTCCGCGGTGGCGCGGTGGCGTTCGACGTGTTGGTTCCCGTTCCGCTTCACCCTGCCAGGGAGGTCACGAGGGGCTTCAACCAGTCCCTTCTGCTGTCGAAGGTTGCTGGCGGCCGGCTGGGAGTGCCGGTAGAAGCAGGAGAACTCAGGAGAACCAGAGAAACGCTCCCGCAGAGTACGCTGGACCAGCATGAACGTCGCCGGAACATATCGGGGGCGTTCACCGTGCTGAAGCGGGGCTGGTTTGGCGGAAAGAGAGTCCTGATTGTCGACGACGTATTTACCACTGGTGCCACCGTTTTCGAATGCTGCGCGGTGTTGCTGTGTGACGGGGCGGCATCCGTCGACGTTTTGGTTTGCGCCATTACGGGAGGTTAGAACGTGGACATCAGGAATTGTTCCGAATGCGGCAGGGTATTCGTCGACAGGGGGAATGAACTCTGCCCGCGGTGTGTCGAGGAAGAAGACCGGCAGTTCGAGGTCGTGCGGAGGTACGTCGAAGCCCACGCGAACGCCTCGGTGGACGAGGTTAGCGAGGAGACTAAAGTCCCGAAGGAACGCATTGTGAGATTCCTAAGGCTTGGCCGCCTCGTACAGGGGTCGGTGAGTGGCTTCGAACTGAGGTGCGACGTCTGCGGAAGCGTGATCGAGACGGGCCGCGTCTGCAGGAAGTGCAAGGAGGGCTTCGACAGGGTCGCCCAGGACCTCACGCGTAAGCCCCTCGAGCCGGAGAAGCGCGGGTTTGAGCGCATGCACACGTACGACAGCATCAAGAAGGGACAAAAATAGATCTAAACTAACCGGCGGATCTGTTCGATACTTTGAATTAGGTATGTTTGCGTTCGCTGGACGCTCGAGATCGGGGGAGGAATGTGGCGTTGATGATTTCAAGAAGCCAGATAGATTCTACCCTGGGGATCCAGTCGAAAAGAATTCAGTCCCAGAGCGACGTAAACAAGGGCAAGTTGGGATCTAAGCCCGCCGGAGGCGATCAGATTCAGATATCGCCAAAGGCCGGGGAAATCGCCAGGATAAAAGAAGCGATCAAAGCCATGCCGGACGAAAGAGCCGATAAGGTCGAGGCAATTGCGAAGCTGGTGGCGGACGGAAAGTACGATGTGGACGCCACGGACGTAGCCGAGATGATGCTCCGCCGCATCATCGCCGACCGGCTGAGCTAATCGCAGATCTGTCGTACCCGCCGCCCGGCTTGGACATCCAACGGGCGGCTACTTGCTAGAGGCTATCGCGTGCGTTAACGGACTCGGCCCGGTAATAACAGGCGACCTTGGACAACCGTCACTACTGGTCTTTAGGAGGATCTGCAATGATAGAGGGTCTATGGCAAAGGATGGCCGAGTTCCTGGCCCAGGAGGCGGAGGCTTACGCCGACCTTGCCGTCCTCGGGAAGAAGAAGCAGGAGGCTCTCGTCAAAGGGAGCCTCTCGGACCTCGAGAAAGTGACCCGCGCCGAACAGGTCATCATCGCGCGGGCCGGCAAGATAGAGGAGAAGAGATGGAAGCTGCAGGAAGAGGTCGCGTCGTTTGTTTCCAAACCCGTTGCCGAGGTAAGGTTCGCCGACATCATTCCCATGGCGGAGGAGCCGTATCGCGAGTCGCTCGAGAAGAACCGCGAAGCGATTCAGAGCAGCATCAGGCAGATAACGGAGTTAAACGAAATGAACTCCGAGCTGATCCAGCAATCCCTGGCGTACGTCAACTTCATGCTGTCGGTACTCTCGACGCGAGTGAGCGCCACATACGACACCTCCGGCGAGATGGCTCAGAAACCAGCCGGCATCGTCGACAGAAAGGCGTAGAGGGAGGGGCTCGGTTTGGGATTCGTTAGTCTCGAAATCGGCAAGAGGGCTCTGATCGCCCAGCAGACTGCGCTGGATGTGATCGGGCATAACATAGCAAACGTCAACACCCCTGGCTTTTCCCGCCAGGAGGCCATGCTTGCGCAGACACCTCCGTACATGGCCGCCGGTGGCCTCGGCGCGATCGGCACCGGGGTTACCGTGACGGACATTCGCCGGATTCGCGACGCGTTCATTGACGCTCAGGTGCGGGCGGAACTCAAAGCGTTGGGCAAATACGAGACGATGTCCACCGCCATGGAAGAGATCGAGACCATCTTCAATGAGCCGTCCGATTCGGGTATCCGGTCGGTGCTCGACCTGTTCTGGACCTCTCTCCAGGACCTGTCGAACAACCCCGAGAGCCAGGCGGTCCGGTCGACCGTGAGGGAGCGGGCGGTGTCCGTGGCGGAGGCGATCAAGCACACGTACCGCCAGCTCGACCAGATGCAGAAGAACGTGGACACGTCAATAAGGACCAAGGTCAGTCAGGTGAATACATTCGCGCGGCAGATCGCCGAGCTCAACGTGGAGATCACGCGTGCGAAGGCGTCCGGGCAGCGACCCAACGACCTTATGGATCAGCGCGACCTGATACTGGACAACCTCGCCAAGGTCCTTGACATAAGGGTCACCGAGGATCCCGCCGGCTGGTGCAGGGTCACCGTCGGCGGAGTCGCTCTGGTCGAATCCGACAGGGCATTTGAACTTGATGTCCAGAATACCCCCCAGGGGTTCGCCCGGGTCATATGGCCCAGCACCGGACTGGACATTAGCATCACCTCCGGTGAGCTGGAGGGGTACCGCAGGATGAGGGACGTGGTCATCCCCGAGCTAAAGACCGACATGAACGAGCTAGCAGCCAGCATCATAGACGAGGTCAACACTCAGCACTCACTGGGGTTTGACTACAACGGCGACCCCGGCGGGACGTTCTTCAAGGGGACCGACGCGGTCACCATTGACGTTGGCGACGCCGTAGCGGGCAACGTCGCGCTCATCGCCGCTTCGTCGAGCAGCCTGGTCGGCGATGGCTCCAACGCCCTCACGATCGCGCAGCTGCGGCACAAACTCACGATGAAAACCGACCCGGCGGGACCCGTCAATGCGACATGGGACGATTTCGTCCGGGGTGTTGTCGGGCGCATCGGCGTGGATGCCGAAGAGGTCAACAGGATGCAGGAAAACACGAGCCTCCTCGTGCAGGGTATTGAGAACCGCAGACAGTCCGTATGTGGGGTCTCCCTGGATGAGGAGATGACGAACATGATCAAGTTCCAGCACGCGTACGAGGCGGCCGCGAGAGTGATTACCACGGCCGACGAGATGCTCGACGTACTGGTTAACAGGACAGGACTAGTAGGCCGATAGGCAGGTGAAGCGCGTTGAGGATCACCAGCAACATGATGGCCGGCAACCTGGTGCGGCGCCTGAATAATAACTCGACGAGGGTGCAGAAGTATCAAGACCAGCTCTCGGCTGCGAAGAGGATTACGAAACCGTCCGATGACCCAATCGGCCTGACCGCGTCGCTCCGCCTGAGAAGCACGCTCGTGGAGATGGACAGGTACAAGCAAAACATGGAGGAGTCGAAGGATTGGCTGACGGCTACGAGCGAGTCCCTGAACAAAATGGGCGAGGTGATTCACAGGCTGCACGAGCTCGCCGTGGCGGGAGCAAGCAGCACCGTGCCGCAACCCGCCCTGGACGCCATGGCCAACGAGGTGGACCAGATGCACGAGTATCTGGTGGACCTGGCCAACTCCGATCACGGTGGGCGGTACTTGTTTGCCGGGCAGAACACGTTGACCGCCCCATTTACGCTGGGTGGACCGGCCGGCGCTCTCGACAATGGGGCTATCCTGCGCGAGATCGCCCGCGGCCAGGTAATGCAGATTAATACCACCCCACAGTTCCTGGCCAACCCTGGCTCGATACTCAAGAACGTGCAGAATCTGGCCAACGAGCTGCGAGCAGGGAATTACACTGGGGTATCCAACTTGATAGGCAGTCTCCAGGCGAACGAAGATGAGATCCTCGCCATGGAAAGCGCGGTCGGAGCCAAGATCAACCGCCTGGAGATGTCAGCCGAGCGTTCACTCGAGCTTCAGACAAGCGTGACGCGCCTTCTATCGGAGACGGAGGATGCGGATATCGCAGAACTCACCGTGCGGCTCGGTCAAGAGGAAGCCGCGTACAGGGCTGCGCTTACCGTAGGGGCAAGGCTCATCCAGCCCACCCTCGCTGATTTCCTGAGATAGCAGGGCCCACTTCCGGTGGACGGCGCCAGTGGCGCCGCCCGCCGATCATTTGGAAACGGGGGGTTGGGTCAGGTGCGCGTGAAGACGACGCGGTTCGCCGAGATCGAGGTGTCCGACGACAAGATGCTGCGTTTTCCCGAGGGGCTCATCGGATTCGAGAGCTGCACGCGGTTCGCCCTGATATCGAGGGGTGACTCCCTGTTCATGTGGCTCCAGTCGCTGGATGACCCGGCGCTGGCCTTCGTGGTCACCGACCCGTCGGCATTCGTCCCGGGTTACAAACCGGAGATAGACCGTGACTCGCTCCGGACGCTGGGTGTTGAGTCCCCATCCGACTTGAAGTACCTCAGCATCGCCGTCGTGCCGGCCGACCCATCGCGTACGACGATTAACCTCCGTGCCCCGATTGCCGTAAATCACGGTAACCGCGTTGCAGTACAGGTCGTGACCTTGAACCCGGATAACCCACTGAAGTTCCGGGTTTTTGACAGGGGCGGGGCGCGCGGCGACAGCGCCTGTCCAGACAGCGGGGAGGGAACGTCATGTTAGTCCTCTCCCGGAAGAGGGGCCAGAGCCTGGTAATCGGCGAAGGCGTGGAGGTATTCGTGGTACAGGTAAGGGGCTCGGGCGATCAGGCCGTCGTCCGCATTGGCGTGAGAGCGCCCTCGGGCGTGCGGGTGTTCAGGCGCGAACTGTTCGATGAGATAGCGGCGGAGAACGTGCTTGCCTCGCAGGGGGGTAACACGTCGCTCAAGGAATTGGATATCCTCCGTGAGGTATCAGGATAGCCTGCAACGTCGGCTTTGAGGCGGGGAGGCAATCGAGCCCCCCGTCTTTTCGATTCTTGGGGGACCTGGGCTGCCACGCTCTAAACTGCGATCAAATTCCCACGATATATTGTGTTGGAAGGGCAACCGGAAGTTGCCCATGCCACGAAGCCATGACCCCGGGGTTAGGCGCCTGACTCCGGATCAGGCGGAGGGCGAAATCATCAAGGAGGATGAACAAAATGAGAATCAACCACAACATCAGCTCGATCAACGCGTGGAAGAACCTGACGATTACCGACCTGAACATGGGCAAGTCTCTTGAGAAACTGTCGTCAGGTTTCCGGATCAACAGGGCGGCCGACGACGCGGCCGGCCTCGCGATTTCGGAGAAGATGAGGGGCCAGGCTCGCGGCCTTGCGATGGCGCAGAAGAACGCCCTCGACGCGATATCTCTTATCCAGACGGCTGAGGGCGCGTTGACAGAGACCCACAACGCCCTGCAGAGGATGAGGGAGCTTGCGGTCCAGGCGGCGAGCGACAGCGTCACCAACGAGGACCGCGCGCATCTAAACAGTGAGGTCGATCAGTTGCTCCTTGAGATCGACAGGATTGCGACCACCACCGAGTTCAACACCCGGAAGTTGCTCGACGGCACATTCAACGGGATATTCCACATCGGCGCCAACGCCGGCCAAACCCTCGCACTGGCCATCGGCAACTGCGGTACGGCGGTAGCCGGCCTGAACATTGATACTGTCGACATCAGCACCCAGGCCGGTGCAGACGGCGCAATCACGGCTCTTGACACCGCGATCAACACAGTGTCGACCAGGCGCGCCGGTCTCGGCGCCGCGCAGAACAGGCTCGAGTTCACCTGGGCCAACCTCGGCGCCGCGTACGAGAACATCAGCGCAGCCGAGTCGCGCATCCGCGACACCGACATGGCCCTCGAGATGGCGTCGTTCACGAAGCACCAGATCCTGCTCCAGTCGGGCACCGCGATGCTCGCGCAGGCGAACATGAAGCCGCAGTCGATGCTGCAGCTCCTGCAAGGCTAAGGTCGCGGGCGGCTTAGGTGATGGAAAGGGCAACCGGAAGTTGCCTGTGCTCGGAGCCCATAAGAGAGGACAGATAGCTTACGCTCTGGTGGGCGCGGGGCGAAATCATCAAGGAGGATGAGGAAGATGAGAATCAACCACAACATCAGCTCGATCAACGCGTGGAAGAACCTGACGATCACCGATCTCAACATGGGTAAGTCTCTTGAGAAGCTGTCGTCGGGTTTCCGGATCAACAGGGCAGCCGACGACGCGGCCGGCCTCGCGATTTCGGAGAAGATGAGGGGCCAGGCTCGCGGCCTTGCGATGGCGCAGAAGAACGCCCTCGACGCGATATCGCTTATCCAGACGGCTGAGGGCGCGTTGACAGAAACCCACAACGCCCTGCAGAGGATGAGGGAACTCGCGGTCCAGGCGGCGAGCGACAGCGTCACCGACCCCGACCGCGCGCATCTAAACAGTGAGGTAACCCAGCTAATCGCTGAGATCGACAGGATCGCGACCACCACCCAGTTCAACACCCAGGACCTGCTAGACGGTGCTTTCACTGGCACGTTCCACATCGGCGCCAACGCCGGGCAGACCCTTGTGCTGTCCATAGGCGACTGCCAGGCGACTGCGATCGGCACCGGGGTCGGCGCCATGGTTAGTGATGTGGTCATCTCGACCCAGGCTGGCGCCAACACGGCGATAGGTATCCTCGACGACGCCATCAACGACATATCGACCATACGAGCCGGTCTCGGCGCCGCGCAGAACAGGCTCGAGTTCACCTGGGCCAACCTCGGCGCCGCGTACGAGAACATCAGCGCAGCCGAGTCGCGCATCCGCGACACCGACATGGCTCTCGAGATGGCGGCCTTCACCAGGCACCAGATCCTGCTCCAGTCGGGCACTGCGATGCTCGCGCAGGCGAACATGAAGCCGCAGTCGATGCTGCAGCTCCTGAGCTCGTAAGCCGGGGCAGTGAGGGGCTACATGATTGCGAGAATGCAGACGGGTAACGCGTAGGTGAGTGGTTGGGGCCGGCCGGTTATCCGGCCGGCCCGAATTGCTCACCAGTCCAGGGGGGGGGACTTGAGCCGGGAGGTATAGGCTATGAGCCTGGTACAGGGAGTCTCCGGTTTTAGTACTCCAGTGGTGAGTACCGATAAAGGTGCAAGACAGCTATCGCTCCAGAGACCCGCAGAACCCGCCCGCGGCCCGGCGGATGAGGAAGCACAGACTATGGCACAACAGGACGGCGGGCTCGTAAGCGAGAAGGTCGAGGCTGCCATTTGGGCTGCAAACCGTGTATCTGATCTCTTGAACGCCCGACTGAGCTTCTGCTACCATCAGGAGTCCGGGCGTGTGTACGTGCAGGTCATAAGCAGGGAGAGCGGTGAAGTACTGCGGCAGGTACCACCCGAGCAGATGCTCGACCTGATCGCGCGGGTGCGCGAGGCAGTCGGGCTCATAGTGGACGAGAAGGTTTGAATCGCGGGGTCAGGATCGGGGAGGGAACGTTATGAGCGACATCCGGTTGAGTGGTGCGGTGTCGGGCCTTGACTGGGAGTCCCTTGTGTCCCAGCTGATTGCAGTGGAGCGCAAGCCGATTACCCAGCTTGAGAGCAAGAAGAAGACCCTCGAGAATAAGTCGACCGCCTGGAAGGATATCAACTCCAAGCTGTATAGCCTGCAGAGCAAGGCACAGGCGCTGAAGTCTCGCGACACCTTCTACTCCAGGAAGGCCGAGTCCAGTGATTCAACGGTGGCAACCGCTACGGCGTCCTCAAGCGTGGCCCCGGGGACCTACACGGTGGAGGTCATCAAACTTGCGAGGGCGCACACCGTGGTGTCCGGCACGTTTGCCGACCCTGCGGAGGCGCGCGGGATCACCGGAAACCCTGTCATTAACGGGAAGACCATCGCCATTGAGGCCTCGGACAGTCTCAACTCGATCAGGGACAAGATAAACAACACGGCCGACATCGGGGTGACGGCGTCGGTGGTGCAGGTATCACCAGGCCAGCACAGGCTGGTCCTGGTTGCGAAGGAGACGGGAACCTCGAACGCGATTTCGTTCACCGACGATAATAACGCGCTGCTCGGCCTCGGTCTCCTCTGGGATGACGGCGGGACAATCAAATCCAATACCACCCAGGAAGCGGTCGACGCCGAAGTCAAGGTGAATTCGCTCACGATCTCGAGATCCACGAACACGATCGCCGACGCGGTGGGTGGCCTGAACCTCCAGATCAAGGCCGAGGGTAAGACGGCTACCATCACCGTGACCAACGACTCCCAGAAGGCCGTCGACGCGGTCAAGGCGCTTGTCAGCGAGTACAACGCAGTGTACGATTACATCTCAAGCAAAATGTCCTACGACAAGGAGACCAAGACCGCAGGCCTGTTCATGGGCGAGACCACGCTGACGCAGATACTTGGGACGATCCGCCGGCTGGTGCTTGACCCGGTTGAGGGGTTGACCGGCAGCATCACGAGGGGCTCGGACATGGGATTGAGCACGGGGACCTGGGATTCCGGCGACATCAATCACCTGCAGCTCGACGAAAGCAAGTTCACGCAAAAACTCGAGTCTAACCTCGACGACGTGGCCCGCCTCTTTGGGGCGTACGACCTGGCAGACACGAAAGGGATCGGCGCGCGGCTCTACAGCCAGGTAAAGACCTACACGCAAACCGGCGGGCTCGTGCCCGAGAGGCAAAAGGCGCTTTCGGAACAACAGAGGCGGCTGCAGGAGCGCATCGACAGCATGAATCAGCGGCTGGATCAAAGGGAGCAGAACCTGAGGCGGCAGTTCATCAATATGGAGATTACGATCGCTCGCCTGAAGAGCCAGGGCTCCTGGCTTGACAGCCAGATAAGCTCGATGTCGGGACAGTACTAAGTCTCATGTGAGGGGCGGAAAAGATGCCAGACGCGGTTGCGCAGTATAAGGCAGTCCAGATTCAGACAGCACCGGGCACCTATCTGATATTGATGGCGTACGATCATGCGCTGAGGCACCTGAGCCAGGCAAAGGAAGCCATGGCAGAGGGTAGGACGAGTGACTGCGCGAACTCCCTCGGGAAGGTGCATGGCATCCTGACAGAGCTCAGCGGATCCCTGAACTTCGAGTGCGGGGAGATGGCAGCCAAGCTCTACAGGCTCTACGAGTTCTGCGGGAGCAGGCTTGTCGAGGCGACATTCAAGCGAGATCCGGGAATGCTCGACGCGGTTCGTGACATCCTGACGACGCTCAGGGAGGCGTGGTTGGAGTGCAGCAAGGCGAAGGGCGCGAGGCGGATTCCTGCACCGCAGGACGGCTTCCAGGTGGTAGTGGGTTGAACGGATCTGACACACAGTACGGCGAGAGGCTGGTGTCGCTGTACTCGGCGATGCTGGCCTCCGCCATGCGGCAGAGGGAACTCGCCGCCAGGTCTGACACGATAGATCAGGTGAAGGCCTTGGAGCGGGAGGCTGACAGGCGGGACCAGACTGCTGCCGAAATCGAGAGGGCCTTCCCCGAGGTGCTGCACTCGGGAGTGAGATCGGAGAGCGTTCTGGGCAAATGCCGCGATATCGCGCGCCAGATTCTCGAGATAGACTCCGAAACGGTGAGTCTGATCGAGCAAGCGAAGGTACGGGTGTCGAGGGACCTGGAGCAGGTCGACCTCCTGAAACAGTACATGGACACTTACAGGGGCATGTTAAGTAACCTCACAGATACCGCGGGGTTCATCGACCGCGTCAAATGATCGAGCGGTGGGCCATGCCGGTCCCGCCGTCGGGCCTCGCATCGCCAGACCCCGGTCCCCCCGGTCCGCAATTCACAATGTGTCCCCACGGCGAAAACGCGGTTCTTCCTCGTTATCAACAGAGTTAGTCACAGTATCCACAGGCAATTACTCCCATCGCGGCGCTATTCCCCACAACGCGGAGCTTCACCGGCGCATTACCGACTCCAGAGACCCCGTTCGGCCGTAAGACGACACGCGGCCGCTCATTTGACTTTTTGGGGCTCTCCATGCTATATTCTTGCTGAAACCGCTGGATAAAGTGGCAAACTCGTCGTGGGAGGAATGCTGATCAATGCAAGGCAAGGTGAAGTGGTTCAATCCGGAAAAGGGTTACGGCTTCATTCAACGCGATGACGGCCCCGATGTGTTTGTGCACTACTCTTCGATTCAGCAGGAAGGCTTCAAAACGCTGAACGAGGGCGACACGGTCGAGTTCGAGGTCGTCGAGGGCCCTCGAGGACTCCAGGCGGCGAACGTGAGCCGGCTCGGCTAAAGATAAACTTGCTAAAGAAGTCTTCTTCCCCGGCCTGGCCGGGGTTTTTTCGTGGAGGATTCGCCTGCCAGTGGGGGAATATTATATAAAAGCCGAGGGGAAAGGAGTTGGCTCTCGTGCGGATCACCGTCCGGGGCAAGAACATGGACGTAACCCCGCCGCTGAAGGAGTACGTGGAGAAACGCCTCAAGAAGATCGAGAAGTACTTTGACTATTCCGTTTTCGCCCAGGTTACCTTGAGTGTCGAGCGCGGCAGGCACATAGTAGAGGTCACGGTGCCGCTGAACGGCATGCTTCTCAGGGGTGAGGAGGAGACCGGAGACATGTATTCCTCGGTCGACCTCGTTCTCGAGAAGCTCGAAAAGCAAATCAACAAGTACAAGACCAGGGTGCTTCGCCGGCCGAGGGGGGGCGACCGCGCCGGGAAAACCGGGTACATAGACGTAGGAGACGAAGCGGCGGTAGTCAAGGTGAAACGGTTCGCCCTGAAGCCGATGACGGTGGAGGAAGCAGTGCTCCAGATGAACCTGCTTGGCCACGACTTCTTCGTGTTCCGGAACGCCGAGAGCGAAGGGATCGAGGTGGTGTACCGCAGGAAGGACGGTAACTACGGGCTGATAGAGCCCGAGTAGAGATTCTCGTTCCAGAGTGAGGGGGCCGTAAGGCCCCCTTCGGTTTGACCGTGGGCTGGGGGAGGGTTGGTGGGATGCGTCAAGGGGTCGTTGCCCTGGTCTTCGAGGGTGGACAGGCCCTCGAAGGCGGCGAAGGTGTCGAAGGTGTCATGACGTCGATTCGCCGCGAAATCTGCCTCGACACCATTGAACGGCTGCTGGCTGCGCCCTCCTTTGACGCCGTGGTACTGGTGACCTCCGATGATGAACTCGCGCACCGTGCTGCCGATTTGGGTGCCCGTGTCGAACGTACCGCCCGGGACGGGTTCAGGATGGGTCCGTGGCTCCTCGGGTTTGTCGAGGGTTGGGATCTCGAGTCGGTCGTGTGCCTGGGGGGCGCTTCGGCGCCGCTGGCCACCTCCGGCGACTTCGAGACCATCGCCGCTGCGCTCGCGGCCGGTGAGGGAAGTGAGGGAGTCGTTGTCGCCAACAACCTGTACTCCGCCGACATCGTCGGGTTCAGACCCGCTGGCGCGCTCCGCCGCATACACCTCCCGGATGATGACAATTTCCTGGCGTACCTGCTGCAGGAAGCGGGGCTGAAAGCAGTGATACTCCCCGAGGGCCCCGTCTACGACTTTGACGTCGATACCCCCGCCGACCTGGCCGTGTTGGCGTTGCATCCCAGGGCAGGAGGCAGGTGCGCCGGCGCCGTCGAAAAAGCGGGTTGGGGCGAGGGCCTTCTTGCCGGGGTGATGGACAAGTTGCGACAACCACACCCTCGCGCTTTCCTGGCCGGCCGGGTTTCGCCCGGAGTCATGGCTTTCATTCGGGGCGCCCTCAAGTGGAGGCTCAGGGTGGTGTCCGAGGAACGCGGCATGAAAGCGTTTAGGAAGGAGGCGTCGGATGAAGTACGGTCCATCACAGGGTCGCTTGTAGATTGCCTCGGGGATGAACGTTTCCTTGAGTACATTGGCGAGATCAGCGACGTAGCTTTCATCGACACTCGTGTTCTGTTTTCACACTGGGGCCTGACCCCGTCCGTTTCGGACCGGTACAACTCGGACCTGAAGCGTCCGGGTGATATCTTCGACAGCCGGGTTCGCGCATTTACCCGGGCCGCCGCAGGTTCGCGTGTTCCAGTGATACTCGGAGGGCACTCACTGGTCAACGGAGGCGTCTGGGCGTTGGCCGACACGATTGTGCAGGAACTAGCCGCTCGGAGTCGAATAACTTCCTTAGAGTTCTAGGAGAAGAAATCCATGGCAGAGGATAGGACCAAACCGATCGAACTGGCCCTGCTGCGGGTTAAGGACGTACTTTACGCGCGGGCCACGCTTAATCAGGAAGGACAGATTGAATCCCTCCACGTTCTCGCGAGATCGACACGGAGTGCCGCCAGGATATGCCGGGACGTCCAGTCGGTGGTCAAGGCTCAGTTCGGGATGGAGATCGACCTGCCGAGGATATCCGTTGCCCAGATAGCGGGTGAACTCGAGACCGCGATACCCCCGCTCAGGCCGAGACTCCAGTCGGTGTTCTACGGAGTTGAGGGTAGCGAGGGGCGGGCCGAGATTAACCTGGAGTTCGAGGGAAGAGTGGTTACGGGCAGGGCGAGGGGTGCCTGTTCGAAGAGCAATCGTTTACGGCTCGTGGCCGAGGCCACCCTGGCAGCGGTGAACTCCTACATGGACGACTTAATCCTTTGCGCCCTGGAAGACACCACCCTCATTTCACTGTCGGGGAGGCCGGTGGTGGTCGCCACGGTGAGCATCTCTTCGGGCCAGAAAGACGAGGTGCTTACCGGCGCGTGCATAGTGGGCCGCGATGAACTCGAGGCAACTGCCAGGGCCACGCTGGATTCCCTGAACCGCAGGATTCCTTTTCACATGAAAGGAGTAAAGGGCCAGTAGCGGTAAATCTTGGACCGGCGACTCGGCTAGCCAAACCCGAGCGGAGGAAACCGTTCATATAGAGCGAATTCGTGAGCGGTTCCAACATCTGGGGGTTTGACAAAGTGAGCAGGATTCTCAGGGCAGTGCTCGCCGTGTTGGCGCTTGTTCTTGCTGGTGGCGCCAGCTTCCAGTGGAAGTGAGATAGCAAATCGACCAGTCGCCGGTCCAATTCTCGTTCGCCGCAATGGAGGAACCACCTGGATGCGCGCTCCCGAGAGAGCGGCAAGATCCTACGTCTACACAGTCATCGCAGTCGGGCTTGGATTATTGATCTGGTTTCGCCCCGGCGAAACCCCCGACCGTTTGATCTCCGTATCCCTGTTTACCGTCCTCGCGTTTATTGCGGAAGCGTTTCCGGTGACCCTCCCCAGGGACAATGGCACGGTGTCGGTCAGCTTCGCGGTGATAAACGCCGCCGTGCTGCTCTTCGGTCCGAGCGCGGCGCAGTGGATCGCGGCGATCGGCACGATCCGCGTCAAGGACCTAATGGGCAAGACTCCGCTTTACGCGGTCCTGTTCAACCGCGCCATGCTGTCGATGGCCGCCCTTGCTGCCGGCCAGACCTACGTGTTTCTCGGAGGCAGACCGGGCACCGTCAATTCCCCCGGGGTTCTGGTGCCCCTGGTCGGGAGCGCGCTCGCGTACACGGTCGTGAACACGTCATTGATAGTAGTGGCCGCGTCTCTGGACGAGGGCGTCGATCCCCGGGGTCTCTGGGCAGTGAATTTCCGGTGGGCCATGCCCAACATGCTCGCCCTGGTCCCCGTAGCCGCCGTCCTCGCCGAGGCTTACCAGAGCGCGGGGATCGCGGGCGCCTCGGTCCTCCTGGTGCCCCTCCTCCTCGCAAGGTATTCATTCAAGCGGTATATTGACCTCAGGGACACCTACCTGGAGACCATGAGGGCGCTCATGGCTACCCTGGACGCGAAGGACTCCGGTACGAGGGGCCACTCGGAGCGCGTGGCGGAAATCGCCGTCGAAACCGGCAAGGTCCTCGGGATGAATGAGGAGGAAATCCAGCTCCTCCGGTACGTCGGGATCCTCCACGACGTCGGTAAGATCGGGATACCCGACTCGGTGCTGAAGAAACCGGGGAAGTTCACCCGGGAAGAGTACCACGAGATGAAGAAGCACGCGCAGATCGGCGCGGATATAATCAGCCACGTCAAGATGCTCGGCCGTGGGGCGCGGTGGGTAAGGCACCACCACGAGAGGTTCGACGGCCGGGGCTTCCCCGGCCAGTTGCAGGGGGACGACATACCGATGGGGGCGAGGATCATCGCGGCGGCCGACGCCTTCGACGCAATGACGTCCGAGAGGCCCTACAAGAGGGCTTATACCCTCGACGAAGCGAAGAGAGAGATGCTGATGCATTCGGGGACGCAGTTCGACCCGAAGGTCGTGACAGCGCTGTTGAAAGCCGTCGGCGAGGCAAGACAGAACGGCGGGAGTGGTGCGGGGAGGGTCCACGAGGACGGCGGCGGTGAGGACGAGGGGCAGAGAAAAGATGAAACGAGCCGGGGGTAGGTAAAGACGAAGCCTGGAATCTGGAAGCTGTATTCGTGGTCGATGATAGCGGTGGGAGTCGCGGCGGCCGGATATGGGCTGTTCTCGCCCGGTATTCCGGCGGCGCCGGTACTGTTGTTCTGCCTTATCAGTCCTATGACTCACGTGCTGCCTATCAAGTGGTACTCGTTCACTGTGACCCTGGGACCGGCTGTCGAGATGGCCGGCTCCTGGTTGTTCGGCCCCGCGGCGGCCTGCATCGTGGCGATCGCGGGGCGGGTGTTCAGCGCGATGCTGATGAGGCCCCTGTCCAGGAGAGGTTGGATGGGCCTGTGGGGCGAGGCGCCGTCGATCGCCGTCGCCGGAATAGCCACGGTCGCGGCGGGCCACCTCTACCGCTTCCTGGGATGGGTTCACGGCATGGGCGTTCCGGATCAGGGGCCGTTCAACGGCGCGCCCGGGGACCTGTGGCTTGCCAGCCGATTCCTTTCGGCGGCGCTGTACTTCCTGGTCATAGTGTTGCTGACCCTGCCGGGCCTGCATGCGAGGTTTGGATCGAGATTCGCGTCGCTTTGGTGGGGGGAGTGGGCCGAAATCCCGGTCGGCTTTCCGCTGAACTTTGCGGCCGCGCTTCTCCTCGCGTGGCTGTACCCCAGGACCAGGGTAGGAATGTCGGGTCTTATCGTATTCACGCTATTCCTCGCGATGATAGTCTATTCGACCCGGATGTTCGTGCGCATGTCGGAGGTCTACCGGAGCACGGTTGAGACGCTCGTGCCGGTGATAGAGGCCAAGTTCCCGAACGGCGTTGGGCACTCGAGGAGGGTATCGAACCTGGCGGTGGCCGTGGCCAGGAAGATGGCGTTGCCGAAACCGGAAATCCGGAATCTGTTCTTTGGGGCGATGCTCCACGACGTCGGGATAGCCGCTATCGACGAGCGGATACTCTTGAAGAAGGCGGCGCTGTCGATGAGCGAATACCTCGACCTCCTGACGCATACGATCGAGGGCGCGAAAATCGTGTCGAAGAGCGCGTTCCTCACCGGGTGCGCGGAGATAGTGCTTCACCACCACGAACGGTTCGACGGGACGGGACACCCCCATAAGCTTGCGGGCGAAGATATCCCGCTGGGCGCCAGGATAGTGGCCATCGCCGAGGCGTACGACGCGATGACGCACTCACGGCCGTTCTCGCCGGCCATGGAACCGGTGGCGGCTCTCGCCGAAATGAGAGCGCAGGCCAGCAAGCAGTTCGATCCCGCGATAATACCGTACGTGGAACAGGCCGTTCAGGAACAACTGAGGTGGGGCGAACATGTTTTTGAGTTCAATTATGTTTTCGATATTGATCGGTAGGCTCCGCGGCGGCAGGATTGCGGGGTTCGCCGAGGTGGAGTTCAAGAAAGTTGGCTGGATCCTGCTGAGTTTCGCGGTCAGGTTCGGCCTGTCGTGGGCGACCGGCCGCCTGGCGATCCCTGCGGCGGTGGCGGCGGCGCTGCACATGTCGGCGTACGTCATGATTGTCTACGCCGTCGCCAGGAACACCCGTCTCAAGGGCATGTGGCTGATAGGCCTGGGGACCGCGCTCAACCTGGTCGTCATTGCGGCAAACAGCGGGCGGATGCCGATCGGTCCGGAGGGGCTCAAGAGGGCGGGGCTCGACGTCCTGCCGTCGTTCGAGGCGATCAGGCAGGGAGTGAGTTACACCCACGAGCTGGTCACCGGAGCGACCCGGCTGGCGTTCCTGGGGGACGTGCTGTACATACCGAAGCCGCTGTGGCCACCCACGGTGTTCAGCGTGGGAGACATCCTCGTGATGCTGGGGGCGTTTATCCTGGTGCAGTTCGTGATGATACCGCGGAGGCCGGCGCGGAGCGCTGCCTAGGGAGCGTTTCGTCGGCGCCGGCGGCCGGATACGACTTGCGGGGGCGCAGGTTGCCTCCCCATTGCAGCAATGCTAAAATTACAGATGGATCAGGGTAGATAGAGAGGAACTTGTGGGGTTCCTCTGGGACGAGCGGGGGAGCGCGAGGGGGCGGTAATCCCCCTCAATTCTATTGAAGGGATACACCTCCGCGAGAAGATCGACTACGGTCCCCGGATGAACCAACGTCTGCACGCTTGGCCGTATCGAAAGGTCGTCTACATGCTCCGGTACAAGGCTAAGCTTGCTGGGATCACGGTCCGAGATAATTTGGACGAACGAGGCACCTCGCGTACCTGCCACACCTGTGGCAAAGTGCGGGATGCTAACCGGGTTGACCGGGGCTTGTACCGATGCAGGTGTGGGTGGACCGCCCAGGCAGACGTGAACGGCGCGCTGAACATCTACGAGCGCGCATTCCAGGTATCTCCCGTCAAGGGGAGTAGTGGCCGCGTGGCGCGGCCCGTGGTCTTGTCATTCCAGCCGGGATGGCATATGGTCCACGAACCGAAGCGCAAGCACCGCCTGCGCGCATCCGCCTGAGGATGCCCCCAAGTCTATTCGGGGGAGGACGTCACTTTTGGGATGGGGGAAAACAGTGCTCAAATTCCTGCAGAATCTGGTCAATAACGATGAGCGTGAAGTGAAAAGGCTTGCCGCGCTGGCCGAGCGGGTCAAAGGCTTGGAACCGGAGGTAGCCGCGTTGACGGACACCGGCTTGGCCGCGAAGACGGTCGAGTTCAGGGAGCGTCTTGGCCGCGGAGAGAGTACGGACAGCCTGCTTTCCGAGGCGTTCGCCGTGGTAAGAGAGGCATCGCGGCGCACCCTCGGCATGCGGCACTTCGACGTGCAGGTCATGGGCGGAATCGTCCTGCACGAGGGCAACATCGCCGAGATGAGGACGGGCGAGGGCAAGACCCTCGTCGCCACCATGCCGGTCTATCTGAACGCGCTGTCAGGGAACGGGGTCCACGTCGTGACGGTCAACGACTACCTCGCGAGGCGCGACGCCGAGTGGATGGGCCAGATCTACAAGTTCCTCGGGCTGCGGGTCGGGGTAATCGTCCACGGCTTGGACACCCAGCAGCGGAAGGACGCATATTCCGCCGACGTTACGTACGGCACGAACAACGAGTTCGGGTTCGACTACCTGCGCGACAACATGGTGATGCACGCCGATGAAATGGTGCAGCGCCCGTTGAACTATGCGATCGTGGACGAGGTGGACAGCATCCTGGTCGACGAGGCGAGGACCCCGCTCATCATCTCGGGGGCGGCCGACAAGCCGACGGAGCTGTACTACCAGTTCGCGAGAGTGGTCAGGAGCCTCAAGCCCGACGTGGACTATACGTTCGACGAGAAGGCGCACACCGCCGAGCCCACCGAGGACGGTGTGGCGAAGGTCGAGCGAATGCTGGGGATCGACAACCTGTACGACCACCAGAACCAGGACCTGTCGCACTACCTGATCCAGGCGCTCAAAGCGCACACCCTCATGAAGCGGGACGTCGACTACATCATCAAGGACGGCCAGGTGATAATCGTGGACGAGTTCACCGGCCGGCTGATGTTCGGGCGCAGGTACAGCGATGGGCTGCACCAGGCGATCGAGGCGAAGGAAGGCGTCAAGATCGAGCGGGAATCGCAGACGCTCGCCACGATCACCTTCCAGAACTACTTCAGGATGTACAAGAAGCTCGCCGGCATGACCGGCACTGCGGCGACCGAGGCGGAGGAGTTCAGGAAGATATACGGCCTCGACGTGGTCGTGATACCCACGAACAAGCCCATGATCCGCGAGGACTTCCCTGACGTCATCTACAAGAACGAGCGGGCGAAGTTCAGGGCGGTTGTCGATGAGATCGTCGAGTGGCACGAAAAGGGCCGGCCGGTGCTGGTCGGTACCATTTCCATAGAGAAGTCCGAGGTACTCAGCTCGATGCTGTCGAAGCGCGGGGTGTCGCACCAGGTGCTGAACGCGAAGCACCACGAGCGGGAAGCCGAGATAGTGGCGCAGGCGGGCCGGTTCGGTTCGGTCACTATCGCGACCAACATGGCGGGCCGCGGGACCGACATCCTCCTCGGCGGCAACCCCGAATTCCTCGCAAGGCAGAGGCTGAGGGGACAGCAGGACGACAGGGGGAAGAGGAAGTACGAGGACTGGGTCGTGCTCGCGGCGACCGAGGCGTTCCCGCCGGACGACCCCGTGGCGTCGAAGGCACGTGAGGAGTACCTCGGATACCTCGCCGAGGCCAGGCGCGAGACCGAGCCCGAGCACGAGCGGGTAGTCGAACTTGGCGGGCTACACATCATCGGGACCGAGCGTCACGAGGCGCGGCGCATCGACAACCAGCTCCGCGGGCGTTGCGCGCGCCAGGGCGACCCGGGTTCCACGAGGTTCTACCTGTCGCTCGAGGACGACCTCATGAGGCTCTTCGGCTCTGACATGATAGCCGGCCTCATGGACAGGCTGGGGCTCACCGAGGACGAGCCGATCGAGCACCGCATGGTGACGGGTGCGATCGAGAGGGCGCAGAAGCGTGTCGAGGCGCGGAACTTCGAGATCCGGCGCAACGTCCTCGAATACGACAACATAATGAACAAACAGCGCGAGATCATCTACGCCAACCGCCGCAAGGTGCTGGCGGGGGAGAACGTCTCCGGCACGATAATGGAGATGATCGAGAAGATGGTCTCGGGCTGGGTGGAAGACCACTGCTCGAAGAAGGTCCACCCTGACGACTGGGACGCCGAAGGGCTCGTGGCGCGCGCCGAAGGCTTGTTCCTGCGCAGGGGAGTGTGGACCGCGGAGCAGGTGCGGAAGATGAACCCCGACGACATCCGCGACAGACTCCATCAGGAGGCGCTCGCGGCGTACAGGGCGAGGGAGCAGGTGATCGGCGAGGACACCATGCGCCAGATCGAGCGTTACGTGGTGCTTCGCACGGTGGACCAGAAGTGGATGGACCACCTGGACGCCATGGACGACCTGCGCGAGGGGATCGGGCTTCGCGCGTACGGCCAGAAAGACCCGCTGCTCGAGTACCAGCACGACGCGTACAACATGTTCCAGGAGATGGTCCAGGGCATCCAGGAAGATGTCGTGCGACAGATGTTCAAGTTCACCGTGGTGAAGGAGCCGGGGGCCGAGAGGCCCCGGAGGGTGGCCCCGCCGGCGGCAGGCGGTCCGGCTGGTGGTCCCGCAGGGACGCTCTCCTCGTCGTGGTCGGGTGACAGGCCACTAACGCAGGTGAGGTCCGGCAAGAAGGTAGGCAGGAACGACCCATGCCCGTGCGGCAGCGGAAAGAAATACAAGAAGTGCTGCGGGAAGACTGCTTGACGACCGCCACGTTGGCTGCGGGTGGCTACGTGAGGATCTCGCGTGGATCGTGCGAGGACCTGAATGACGGGAGGCGGTGCCGATATGTATGATGAACTGAAGGCCAGCCTGGCGAGGCTGGAAGTGCGAATACAGGACCTAAGGAGGTCTCTTTGACTTACCCGCGAAGGCGGCCAGGATCGCCGACCTCGAGCGGGTTATGGCGAGCCCCGGGTTCTGGGACGACCAGGAGAGCGCGCAGAAGGTAGTCAGGGAGATATCGTCGCTGAAGGGGCCGGTGGAGTCGTTCGACCGGCTGCTGAAGCAGTTCGAGGACCTGAAAGTTCTCGTGGAACTCGGTGACGAGGAGCAGGACGAGTCGCTCGCAGGCGAGGCGACGCGCGAGGCGGCTTCGGTCGAGGAAGTGCTCCAGTCCATGGAGCTCAAGGTACTACTCGGCGGGAAGTACGACGGAAGGAACGCCATATTGACCCTCCACGCGGGAGCGGGCGGTACAGAATCGCAGGACTGGGTGAGCATGCTCCTGAGGATGTATACGAGATGGGCCGAGCGCAGGGGATGGAAGGTTGACGTGCTGGACCTGCTGCCGGGCGAAGAGGCCGGGATCAAGAGCGTGACGTTCTCGGTCGCGGGCGAGTACGCTTACGGTTACTCGCACCCCGAGAAGGGTGTACACCGGCTGGTCCGGATATCGCCGTTTGACGCGGCGGGCAGGCGCCACACCTCGTTCGCGTCTCTTGACGTGATGCCGGAGATCGAGGACGAGGAAGAGATCGAGATCAAAGCCGACGAGCTAAAGGTGGACACTTACAGATCGCAGGGCGCCGGCGGGCAGAACGTCAACAAGGTTGAGACGGCGGTCAGGATCACACACGTTCCGACTGGTATTATCGTGGCTTGCCAGACCGAAAGGTCGCAGCACGCGAACAGGCTGCGCGCGATGAGGATCCTCAAGGCGAGGCTGCTCGAGCTCAAGGAAGAGGAACGCGAGAAGGAGCTTGCCGCGCTCAGGGGCAAGCAGCAGGCGATCGCGTGGGGCAGTCAGATACGCTCCTACGTGTTCCAGCCCTATACCCTCGTCAAGGACCTGCGGACGGGATACGAGACAGGCAACGTTCAGGCGGTCATGGATGGAGATCTCGATGGGTTCATACACGAGTACTTGAAGCAGAAAGCCAGGGGCACGCTGGGGACTTACAAAAGTGGCGGCGGGAGGGGCGAAGAGGATTGAGCAAGCGAGTAGCTGCAGGCGCTCTTGCGGCGTTCGCGGTCGTGCTTGCACTGGCGGCGGTTGCGGCCACGCTCGGGTGGGGTTCCGGCTTCGCGGGTGCCGGGGCGGCGGCCGAACCGGGGTCGCCTGATGACCCCCTGATAAGCAAGGGCTACTTCGACAGGCATGTTATGCTGACCGTCGTGAACCTGCCGGCGGGCGGCAAGATCACCTGCGAGGCGGGTGCCGAGGTGGTGCTGCGGGCGGGTAAGGCAACGGCGGTGGGCAGCCCGCAGGGCGGGCTTTCGGACGTAACCGCGGGGAAAGACATCCAGACGGGTCAACCCGTGAGTCTCAACCACCTGTTGATCATCCCGAGGAGCGACGGGCGCGGCCTGCAGGCAACCACCGATTGTGTGCTGATGGTGAGGGGACCGTACACGACGACGCCCTGATGCCCCGGCGCAGGGACGCGAAACCCGGAGGGCGTAACCGGCTGTTCCACGGACGACCGGTTGCTTTGTACGCCCGCGCATGGGCGGTTCCATGAAGTGGAAATCCTGCGGAGGTGGCAGTACCCGAGGACAAGGTGTCCGCAGCGGCGGATGAATTGACACTTCGGTCAGTTTGAAGCAGAATGTAGTTGGTAGCCTTCGGGGCAGGGTGAGAGGGGGTAACCTTCAAATCCTGACCGGCGGTGATGCTTCCATTGGAAGACGAGCCCGTCAGCCTCAGCGATTGAGCCGGTGAGAATCCGGAGCCGACAGTACAGTCTGAATGGGAGAAGGCAAGGCCAAGGCAAAAGCCTGTTTCTGCGATGGCACAATTATAGGCCATTGTGTGGAATTCGAAGGCTTATGACTTCGCCTTGAGAGGTTTCTCCCAGGAAGTGTCTGGCCCCGGAGCTATCCGGGGCTTCAGTTTTTCAAAATGGCATTTCATTGGGAGGGAGTATCTGTGGAAACGGGTACCTGGACAGTGAAAAAGGGACTCGCGGAGATGCTCAAAGGCGGAGTCATTATGGACGTAACGCTACCTGAGCAGGCCAGGATCGCTGAGGACGCGGGGGCCGTAGCGGTCATGGCGCTGGAGAGGGTGCCCGCGGACATCCGTGCAGCCGGAGGCGTAGCCAGGATGGCGGACCCTGAGACCATCCTGAAGATCATGGACTCAGTGACTATTCCTGTGATGGCCAAGGTGAGAATCGGGCACTTTGCCGAAGCCCAGATACTTGAGGCGCTCGGCGTCGACTACATCGATGAAAGTGAGGTACTTACCCCTGCTGACGAGACATTCCACATCGATAAGCATGCCTTCCGTGTGCCCTTTGTCTGTGGGGCGAGGAACCTGGGGGAGGCTCTGCGCCGGATAGGTGAGGGTGCGGCCATGATCAGAACCAAGGGTGAGCCCGGGACGGGCAATGTAGTTGAAGCCGTCCGCCATATGCGGCTCGTAAACGCCGAAATACGCAAAGTCTGCTCCACGCCGGACGAGGAACTTATGAGCCTGGCCAAGGAGATGGGAGCCCCATATAATCTACTCCTCGACGTCAAACGCCTCGGCAGGTTACCCGTTGTAAACTTCGCAGCCGGGGGGATAGCCACGCCCGCGGACGCTTCTCTCATGATGCAGCTAGGCTGCGACGGCATATTCGTGGGTTCCGGTATCTTCAAGTCAGGGAACCCTGCAGCCAGAGCCAGGGCCATAGTAAGAGCTACCACCCACTTCAGGTCGCCGGAAGTGCTGGCCGAGGCCTCCAGGAGTCTCGGAGACCCCATGCCTGGGCTCGACATGTCAGCCGTCCGTAAGGAAGATAGGATGCAGGAACGGGGAATATAGGGGGCTGAAATCATGGGTATCGGTGTACTGGATCTACAAGGGGCGGTAAGGGAACATGTCTCCGCCCTTCGGGCGTGCGGCTGCAGCGTGCGTACCGTCAAAAGAGCCGATGATCTCGATGGCCTCCGTGGGCTCGTTATACCGGGCGGCGAGAGTACTACCATTGGGAAACTGATGGTCGATTACGGGTTAATGGATGCCATCCGGGAACGCGCGGCTCTCGGGATGAGCATATATGGGACATGCGCCGGCCTCGTCCTGCTGGCCCGAGAAATCCAGGGTAGCTCTCAGCCGCGGCTGGGGCTCATGGACATGTCCGTTTGTCGCAATGCTTTCGGAAGACAGAGGGAGAGTTTCGAATCGCCTCTCAGTATACCTGTCATGGGAGAAGAACCTTTCCCCGGGGTTTTCATACGGGCCCCATACGTGCCTGAAGCCGGGCCCGCCTGCGAGGTCCTATGCAGGTACAATGGGAGGATTGTGCTTGTCCGGGAGGGCCGGTTCCTGGCGTCGGCGTTCCACCCTGAGCTTACCGACGACCTGCGGCTCCACCGCTATTTCCTGAGCATGTTTGATGAAGAGGGACGGGGGAGGGGCGACGTAGAGTGACGCCCTCATAAGAGAGCACAATGGCGGTCGCGGTAACCCGCCTGACCAAAAAACCACCTGCGAACCTGCCTCCTATCCGATTTTGTGGAGCAGCGAGCGTGCTATCCGCGCGTTTTCCAGTGCGAGCTCGCGGAGTTGCTGGCGGCTTGCGGACAGCCTGTACTTTATGGCTGCCGAGTTATCTAGCAGGTATTTTACCAACTCGCACATCGATGCGGCCGTAACCTCGTTTGGCCCCCCCAGGCTGGGACAGCCCACCGCGTTAAGGAACGCTTCGACTTTCGGGTCGTACGAGATCCCCGCAGCCGGCACGGCCATGGCCACCGCGAATATCAGCGAGTGGAGTCTCATCCCCACGACGGCATCCATAAGCCCCACGCATGCCATGAGCTCCCGCGGCGTGCACCTGCGCCTCAGCACTGCAACAGGACGCCGCGCGAGGGCCTGCACCGATCCCGCGAGTGGAGCGTCGTGGGTGTGCTGCATCGGTATGAGTACGACGGTTGCGCCCAGCGATTCATGGATCGCGTCGCACGCGGCCGCCATGACCTCCGGGAGGTGGGGTGAGGATTTCCAGGGTCTCAGCGATACTCCTACAAGCCGGCACGTCCCGGGTGTGATTCCTTCGGTCTCGAGTATCGACCGTGCAGCCGAGGCGCCGGCGGGCTGCAACGCGAACGCCGGGTCGGCGGTGACCTTGACCCTGGGGCGGGTGATACCCAGCATGCGGACCTGTCGCGCCGAGTCGTCGTCCCTGAGTGTCATCGCCGAAACGCGGTTGAGGACCAGTCGAGTTGCCATCCTGCCGGCCCTGGAGTTCACAGGGCCGATACCGTTGGCGTACACCATGGTGGGTTTCCCGAGCGCCTGCGCGGACAGCAGGACGGACAGGTAATACAGGAGTGACCTGAGGCTGGTGGCGTCCTGCAGGAGGCTGCCGCCCCCGAACACGAGGAGGTCGGACTCGCGCAGGGCGCGCGCGACCGCAAGAGGCGAGAGGCGCGGGACCACGTTCACACCGTGCGCCGCGCGCGTACCCTCGGGGTCATTCGTCAGCACCGAGAATTCAGCCCCCGGGATCTGGGACCTTAGCGCGAGTATCGTCGATTCAAGGATGGCTTCATCTCCGGTGTTGCCGAAACCGTAATAGCCGGCTATCGCCAGCCTCGGCAAATCGTTCACCTGCCTTGTGGGGCGCGGCGTGGGGCCGCGCCTCGCATGCCAGATAGCCGCGTATAGACGGCGGCCGTCCTCTCCGCCATCGCCGCGGCGCTGAACCTCTCCAACACGCTCTCGCGCCCCGCGGCGGCGATTCGCGTGGCGAGGGGCCCGTCTCTCAGGAGCCTGGTGACGGCCACCGCGAGGTGGAGCGGGTCGCCGGGTGACACGAGGAGGCCGTTCGCGCCGTCCTGCACCACCTCCGGTATGCCTCCCGTGTTCGACGCCACGACGGGTTTGCGCAGGGCCATCGCTTCGAGCAACGCGATCCCGAGTCCCTCGCCGAGCGAGGGCATCACGAACACGTCGAACGCGCTCATCCAGCTGGTGGCGTTATCCTGGTATCCGGCGAAGACAAAGCGCCCGGCGACGCCGAGCCCGCGGGCCAAGACCTCGAGTCTCTCCCGCTCACCGCCGTGCCCGACGATTACGAACAGGGCGGACGGGACCGCGGAAAGGACGTGCGGCGCGGCGCGAACGAAGATCTCGTGGCCTTTCTCGTGCGAGAGCCGTCCCACCGTGCCCACGACGGGTGAACCCGGCGCCCACGCTGGACCCGCCATGCCGGCGATGGTGGATAGCCCGCCACCGCGTCCTGCCTCGCGCTCGAGCTCAGCCACGTCGACCCCGTTATGTATCGTTTCTATCATGTCTTCGGGGATACCTTCAGCGAGTAGGGCATGCCGGACCGCCTCCGACACGGCGATGAACCGGTCAGCCAGGAGCGCCTGGGTCGTGCCCACGATTGCGCATTTTACCGCCCTTCTCACGTGGCCGAGCGGCGACCGCGGCGGAATTGCGGGCGGCAGCAAGGTATGGCGGGTCACGACGATGTTCGGTCCGCGGGCCAGCCTGGAGGCGACCCTCGCCGACAGGCTGGCGTGAGTGTGGACGATGTCGAACCGGTTCTTCCTGATGAGGCCGAGGAGGCGGAACGTGAGAGCCGGGTCGAGTGACCTGTCCCTCTGGGGGAACCCGTCTACTTTCACGCCGAGCCCCCGGAGTTCGTCCCACAACGGGCCGCCTTCGGGGCAAGCGACCGTGGCATCGATGCTCGAGAAGGCGGGCTGCTTGAACAACGTGAGCAGGTACCTGCTCGCCCCGCCCAGGGTGTAGTCGCTGGAGACGTGCAGTACTCTCATGGCTTGCGGCCCTCACGGTCGGCCCGGCCCGCCCTGGCCATCGCCAGGGTGAGGCCCAGCACCGCCCAGAACATGAACACGTTCTTCGGGCTGTACCAGATGTTGTCGAACACTCCGTGGACGACCTGGCCCACGACGCCTCCGGCGAGGCCCGCGAAGATGAGCGGGTCCCGGGTGCGCCCCGCGCCGGCCACCTCCCTTACGAAGCAGAGGAGAAGCCATAGGAACAGCAAGAGTCCGGGAATGCCTGTCTCGACCAGCAACTGGAGGTAGAGGTTATGGGTGTGAGCGGCGGGCGTGCCGGCGATCTCGTACGCGGGGTAGACGTATGCAAACGCGCCGGATCCGAGTCCGACGCCGATGGGCCAGTAGTCGCGAGCCATCCGCGCTGCCGACTTCCATATAGTCAGCCTGTACCTGCTGGAGCTGTCCTCCATGGTGAGGGCGGTGATGGCGCGGGTCTGGATCGACTGGGGCAACATGGGGGCGGCCACCAGCATCAGGACGAGGAACGCCACCGCGAGTTTCCGGCTTTTCGTGAGGATGACGGCCACGACGCCTATGAACGCGGCGACCCACCCGCCCCTCGAGTACGTGAGCGCCAGGCAGGCCGCTGCCGCCACGACCGCGGGGACGTAGAACAGCATTGCCGCGCTTCGCGGGTTCCCAAGGATCAGCGCTACCCCGAGGGGTAGCGCGAACGCGAGGAATTCGGCAAGCATGTTGGGGTTGTCGAAAACCGAGTACACCCTCGTCTTGACGTCCTCGAATACCTTCGTGTCGATCCATGAGGCGGAAGTCTCGCCGCCGCGGATGAACTGCACGATGCCGAGGCCGGAGACGATAAACGCGCTGATCAGTAGCGCCGCCGCCATCGCCTTGACGGCGCGCTTTGATGGGCGCAGCGTGACCGTGGCTGTGTAGAGAGCGGCGTAAGCAGCCCACAGCACGAGTGCGGGCATGCTGGCCCTGCGCGATACCGACGCCGCGGCCGACAGCAACACCGCGAGCGCGAACAGGGCGGTGGGGAGATCCGAAACCCCACCTCGCGGGCTGCGGGCTTCTCCAGCATGGGACCTTGGCGCGTGGATCAGCCGCAGCGCCTGAAATCCACCCAGGAACACGCAGAGGGCCACGAGCCCCGTGGTCGGGGCGAACGGGAGGACGCACAACGCAAAGGCCACGCCCGAGGCGAGGGGTTCGTTCAGGACGAAGTCGAGGATCATCGCGGCCGCGTTGACCGCGAGGCTCGAGCCGCCGGGGCCAGTCCTCCTCAACCGCTCGAAAGAGCGGGCGAGCGAGCGGACGGTGGCGCCCGTGACGCTCTCATCCGCAACGGAGAGAGTGACTGAGAGACACCGGCTCGCCACCTCAATCGCAGGGCGCAGGGCGCGCACGGCCAGGCCCACAACGAGGCTCCCGCCGGCCGAGTCCCTCCGGCTGGGTTGGTGAGACTCAGCGCCGGGTCCCCCGAGGCCCACGATAGCGCGGACCGACCGGGCCGTAGCCCGGGCAGTCGCGCTGCTGCGAACCCAGCAGGCAAGCGTCCGCAGCGCGCGGATGGCGATGCTGCCATCCAACGGGTCGAACCTGCCCGGCTGATTGTACGGCATGCTCGCGCAGTTCATTCCGGTAGCTTGATTGCCATGACGGTGGACTGGACCGCAAATATGTTGGATTTGAGCGCGATCTGGGCGCCTATCCGCACCTCGGTCGAGCCGAGCGTGATTACGTTGGGCGAAACACGACCGGGACCCACTATGGTGACCCAGACGTCCTTACGAATCTGGGAAGTGGATTCGTATATGCGCCCGTCGGGACCAGTCACAGCGATCTCCGCGGGCTCTGCCCGCACGGCGGTGACTTCACCGAGGTACGTGTTGGTCTTGCTGTCGTTCACCCTGTCGCCTGACTTGATCGCGTTGACCGTTGCGGGCCTGACGTTGGCCACCAGGAACGTGACCTCGACGGGGCCGGTCTTGCCCCTGAGCGCGGCGAGCTGCTTCGAGCCCACGTGCGTGTGCCAGAACCCGTACGCGGCGGTGACGATCAGCACGACCACGAGGAGGTCGATTATGTTGACCTTCCCGAATATCCTTCCCTTCGAGTCAATGAACGTCACGACCCAATCCCTCCAACGCCTCGGTATAGACGGCTTCGATGCCGTCGACCATCTTCTCTATGGAATAATGCCTCAGGACAATATCCCGCCCCAGCGAGCCCAACCGCCCGAGGGACCCGGGGTCCACAAGGGCGCGCCGCAGCTCGGAAACGACCTCGACCGGCGAAACCCTCCGGCCGGATCCGCGCGCCGTGAAGTTGCGAGCCATGGCCTCGTCCATCATATTTTCGTCAAGCAGCCCTCGAAAGCCTCCTTCACCTGCGAGAATAACTGGTTTCCCGCAGGACATGGCCTCCAGGGCGACCCTGGCGACGCCGAGGACGATATCGGCGAGTGCGTACATAGGGGACATTTCCTCCTGCCCGCCGGTGACGATCACGGGTTTGGGCGTATCACCGCCGTCCGGACCTGTGGCTCGTCCGGAACCCGCCGCGGCTGCCTCGTTGACCTCCACCGCGCGCCTCCTGACCTCGTCCAGCCTGTCGCCGTCCCCCACTATCACCGCCTGGATTCGAGGATAGTGCTCGCGGAGCATGGCAATGGCGGGGATCAGGCTGAGCGCGGTTTCCGCAAACTCGTCCGACAACCGGCTCGCATGCACGATCCTGGGGGATCCGGTGACGCCGTAGCGCGAGCGCATGTGTTCGACGCTGGTCTCCGGTGTAAACCGCGCCGTGTCGATCCCGTTGAGAATCACCCGCACGCGCCTTCTGTCGAAGCCGAAGTGCCGCACAAAATGCTCGGCCACGTCTTCGCTTACCGCAACCGTGAGGTCGCCGGGTTCGGTGACGAGGTTCCATGGGAATCCCGCGGCGTAGACACCGTGGTAGGTCGTGACGAGGGGCAGGTGTCTGCGCCTGGATGCCATCCTGCAGACCCACGCAGGTATCCGCGCGTGGGCGTGGAGGATGGCGGGGCGTTCGCGCTGGATGATGTCGGATATCGTGTGGATCGCGCCGAGCAGGGCAAACGGCGACCTGCTGTGAAGCCGGGCGTAATAGTGGGGAATTCCGAATGGCTCCAGCCCCGCAGCGAGGCGTCCTCCCTGCGAGACAACCGTCACGTGATAGCCGCGTTTCGCCAGCTCCCTGGCGAGGGTGATCACGTGGGTTTCGGCGCCGCCAAGATCAAGTGACATGGCGGAGAGAAGGACGCGCTTTTCCAGCAAGGCCTTGCTCACCCTCGGGATTGGTAATCCTACGATTATCCTACACAGTATACCATCAGGCAATTCGGTCTGCAAAGGAGTCTGCCGCCGCCGTGTTGACGTTCCGTGATATTGTCATGCCTAATCGTTCTGTGATTCTGTCATGGTACAGGGAACGCTATTCGCCGGCGGTTCCTCCCGATTATCCGCCGAGTCACTGTGAGCGGGGCCACATCGCGAATCGTGAGGAACCCACCGGCCGACTTGCTGCAGGAACCTTTCTGGAACCCGTGGAAACAGGCTAAGGCGCATTTTGGGGATAGGGAGCGATTGTTGGAGTGGCTTCCTGGAGTCGTTCAAGCGTCAACGTGCTCGGCGTAGGGTTTGACGCAGTTACCCTGGAGCAAGCGGTGGCGCGGATCGCGTCGTTCGTCGACGAGTCGCGCCGGCGGCGTGACGTGGCCGCCCGGCGGAGTGACGCGGCGGCGAGCGGGAGCGAAGCAGCCGCGGGGGGGAGCGGTGAGGCCCCGGAGGCGGAATTAGCGGCCAGGATGGTCGTGACGGCGAACCCCGAGATCGTGCACGCCTCCCGCTCGGATGGCGAGCTCGTGGAGGCGCTGAGCAGCGCGGACATGGTTCTGGCGGACGGGGTGGGCGTGGTATGGGCGGCTGGAATGCTCGGGCGGCCGCTGCCGGGCAGGGTCGCGGGCGCCGACCTGGCTGAAGCCCTTCTTGCTGAGGGCGCGCGGCGGGGATGGCGGTTCTTCCTGCTGGGGGGGAAGCCTGGAGTCGCCGTAGCGGCGCAGGCCAGCGTGGAGCGACGATTCCCGGGTGTGGTGGTAGCGGGGACCGCTCACGGGTACTTCCGGCCCGCGGACGAGGAAGGGGTAATCTACGCGGTGAACGACGCCGGTGCGGACATCGTGCTCGTAGGGCTGGGGGCCCCCAGGCAAGAGAAGTGGATCTGGCGCAACAGGGGGCGGATCTCAGCCGGCGTCTGTATAGGTGTGGGTGGGACGCTGGACGTATTCGCGGGGGCGGTCAAGCGGGCGCCGCCTGTTTTCAGGAAGGCGGGACTCGAGTGGTTTTACCGGCTGGTTACCCAGCCGTGGCGCTATAAACGAATGATGAGGCTCCCCGCTTTCGCGGTCGAGGTCCTCGTCACGAAGTTCTGGAGGGGTGCTGATGATTCACGCGGGCGGTAGTCAATCGAAGAGCGCGGCGGGGCTCGACGCGGCCGCCATCTCCCTTTTGAAGAGCGAGGCCAGGGCGATAAGGCGGCACATAATCGAGATGACGGCCGCCGCGGGGTCGGGCCACCCCGGGGGTTCGCTCTCGTGCGCCGACATATTGACGGCGCTGTACTTTAACGTGATGAGAGTCGACCCGCAGAACCCGTCCTGGGAAGAGCGGGACAGATTCATACTATCGAAGGGGCATGCGGCCCCCGTACTCTACGCCACCCTGGCGGAGCGGGGGTTCTTCGACCCGGGGATACTCCGGGACCTGAGGAAGCTCGGCTGTCCGTTGCAGGGGCACCCCGACTGCAGGAAGGTCCCCGGAGTGGAGGAGTCAACCGGTTCCCTCGGACAGGGGCTTTCCGTCGGCAACGGCCTCGCGCTCGCGGCGCGGCTGCGCGGCAAGCCATACAGGGTTTACGTGCTACTCGGGGACGGTGAATGCCAGGAGGGCCAGGTGTGGGAGGCGGCCATGTCCGCGGCCCACTGGAAGCTCGACAACCTGATGGCGTTCGTCGACTACAACGGCCTGCAGATCGACGGACCGACCGGCGACGTGATGTCGCTCGGCTCACTCGCCGCGAAGTTCAGGGCGTTCGGCTGGAACGTCCTCGAGAT
Organism: Bacillota bacterium; assembly: GCA_013178305.1. Classification (NCBI taxonomy): domain Bacteria; kingdom Bacillati; phylum Bacillota; species Bacillota bacterium. Next base: position 717,696 of record JABLXB010000001.1, on the reverse strand, counting down.
AGACGGGCACGACCTCGGGCAGATCGTGGACGCCTGCCTGAGCGCGTCGGCGACCAGGGGGGTCCCGACGGTGGCGGTCGCAAGGACGGTCAAGGGACGGGGCGTCTCGTTCATGGAAGGCCAGGTGGACTGGCACGGCAAGGCCCCTTCGGCGGAGCTCGCGGAGAAGGCAATACGGGAAATCGAGGGGGGTGCCAGGCCGTGACGTCACAGGCTGCGAAGGCTGCAACCAGGGAAGCATACGGCAACGCGCTCGTGGAACTCGGCAGGAAGAGGAAGGACATCGTCGTTCTCGACGCCGACCTGTCAAAGTCGACGATGACGGTCAAATTCGCCAGGGAATTTCCCGGCAGGTTCCTGAACGCCGGGATCGCCGAGGCGAACCTGATGGGGACGGCCGCGGGGCTCGCGCTCGGCGGGCTGGTCCCGTTCGCCAGCACGTTCGCGGTGTTCGCCACCGGCCGGGCGTACGATCAGATCAGGCAATCGATCGCGTATCCCGGGGTAAGCGTGAAGATATGCGCCACGCACGCTGGACTGACGGTAGGCCCCGATGGCGCCACCCACCAGTCCCTCGAGGATATAGCGCTGATGCGCGTCCTGCCGAACATGACCGTCATCGTGCCGGCAGACGACCTCGAAACGGCGCAGGTGATCGAGACCGCCGCGGACCACCCCGGGCCGGTCTACGTCAGGCTGGGGCGTCATCCGGTGCGGAGGGTTTCCCCGGAGGGGTACGGGTTCGAGATCGGCCGCGCCGCCGTGCTCAGGGAAGGGAACGACGTGGCGATACTGGCCTGCGGCGTCTGCGTCAGTGCCGCGCTTTCCGCGGCTGATGAGCTCGCGGTGAGGGGGGTCTCGGTGCGCGTATTGAACGTTTCAACGATCAAGCCGCTGGATGGCGAGGCGATAGTGGCCGCGGCCCGGGATTGCGGGCGCGTGGTGACCGTTGAGGAGCACAGCGTGATAGGCGGGCTCGGCGGCGCGGTGTGTGAACTCCTCTCCCAGGAGTTCCCGGTGCCTGTCAGGGTGATGGGAGTCAAGGACGTGTTCGGCCAATCGGGGACCCCCGACGAGCTCCTCGAGTACTACGGGCTGACGGCCGCCGACATCGTCGGGGCGGTGGATTCGCTGCTGTGAGAGGCGCGGCGGTGACGTGTGGACCGGCTGCACCCCGGGGCGACCGCGCGGGTGGCTCGCCGGCAGGGGATTGGGCGGGCGCGAGAGCGATAATGGTCCAGGGGACCGGATCCTCCGTAGGGAAATCGGTGATATGCACCGCGCTCTGCCGCGTGTTCAAACAGGACGGCCACCGCGTTTACCCGTTCAAGTCCCAGAACATGGCCCTGAACTCGTACGTCACTCGAGAGGGCGGCGAGATGGGCAGGGCGCAGGTGGCACAGGCTGAGGCGTGCGGGCTGGAGCCACACGTCAACATGAACCCCATCCTGATCAAGCCTCACGCCGACGCGAGTTCACAGGTGATCGTCAAGGGTCGCGTGTTCGGCAACTTCACCGCAAGGGAGTACTACGACCTCAAGCCCCACCTGTACCGGATGGTCGAGGAAACGTATGTGGAGGTCCGGGCGGCCGCCGGCATCGTGGTCATAGAAGGGGCGGGAAGCCCCGCTGAGATCAACCTGAACCACCTCGACTTCGTGAACATGGGCATGGCGCGGATTGCGCGCGCCCCCGTGCTCCTGGTGGGCGACATCGACAAGGGTGGGGTGTTCGCCTCTATCGTGGGGACGATGATGCTCCTCGATGAGACCGACCGCGCGCGGATCAAGGGCGTGATTATCAACAAGTTCCGCGGGGATTTCGAGATCCTCAGGCCGGGACTCGAGAAGCTCGAGAACCTGACCGGGGTCCCGGTTCTCGGCGTCATACCGTACACGGACCTGCGAATAGATGATGAGGACAGCGTCACCGAGGCGTTCGCGAGGAAAGAGCCGGGGCGCGAGCTGCGCGTGGGAGTCGTTCTCGTCCCGCACATGTCGAATTTCACGGACTTCACCCCGCTTCAAAGGGAACCCGATGTGTCGCTCGAGTACATCGACTCGCCGGCCGCGTTCGGGCGCCCCGATCTTCTCATAATCCCCGGGTCGAAGAATACGATCGGCGACCTGCTTTACCTGCGGCAGACGGGGATGGAGGCGCGGATCCGGCGTTACTACGAAGAGGGCGGCGTGGTGTTCGGGATCTGCGGGGGGTTCCAGATGCTCGGGCGAGGGGTCGGGGACCCGCACGGTATGGAGGGACACACCCGGGCCACTCAGGGATTGGGCCTTCTCCCGCTGGTCACTGAGATCGGGACTGAGAAGCGGACTGCCCGCGTCCGCGCGCGGGTGCTGCCGAACGATTCCGCTTTCCTGGCGGGATGCGCCGGAGTGGATGTCGGCGGCTACGAGATTCACATGGGGACGACGGAGTATCCCACGGAGTCCGGCGGGCGGGATTGTGGCGAGGCGCTCGCCGGAGGCCGGCATTTCTGCCGCATAACCGAGGAGCTCGGGGGCGATGGGCGACGGGAGCCGGCGGATTTAGCGGCGGGCAGCGCGAACGGGGGCGGGCGTGGGGATGCGGCTCTCGACGGGTGGATAAGCGACGACGGCCGCGTGGCGGGCACGTATCTGCACGGGATATTCGAGTCGGGGGAGTTCGTGCGCAGGATGCTCGACTCGCTTCGCGGCGCAAAGGGCCTCGAGCCGCTCGTGACGTCACGCGGGGACTATTCCGGTTTCAGGAACGAGCAGTACGATCGCCTTGCCTCGCTGTTCAGGCAGCACGTCGACGTTGAAAGGATCTACCGCATAGTATTCGAGCACCGTGAGGGCTGAATCAAGTTGCTCTGGTACGATCCAAATCACGAGATTTGCCCGAGCTGCAAGTGAGGGGATCTTTCCAGAAGGCGGACCATCTGATAGAATGTAGCCAACGCTGCTGCAGTCCCGTTTGGTGGAGCAGCGGCTGGCGACTGTAAGGGGACAATTGAATACGTACGCTTCGCTGGCGCCCGCGATGGGCTGAAAAGGGAAGCCGGTGAGAATCCGGCGCGGTCCCGCCACTGTAAGCGGCGAGTCTCAGGTTGATGCCTTTGGGCATGAGCCACTGGCGTAATAGCTGGGAAGGTCAACCGGGGACGTTCGAGCCGCGAGCCAGGAGACCTGCCTGCGAAATTGCACTGTCTACTTCACGCGGATGAAGGAGGTGTTTTGTATTTGAGAGACACGCCCCCCGTCCGGTGGATGGGGGGCGTGATGCTATTCCCGGCCGGCGCCGGTGACGCGGCGCCTGGAACAGTACTTATGAGGAGGTCGGGCTGGAATGGTCTGGTTCAGGAGAATTGCGCGAGCGTTCGTGCTTCGTGTTCTGGTCGGCGCAGTGTTGCTGAGTGCGGTCGCGCCCCTTGCGGCGACTCCAAGCGCAGCCGCAGCCGCGAATATCCGCGTCAAAGTCAGGGTTGAGGGGATCTCGAATACCCATGCCAACAGCACGGTGGAGCTCCCGGACGAGCCTGGCGACCATGACGCTCTGGACGCCGTAGTCAAGGCGGTGTACGACGCTGGCAAGACGTGCGAGGTGCGTGACCTGGGCTGGGGAAAGTACCTGTCGGCGGTGGAAGGCGACGTTGAGGGGGCTTTCGGCGGATGGGACGGCTGGATGTACACCGTCATACGGAATGGGGCCGTCGACCCCGAGGCGGCGAGGAGAGGGGCCGCCGACTACGTGGTCGCCGAAGGCGACAATGTTGTGTTCTACTACGGCGTCGCCTGGCCCACGCCTGTGACCGGGCTCAGGCGAGAGGACTCGCAGGAGTCGGGTAGAGTCAAGGTGAGACTCGTCGACCTCAGTACAGGGGGTGTTGTGGAAGGGGCGACCGTTCGCCTCCGAACACAATCGGAAACCATCGACTCGGACACCACCGGCAGGGACGGTGTGGCCGTGCTGGACCTGGGGTCCTACACCGAGGGAGAGTGTACCGTAACCGCCGAGAAGACCGACCGCGGCAGTAATCCCTCGGGGGCCCCATTGATCGCGCGGCCGGAGCCGCTGAGGCTGTGGGTGGAGAACGGTGACGACTACCTGCTGGGACTCGATTCCCCTACCATTGGTACTACATCCTACAACAGCTCCACCCGTACGCTCACGGTTACTGGTTCAGTCTACGCCGGCGCCGAGGTTGTGGGCAGGGTCCTCGACTGGGGCACTGTCGTTGGAGAGGCCACCGCCCAGGGCGCCTCCGGCCAGTATACCCTCGCGATTCCATCCATCCCGGGTGGGAGTTACACGCTCAGCGTGTTCGCGAGGCTAGCGGATGGTACGAGAAGCGCTCCGGCAACCAGGAGCATATCTGTCCTGCCCAACGTCGCGTTGTCGGACACGTTGCTGGCCGAGAAGGTGGCTCTCGCCAGGTCGTACCTGATCGGCTTGCAGCAAGACGACGGCAACCTGGGGAGCTGGCCTGCGATAGAGCTGGCGGCTTCCGGTGAGAGCCTGGCCGGCATCGTCAAGGACGGCCACACACACCTTCAATACCTGACCGGCAGGCTTGCTGACCCCGGTTACATATCGAGTACCACCGACTACGCACGGACCATTCTCGAGGTGCTGGCGTGCGGTGCGGACCCCTCGAACATAGCGGGAAGAAACCTTGTCGCGGAACTCAAATCGCGCCAGACACCGGACGGCCATTTCGGCCTGGTTGGTGAGGCCACGTGGGTCAACTCCCACGTGTGGGCGGTGCTCGCGCTCAAGAAGGCCAACACAACCATATCCGATGCCGCGCTGGCCAAACAGTGGCTGATTTCGGCCAAGTCCGGCGCGGGCTGGAGCTTCGCGAGCGGTAGCACCTTCGCGCCCAGCCCCGATATGACGGCACAGGCTGTGCGAGCCCTGCTCGCTCTTGGTGAGCCGGCAAGCTCGCAGGTCATCACCGGCGCCGTTGAGTTCATGGCGACCAAGCAGGCGGACGACGGCGGCATCTTCGATGACAGCTGGAGCAGCCCAGCGGACTCCAACGTATACTCCACGGCCGAGGTCGTAAAGGCGCTCTGCGAAGCCGGCATCAATCCCCTTTCCGGGTCCTGGGTCCGCTCGAGCGGCAAGAATATGCTGTCTTACCTGGTCGTGTGTCAGAATTCAAGCGGCCGGCTGACGGGCCAGGTGAAGAGCGTCAAGGGAACCGCTGACTTCGTCGGAGCGGTCAGTGCGTTCTCAGGCGCGGGCTTCTCCGTGGCGGGATCGGGCGACCCGGGCGGCCCTGGTGGACCGGGAGGACCGGGTGGCAACCAGCCGTCGACCCTGCGCGTGAGCGTCGAGGTAAGGGGCCGGGCGATCAGGCCGCAGAGTACGGTGACCCTGGACTCCTCCGACGCCACACCACTCTCAGCCCTGCTCGCCACCGGGGCCAGCGTGAACGTCAGGTATGGGAATTACGTTGCCGGTATCGACGGCGTGACGGAGTCGGGCGCTTCGGGTTGGAAGTATGCCGTCAACGGCGTTGTTCCAGCGGTTGCGTGCGATGACTACACGCTTCGTGACGGCGATGGGGTTGTGTGGTTCTGGGCGAAGAACTACCTTGACACCGGCGGTTTCCGCGACTCGACCACTGGAGAGGCGCTCCCGCCGGTGCCGCCGAAGCCCGAGCTTTCAGCGGAACAGATCAAGCAGCGCGAGGAGGCAAGGAACGCGGCTCTTGGCGCGCTCCGCGGGACAGGACAGGGCGGAGCACCGTCCGCCGGACTGTACCTGGAGACGGCGACTGGCTGCCTCATCGCTCGGCCCGGCGAAGGGGCCGAGACGATGTCGTCCGCGGAAGCCGGCTACTGGAAGGCCGCCCTGGAACGGAACATCGTGGATGAGTCCCGTGACGTCGACCCATCGTCGGGGGCTATCATAGGCGACAGCACGGGTGAAGTCATTGTGAACGTGCCCGCCGGCGCCCTGGCCGCGGTGCAGAAGATCACAGTTGTCGAAGGAGGGGCTGCGGGCGGGGGGTTCACATTACCGCGGAGCCACACCCCGGTCAGCCCTGTCTACACGGTGGAGGGCGGCCCGGCGTCTCCGGCGCTGCCCATCGAGGTTACTATCAGGGTTGTCCCGCCCGATGGGACGAAGCCAGAAGACCTGGTAATGGCCCGGTACGACGCGACGACGCGTCGCTGGATACCGCTTCCCTCCGTGTACGACCCGCTCAACAGCCAGGTGACGACGAATTCGGCGGAACTCGGCGCGTTCGCGGTGTTCGCGCGGACCGCTCCGGTCGTGCACTTCGACGACGTGACGGCCGATCGCTACGGTTGGGCCAGGGAGTCGGTTGAAATGCTCGCGACCTCCGGGTGCGTCAACGGCGTCGGTCCGGGTTCGTTCGAGCCGGGGCGCGTGGTTACGAGGGCCGAGTTCGTCAAGATGCTGGTACTTTCGATGGGACTCGAGCCGCTGAGCGGTAAGGCGGCGCCGTTCGTCGACGTGTCAGGCAACGAATGGCACTCGGCCTACCTGTCCGCTGCGGCCGCCGAAGGCCTGGTCACGGGCGGGCCCGATGGGTTGTTCAGGCCGGATGACCCTGTCAGCCGCCAGGAGGTGGCCGTGCTCCTGGCCAGATGCCTGACGGCGGGTGATGGGGCGAGCGGCGGGGGAGGAGCCGCACCGGGTCCGGGCGCGCCTGTCGCGTTCCGCGATTCCGACCAGGTGGCCGGATGGGCGAGGGAAGCCGTTTCCACTGTGGCAGGCCTCGGGATAATAAGGGGTGTGCCGGACGGGTCATTCGTGCCTGGCGCTATCACCAGCAGGGCTGAGGCCGCCGTGATGCTGGCGAGGCTGCTTCTCGTGCCCGGGAGACGCTGAAATGAAGGACATCTCCACGCGGCGATCTGTTCTCCGCCGCTACATCATAATCACGGTGCTGTCCGTGATGGCGACAATGCCGGTGGCCTGCGGGACCCCCCGACGGCAGGCCCCGGCTGGGCCGCCATCCCCGGTGGCGGAGGCCAACAACCCGGCGTCCGCCGGCGCGAGCCAACAACCCCGCGCCCCGGCCGACGAAGCAGAGTGCGAATTGTGGGTAACGCGGGACTTCGGGAGTTTCGTAATCAAGCGCGTTACCGCGCCGTTCAGCGACGGGGAATCCGTGATGGAAGTGCTCAAGCGGCACTGCCGGGTTGAAACCGCCTACGGCGGGGGCTTCGTGAGATCGCTGGACGGGCTGGCCTCTACCCGGGGGCGCGCGGCAGGTGGGGGAGACTGGTTCTATTACGTTGATGGAGTACTCGCCGGCAGGGGAGCGCTGGAGACGTCGGCTCCCGCCGGTGGGGTTGTGTGGTGGGATTATCACGCGTGGTCGTACGGTGGCGGGCAGTTCCTGGCAGTGGTAGGCGCGTGGCCCAGGCCGTTCACCGGGAAAAGCACGATCCTGCACACCGCGGGGGGAGCCAAGGCCGCGCAGACGATAGCCTCGGCTCTCAAAGACGCGGGTGGTCCTTCGCCGGGACGGGCGACTGATCTCGCTACCACCGTCTCCGAGTATGACGGCGGTCCACTTGCGGAAAGGTCGACCCCCACCATGCTCGTCGGGGTCGCCGGTAAACTGCTCGAGTCCGAATGGGTCGCGGGGCTCTTCCGCAATGCGTGGCGTGCGGGGATGCCGGGGACTATCCGCGCGCCCGGCCACGACGGGGGGCTCGTGGGCCTGGACGCTGCGGGGAAGGAAGTCGCCAGGTGGGCTGAGGGGTCGGGATTGATCGTGGCGACGGCGTCGTACATGGGTGACGGAAACCCGCTGTGGATCGTAGCCGGCTGGGATGAGCAAGGCCTCAACAGGGCCGCGGAGGCGCTCGCGGGGGGCCTGCGCAGCGATTCGCCACTCAGGTATGCGTTCGCGGTTGCCGTGACCCCCACGAACGTCGAACGCCTTCCACTCGGGGCCGGACGGGGGAGGAACTGAGGGATGAAGCGCGCCGTTACATGGAATTACATACGGGTTCACACAGCCGCGGCCCTGTTTCTCGGCGTCGCGTACGCGGTGGCGGCGTTCACAGTGTCCGGCGCGCTGCCTTCAGGGTTGATCCTGTTTTCCGAAGCAGCCGTGGCATTTGTGTCAGGCGACGGCCCACGGTCGCTGGGCCGGTGGGCTCACAGCCTTCACACAGTCCTTCCGGTGGTGCTTACGGTATTCGTCATCAACGCGCTGCTGGGCCCCGGTTATTCGGAGATGGTGGTGTGGAGGCTTCCGTTCTTCACCCTGACGATTATGGCGGAGGCCGTGACCTACGGGGTCGCGATGGCCCTTCGCCTTCTCGCCGCAGTCGGTGCCTTCTCGCTGCTCTGGATGATGGCGGATGAGGACGAACTGCTTTTCCTCTTGTCCAGTCCCCTGTCGAAGTCGTCGCTGGCAGTAGCGTTGACGCTACGCCTCGCCCCCTACATCGCACGCAGGGTTACGGCGGTCCGCGATGCCCAGGCCGGCAGGGGGGCCATCCGGCCGGGCGACGGGGTGGTAAGGCGACTGAAGGCGGCCGCTCCTGTATTGAAGGCAGCTGTGTATGAGTCTCTGGAGCTCTCGGTCAATCTTGCGGAGGCGATGTTCGCGCGGGGATGGGGGGCGGGGCCGAGGTCAAGATACCCCTCGCCCCGGCCGGGGTTGAACGACCTTGCGGTGTGTGCGGCGTCGGTGGTGGCGCTTGCTCTATTCACTGTGGCCGGCAAGGGTGCGGGGCCGGCAACGGTTCTGGCCGCGGCGCTTCCTCCAGCGGCGTGCGCTGTGTCACGGGTGGTGGTCGGATGTTTGCGGTGAGAATCGAAAACTTCAGATATACGTACCCCGGAGGCGAACGCCCCGCGCTGGACGTGGATTCGTTCGCGGTCCACGAGGGTGAGTTCACGCTCATCGTCGGGGGCTCGGGGAGCGGGAAGTCAACCCTGCTCAGGGCCATCCGCGGCCTCGTGCCGGTGTTTCACGGTGGCAGCGTGTCGGGGCTGGTCGAGGTGTTCGGCCGGCCGGTAAGCGGGAGCGACCCGCTTTCCCTCGCTCAGGCCGTGGGCATGGTGTTCCAGGACCCCGAGTCTCAGCTATTCATGACGAGCGTCGAACGCGAGGTGGCGTTCGGTCTCCAGAACCTCGGCTGGCCCACGGATTCGATCGGGCGGTGCGTGGCCGAGGCGCTCAACTACCTCGGAATAACACACCTCAGGGGCGCGCGCGTCACCGAACTTTCGGGAGGCGAGAAGCAAAAGGTGGCTCTCGCGTCGGTCGTCGCGATGCAGCCACGGATTCTCCTCCTCGACGAGCCAACGTCGCAGCTCGATCCCGTGGCTGCCGATGACCTGGTAGGCCTGCTCAAACGCATTAACAAGGATTCAGGGACCACCGTCATTATGACTGAGCAGCGCCTGGACAGGTGCTTTTATGCGGTGGACACGGTGTGGCTGTGCGATGCCGGTGAGGTGATGGGCCTCGGCGAACCGCCGGAAGCGGCACGAAATCTGATCGAGCGGGGGGTCGATTCCCCGAGCATGGCGCGGCTGTTCGGTGAGCGCGAGGGCGTCGGCCCACTGCCCCTGACGGTGAGGGAAGGGCGTGACTTGTTGGCGAGGAACTGGACGCTGCCTGTGGCGGGATCCGCGGGTCAGGCAGCTGAGGCCGCGGCGGGTACGGATCGTGGGACACCTGTGACGTCGCGCCCGGCGGTGGTCATCGAACTCACGGGGTTGACCCACCTGTTCGACGGGGAGCGTGGGATCAGGCCAGCCCTGTCCGGCATCGACCTGACCGTCCGCGAGGGGGAATTCGTCGCGGTACTCGGTGAGAACGGTGCGGGCAAGTCCACCCTGCTCAGGGTGATGGCCGGCCTCACCAAGCCGTCGCAGGGCCGTGTCCGGGTGGCTGAGGGCGACGGCGGCCGCGGGTTTTCGGGCGTTGCCTGGCTGTCGCAAAACCCGAACGATCACCTGACGGCCGACACCGTCCGCGAGGAGGTCGCCGCCAGTATTGACGTGCCCGGCAGCCGGCCCGGCGGGCGGGTGGAGCGCGTGCTGGACACACTCGGACTCACGCGGTTACTTGACTGCAATCCAAGGGACCTGAGCTCGGGCGAGCGCGAGAGGGCCGCGATTGCAGCCACGATCGCGCGGTCCCCGCGACTCTTGCTTCTCGACGAGCCGACGCGGGGAATGGACCGCGGCGCGAGGCAGGCGCTGCTGTCTCTTCTGAGGGACGCGATTACCGGGGGCGCGTCGGCGGTAATGGTTACCCACGACGTGGACATGGCGGCGGAGTGCGCCTCGCGCGTGATCGTGATGTCCGGCGGGAGGATCGTGGCAGATGGCCCGCCGCGGATGGTCCTCGACGGCGCCCTGTTCTACTCGCCCCAGGTGAACAGGCTGTTCAGGCACTGGGTGGACGGCGTCATCTCGTACGGCGAGGCGCTGGCCCTGTTGGGGGAGGGATGGAGGTCTTGAATACGGCGGGTTTTCTTCAACCGGCGATGCTACCCGGCCTCATTACGGTGGGACTGCTCGTCGTGGGTTTCGTGATGTACGAGCGGTCGACGGCCTCGCCTGTGATGATCGCGGTGGTGGCGAGCCTGGCCGCGCTCGCGTCGGCGGGGCGCGTCGCCTTCGCCTCAATCCCGAACGTTCAGCCCACCACCTTCATAGTGACGACCGCCGGGATGGTTCTTGGCCCGGCAAACGGTTTCATGGTGGGCGCGCTTTCCGCTATCGCCTCAAACGTGTTCCTCGGCCAGGGTCCGTGGACCGTGTGGCAGGCGGCGGCATGGGGCGCCGTAGGCGCCAGCGCCGGGTTATTCGGGGTCCTGGGACCGCGTTCGGGCAGGTGGCACGTCGCGGTATTCACCGGTGTTTGGGGGTTCCTGTTTGGCCTGATCATGAACGTGTGGCACTGGCTTTCGTTTACTTTTCCACTCACACTCCGGACCTTGCTCGTAGTCGAGGCCGCGGGGCTGTGGTTTGACACCCTGCATTCCGCCGGCAATATCGCGTTCTCATTGATCTTCGGTGACCAGATGCTCAGGATCCTGCGGAGGTTCGCGCGCAGGCTGACCTACTTGACGGCAGTCGTGCTGGCCGTCGCGGTCGCGATTGCGGCGGTGGCTCAGCTGCCTGGGCCCCGCTACGTGGCGCGGGCGGAGGCCGTCTCGACGGCCGTAGACGGGGTCATCGAAAGGGGCATACGGTACCTCCGCTCGACCCAGAACGCGGACGGCGGGTTCCCCGGAGTGGCCGGGGGTCAATCAAGCGAGATGGTGACATCCTGGGTGATACTGGCAATCCGCGCCGTGGGACTCGACCCGGAGGCGCCGGAGTGGAGGAAGGGCGACCGATCTCCCGCGGGGCTTCTAGTTGCTTCCGATGAGTTCCTCAACAACTCCGGCGCCGCCTCGACCGACATTGCGAGGCGGATACTGGCCCTGCTGGCGGCGGGCTACGCCATGCGAGGGCCGTCCGGCTTGGTGTCTGATGCAGGGATGGGCGCGGATACCGGCGCCGGAGTTCTGGACCGGTTGGCGCGATCTTTGGCCGCCAGGCAGAGGGCCTCAGGGCAGTTTGCAGGCGACGGCGAGGAGGAACTCCTCAATGCGCACTTCTGGTCGGTTCTGGCGCTTGCCCCGTTCCCCGGGGGAATACGAGACCGCGCCGGGGCGCTCCGCTTCCTGCAGAAGAACCAGAACGCCGACGGCGGATTCGGTTTTGCGCTGGGATTGCCGAGCGACCCCGATGATACGGCGGCCGCCATCCAGGCGATGGTGGCGCTCGGCGAAACTGGCGAGTCGCTCGCAAGGGCCGTTGGCTACCTGCGGAGCGCCGTCGGTTCAGATGGGGGCGTGGTGTGGGAGGGCAACAAACCCAACGTCGCGTCGGGTTCGTGGGTGCTGCAGGGTTTCAGCGCCGCGCGATCGCGTCCAGGCGGGGTTCCGGCGGCGGAGCGGCGCGCTGTGGCGGAATGGATCTGCCATCTCCAGCGGGGCGACGGTTCATTCCCGTACATGGACGGGTCCGACTCCATGACGGTGTGGATGACGGCCCAGGCGGTCCTGGGCCTGTCGGGCCTGGCGTTCCCGGTGGCGGCAGGGTTCTCAGACATGCCGGCATCCCACTGGGCGGCGGCGCACGTGAACCGGCTTGCCAGGACCGGTGCGTTGACCGGGTATCCCGATGGGACCTTCAAGCCGCAGAAAGGCGTGACCCGCGCCGAGTTCGCCAGTATGGCGGCGAGGGTCGCACACGGTGACGGGCCGGCCGCGGGCACGGAGGGTGGCGGTCCGGCGGGGACCCCTCATGGGGCGGAGCCGGAATACAGGGATGTCCCGCGTTCCCACTGGGCGTTTGCGGCCGTGTCACTCGCGCACAGGCTCAACCTCGTGAAAGGGATATCGCCTGGGGTGTTCGCGCCCGGTGACGCGGTGACCGGCGCCCAGGTCGTTACCGTGGCATGCAGGCTCGCCGGTGTGGAACCGGCGCCGGCCGGGCCGGGCCGGCCCTGGTACGAGCCGTACGTGGCGGCTGGCGCTGAGATGGGCTTCCTGTACCTGGGGTTCAACGCTTCGACAGCCGCTACGCGCGCGGAGTGCGCATATTCGCTGGCTGCGGCGCTGGCGAGACAATAACCGGCAGGATATCCGGACAGAGGGAGGTGCGTTTGAGCCTGCTTCGCATCGCACTTGCTCAGATTGCTTCGCTTCTCGCTTCTACAGGCGCAAGAAGGGCCGGCTCTCAGCAGCCCTTGATAACAGGCGTATGCCGGCGGGACAACCGGCGTATCTCCTCGACCAGGCGGAGATTAGCCTCCCGTTTCAGCACGGCGACCCGCACGTAATACTCATTGAGTCCCTCAAACGCAGAACAGTCCCTCACGAGTATGCCCCTGCGACCCAGGTGGTCGGCGAGTTGAGTCGCGTTCAGTCCCAACCCCCGCACCTCAAACAGGATGTAGTTCGCGGAAGGAGGCCAGACAATCACCCCCGGAATGCCTGCCAGCTCGCCTGCGAACCACTCTCTTTCGGACGAGATGAACGTAAGCGTGGCCTCCGCATAGTCCTTGTCGCGCAGGGACTCGACAGCAGCCGCCTGTGCCAGCGAATTAACGCTCCAGGGGGGGATCTGGCGAGTAATCTTATCCACCAGTTCGGGGCAGCCCACGGCATACCCTATCCTCAACCCCGGAAGGGCGTAAAACTTGGTCAGCGACCCGATTACGATGAGACCCCGCAAGTAGCGTGTGAGCGGAACCATTGAGTACACTGCCCTGTCGCCCACGAACTCCATGAACGCCTCGTCGACGATCAGGTAGGCTCCGGCGGTTTCGGTCCTCCGGAGGAGATCGCCGAGCGTTTCCGCGTTCGTGAGGTTTGCCGTGGGGTTATTGGGATTACAGACGACGATGGCGTCTCCCATAGAGACTGTAGCCGATATCACCGCGGGGTCGAGACCGAAGCCGTTCTCCGGTGACAGCAGAACCCTGACGACGGGTATTCCCAGGGCTTCTGCCGCGTGCGCGTACTCCGAGAAAGTGGGTGCCACTATTATGGTCCGAGCAGGTGAGAGCGCGCGCATCGTCGCGAAGATGACCTCGGCGCCTCCGTTCCCCACCAGCACGTGCGACCGGTGGACGGCGAGATGCCTGGAGAGCTCCTCGACGAGTTCCGAACACTCGGGGTCGGGATAGCGGGCAATTGAAGGGATTTCCCCAGCGATCCTCTCGATCGCCCGGGCCGAAGGGCCGATTGGATTTATACTCGCGCTGAAGTCAATGAAGTCCTCAGGCCTGAGCCCGTACCGGCGCCCCGCAGCGAGTGTGTTCCCGCCGTGAGAGGTGATCCTCACCCGTTTTCACCACCTTTACGCCCCCGCCGATCAGCCTCGCACTTGTAATGGCCGCCCACGGGAGCTTGCGTCGCACATACGTTTCCACCTCGGGCAGATCAACGGTACGTGAGTCGAACAGCATCCCCATAACGGTGCCACTGTGGGCGACGTTAATTCCGGCGCCGCCGGTGTCCTTCGCAGCGGTCAGGACGAGGTCAAGCCCGGGCTTCGGCAGTATGGCCTGGTGCGCCTTCGCACTTAGAGTGGAGCCTTCACCAAGAGCCCGTGGATCTCTGTTCCTCACACCCTGTTCTACCAGGCAAAGCGCCTCAGCCACTTCCCGTTCCTTTTTCCTGTTCAGTTCCGGAAGATGGGGATTCCTGTTGAACTCGAGTGTGTCTACTTCCCCACCGGGATCCACTATGAGCAGGTCCACGCCCGGTGGCTTTCCGAGGTGACGCGTTACCCGCCCCTGCCTGTGGTCGAAAAGCGCGATTCCCCTGAACATGGTCCCATCCGTGGGCTCGATGCTCAAGGCGATGGCCGCAATGTCGTGAGGAGAGGCCCTCTTGCCGAAGGCGGCGAAAGTGGCGGCGACCGCCGCGGCTATATCGGCCGTACTGCTGCCCATACCCTTACCGTGAGGAATCGGGCTGGACACGTTGATGCTCAGACTCACTGTTTCGTCAGTGATCCCCAGGCGGGCCAACGAGAGCCACACCGCCCGGCGGGCCTTGGGCAACCCGGGCGTACCGTGGTCTTGCTGGCCCGGTTGACCGCTGAGGGTTGCTAGCCGTGCATTGGTCCCGGGCGGTAGACTCACCGTCACCTGGACTCGCGAGTAAACATCAATGGGGCAGCTGACAAGCAAGTCCACGCCTGCGATGCTACCCTGGACAAGTTCGCCACAGCTCCCCGGGGCCACCGCAGTGGCCGAGGCAACTCCGCCGGAAAGTTCGGCCTCAAAGCCATCCGTACAGGCCAGCCCCAATCACCTCCCCGGCTACCGCGAGTATAGCGGCCGCATGTGAGGCGACACTCAGAAGCGTGGTGGCCTCACGGATGTGTCCTTTCAGCGCAGGCGAGCCATCCCATCCGATGTAGGGCCGAAATGATGGCTTCCCCCCGTAGTAGTTCAGCCCACCCAGCCGGACCCCGATGGCGCCGGACATCGCGGCTTCGGGCTGCCCGCTGTTGGGACTGGGGTGATTTCTGCCATCCCGGAGCAATGTTCTCCACGCGCGCCTCCAGTCTCGCCGGGTAAGCATGGCTGCCATCACGATCAGGATGGCGCCGATCCTGGCGGGCACGAAGTTTGCCAGGTCGTCAAGTCGCGCCGAGGCTCGACCGAAATAGAGGTACCGCGTGTTCTTGTAACCAACCATGGAATCAAGCGTGTTCACTGCGCGGTAGGCTACCGCTGCCGGCGCCCCGCCCAGGGCTGCATAGAAGAGAGGTGAAACCACCGCGTCAACCGTGTTCTCGGCGACGGTTTCCACGACAGCCCTGGCGATCTCCGCCTCATCCAGGCCGGCGGTGTCTCTCCCTACTATCATAGCAGTCCTGGCGCGTGCGAGTGGAAGGTTTCCCGCGTCAAGGCACTCGTGCACTCCGTGTGCGGATTCCTTCAGGCTTCGGAAGGCTATCGTGGTGAATATCAGGCAGGCGGAAACCAGCCGACCGAACCACGGATGGATGGCCGACGCGACTCCGGTGATCCCCACCGCTCCGGCGTATGAGAGTCCGACGACGAATAGCGTCAAGAGCGTACCGCCCAGCAGATCCCAGACCGGGACAGGTTTCCTCGGACGGAGGACGGCCTCGAGCCGCGCCGTCAGGCGGCCGATCAGGCGCACCGGATGGGGCAGCCAGGGCGGATCTCCCAGGGCCAGGTCCATTAGACAAGCGATCAACACGGGCATGACGCTTCCTCCAGGCGCACTGCCGGCGCCTTCACGGGCCGGATCGGATGACCCCAAAGACGAGGCCCAGCCTCGAAGGCTGGGCCGGCTGTTCACTGAACCGGCGTACCGTCCTCTCCTCCGAAGGGTGCAGTACGGCCGCACACCGCGGTGTTGATTTGTGCTGCGCCGTCTTACGGCGGTCCTGTTGCCGTGAGGGCTTGGACAGTGGGTTTGCGCCGGTGACTCCCCGTTTACAGTGGCGGGACCGCTCAGGCTTCGAACCTGATTCCCTCTTTACCCCTTTTCCGGGGACCTGTTTGCGCGGTATCTGGTTGGCGTGGCATCTACGACCATTATACCCCGCGCAGGGGCAGCGTACAATAACGGGCACGCACCCGGGCGGCCGACTAACCTGCCGGGGTACACGTCACTGCGCGCGGTACGTGTCGAATAAGTTTCGAAGAACGTTCACAACTGATTTGCCTGCACAAAGAGGATTCGCGTAAAGAGGTGTCGAAAGCGTTCCCGCACAGAGGCACTTGTTACGGCCTGTACCAGCGGAAACGCACCCCACCGGCGAGGCTGTCCGGCCGGTTGGGGAGAAACCAGTCTGCGGGGATCGAGATTGATCGAATTCAGGCAAGTCACAAAGGCATATCCAAACAACGTCGTCGCCCTGTCCCAGGTCAACCTCGTTATCCGGAAGGGCGAGTTCGTGTTTGTCGTGGGGCCGAGCGGCGCTGGGAAAACCACGCTGACGAGGCTCATCTACAGGGAGGAACTTCCCACCGCAGGCTCGGTCATTTTCGACGGCGACGACGTCACGAAACTCCGCACGTGCGACGTCCCGTTCCTCAGGCGAAACATCGGTGTGGTCTTCCAGGACTTCAAACTGCTCCCCGACCGCAACGTGTTCGACAACGTTGCGTTTGCCCTCGAGGTAACGGGCATGTCCAGGCGCGAGATAAGACGGCGCGTCCCGCAGGCGCTCGATGCGGTGGGCCTCAAGGACAAAGCCAACGCCATGCCCGGTCAGCTCTCGGGCGGGGAGCAGCAGAGGACCGCGCTCGCCCGCGCGATCATAAACAAGCCCGCCGTCCTCATCGCGGACGAGCCCACCGGCAATCTCGATCCCACCACGTCGTGGGGGATCGTGCGCCTGCTCGAGGAGATAAACAGGTGGGGCACCACAGTGGTGATGGCCACGCACGCCCAGGGCATCGTGAACAGCATGCAGAAGCGCGTGATCGCGATGTCGCGCGGCAGGGTCGTGCGGGACGACGAAAGAGGAGTCTACGTGAATGACGCCCAACAGCTGGGGCTACGCCATACGTGAGGCCCTCCGGAGCATCCGGAGGAACTCTCTAATGAGTCTTGCGTCGATCAGTACTGTCGGTTTGTGTCTGGTGTGCTTTGCTGCGGTTTACATCATCTCGGTCAATCTGGGCAACGTGGCGCGGGTACTGGAATCGCAGGTCGAGATACGCGCATTCATAGCGGAGGGCACCGACTCGAAGCGGGTCAAGGAGATCGAGACGACCATCGCCGGGTATGCGGAGGTGCTGTCGGTCAAGTATGTCAGCAAAGACGAGGCGCTCCGCCGGCTGCGCCAGCAATTCGCAGACCAGAGGGATCTCCTCGCCGGGATCGAGGACGCCAATCCGTTACCGGCGTCGTTCGAGATGACGCTGAAGACCCCCGAGAAGGTGAAGGACGTCGCGGACGCCGTGTCCAGGCTGAAGGGCGTCGAAAGCGTGTCCTACAAGAGCGAGATGGTGGAGCGGCTGTTCCTCGTGACGCGAGCCCTGCGGCTGATAGGCACGGGGCTCGTCGTGGCGCTTGCGGTCGCTACGGTGGCACTCGTGTCGAATACTATAAGACTCACGCTCTACGCCCGCAGGAAAGAGATCGCGATAATGAAGCTGGTCGGCGCGACGGACGGGTTCATCAGGGCGCCTTTCGTGTTCGAAGGGCTCCTGCTCGGAATAACGGGCGCTGGGTTCGCTGCGCTGTTGAGCCGGATCGGTTACCTGTGGTTGTTTGTGAATGTTCCCAAGGTGCTGCCTTTCATACCGCTTGTCGCTCCGAGCCCGCTCGTCGACGCGCTTTCTATGATCCTCGTCGGCGCGGGGGCGGTCATGGGGGCGGCGGGGAGCGGGATATCCATCAGGAGGTTTATGCGGATCTAGGAGGCGCTACGCGTTGACCGTGAGGTTAGATCGGACAAGCCATACGAGTCATTCGGTTCAGCCGGCGCCACGCCGTTTCTCGAGGTTTGTGTGCCTCGTCATCTGCGTGTCCCTTGTCCTGACGGCATTGCCGGGGTACGCTCGGCCCGTGCGCGCGGGGGAACTCGAGGACAAGAGGGAGCAGCTCGACCGCGTGAACCGCGAGATCGAGCGTTACAGGCAGCAGATACAGCGTACCCGTGGTCAGGAAAAGAGCCTGCTGACCGAGCTGAAAAGGCTCGAGCAGGAGCTCGAGAAGGCCCAGAACAACCTGAAGTACATTGAGGCGCGACTGCAGTCCACGCAGAGGGCGATAAGCGAGACGGAAAACGGACTGAAGGAAACCGAGGAGGAGCTCCGCAAGAGGAACGACCTGCTGAAGAACCGCCTAAAATGGTTGTATAAGGTAGGGCCGATCGGTTATATCGAAGTAATCCTCGGCGCCGTCGATGTGCAGGACCTCCTGAGCCGGTTCGAGATGGTCAGGTCGATAGTGAAACACGATGTGTCGCTGGCCACCGACATCAAGCAGCAGGAACAGGAGTACAGGGATAAGAAGGAGGAGCTCGAAGAACGGCGGGATGAACTCGAGTCGCTGAAAGGGCAGGTGGCCCTCAAGAGGGAGCAGGTAACCTCCCGCGCGGCGGATAGGGAGCAGTTCCTCGCACAGGTCAAGAAGGAGCGCAGCGAGTACGAGAAGGCGCTGGACGAACTCGAGGAACTCTCCGAGCAACTGGTTGAGATAATCAAGGACTTGCAGGCGAAGGAGGGCTTCCGGCGCATCGGGCCCCTCAACATGTTGTGGCCGGCCAAGGGCGCCGTGACTTCGCGGTTCGGCATGAGGCGTCACCCGATATTGCGCACGATGCGCATGCACTCGGGTATCGACATAGGTGCGTCCCGCGGTAGCAGCGTTCTGGCGGCGGAGGCGGGCGCGGTATTACACGCCGGGTTGCTCGGCGGATACGGCAAGGCCATAATCATTGACCACGGCGGAGGGGTTTCGACCCTGTACGCCCACTGCGATACCTTGCTGGTGAGTTCGGGTCAAGTCGTGGACAGGGGATTCGTCATAGGACGGGTGGGCTCCACGGGCCTCAGTACGGGCCCCCACCTCCATTTCGAGGTCCGCGTCAACGGCGCGCCTAACGACCCACTCAAGTGGCTCAAGTAGCGGAAGGGGGGCGGCGGCCCCGCACTATCGGCGACTCCAAGTGACGTGAACTGCGCATTATGCTAGACTGTTCTTGACTGGAGAGCAAACCGCCAGGTGCACTGGGCGGTTTTTGGTTACACGCAAAACGAAGCAGGATTGAAGCCCCCGGGGGGTGTCACCCAAGTGTTCAACAATCGAAAGCATCTTTTGACCCTGTTGCTCGGCGTCTTCCTTCTGGTAGGCGTCGCCGGGTATACCACAGCCTCGGAGGTCATCCCGCTCAAGACGCTGTTTGGCGAGCAGTCGCAGTCGACCGGCTGGGAGAAGCTCCAGGAAGTCATAGACATCATACAAAAGCGGTATGTCGACCGCGTGGACATCGACAAGGTCATCGATGGCGCCGTTGCAGGCGCGGTCCGCTCCCTGGGAGATCCCTATTCGGACTACTTCACACCGCGCGAATGGCAGGACTTCATCATCAGGGCTCGTGGCAACTACTCCGGGGTTGGCCTGACTATCGGGGTCAAGGACAAGTACATCATCGTGATCGCCCCGGTCAAGGGGTCGCCCGCTGCACGCGCGGGGATCAAGGCAGGCGACAGGATCCTGAAGGTAGACGGCAAGGAGATGTACGACGTATCGTCCGACAAAGCGGCCGAGATGATCCGGGGTGCTGCCGGAACACAGGTCATACTCACGATCCTGCCCGCGTCCGGTGGAAACCCGGTTGACCACGTTTTGACTCGCGAGAACATTATCATGACATCCGTCGAACACCGGATGGTAGCCGACAATGTAGGGTATATCGAATTGAGCCAGTTTGGGGACAACGCATTCATAGAAACGAAAGCGGCGCTCGAGTCGCTCAAGGAGAACGGCGCCAGGGCGTTCATCCTCGACCTCCGCGGGAACCCCGGCGGTCTGCTGGATGAATGCGTCAGGATAGCCGAACTGTTCGTGCCCGAAGGACCGATCGTTTCGGTGGTGGACAAGGATGGCAAAAAGGACATCAAGTCGTCGTCCTCTACCGGCCTCGGGCTGCCGCTCGTGGTGCTGGTGGACGGCGGTAGCGCGAGCGCCTCAGAGATAGTCGCCGGGGCGGTCCAGGACCGCAAGGTCGGGACAATCATAGGAACGAAGACGTTCGGAAAGGGACTCGTGCAGACCCTGCTCAACCTGCGTGAAGGGTCAGGCCTCAGGCTGACGACGGCTAGGTATTATACACCGTCGGGGAGGTCCATCCATGGCACCGGCATAGAGCCCGACATCATCGTGAAATCGCTGGACCAGAGCGGGTATGAGCCGTTGAAGATTTCCAGGAATTTGGGCAGAATGAGCATCGGGCTGGATGTACTTGCGCTCCAGCAGAGGCTCAATCACCTCGGGTACAAACTCGAGGAGGACGGCATCTACGGCCCGGCAACCGCGGGAGCTGTAGTGAGCTTCCAGAGGGCAAACGGCTTCCTGGCAACGGGGACCGCGGACTCCCGGACGATAGCGAAGGTCAACGAGGCGTTATCGAAGGCCGCGCACGACGACGACCCGCAGCTGAAGATGGCCATCGACGTCATTCGCACGAAGATGTAGGCGTACACCGATTAAGGGGGGCGGTTTGGGGATGTTCCCGGCAAGGGAGCTGATGCTGGCGGTGCTGCGCCTGCTTCCCCTGGTGATACTCGAACCCTCGGTGGCCGGCGTGTTCTGGCTGATAGTACTGCTGACCGTCATGCAATACAAGCGGCTTGCCGCGAACGAGGAACGGATCTACGGGGCGGTCAAGAATAGCTTTATGGAGATGTCCGTTTCCGGGCTGCTCTACGGGCTGGTCGGCGGTATCGTCGCCAGTCTTTTGCTCGTGTTTGTGGGCGTCTCTCTTACGGGTTCGGGGATATCCTACCTGCTGCCGCTCGCATTCCTACTATACATGATCAACCCCAGGCTGATGTGTTTCTCGTACGCCGGCGGGATAGTGTCGCTGTCGAACCTCCTGTTCGGCTGGCCCAGGGTGTCGGTGCCCGGGATCATGGCGCTGGTAGGCGTACTTCACATAACCGAGAGCGTCCTGATCAGGGTGAGCGGCAGCGGGTGCTCGACTCCCGTCTATCTCCGCAGCCGGTCTGGGCGGACCGTCGGGGGATTCAGCCTGCAGCGGTTCTGGCCAATGCCCCTGGTCGCCCTGGTCATGCTGGCGCTCCCCGACCCATCGCAGGTTACGGGGCTGATCCAGATGCCGGACTGGTGGCCGCTCGTGAGGCCGGCCGAGGCCGCGAACATGCCGGATGCGTTGTTCGCGATGTGGCCGATAGTGGCGGCGCTCGGTTACAGCGACGTCGCAGTCACGTGCCCACCTGCCCAGAAAGCGAGGAGGACGTCCCTGATACTGGGGGCGTACAGCGTTTCGCTACTTGGGCTCGCGATCGCATCCGCGTTCGTCAGCCCCCTGCAGTGGGTTGCCGCCCTGTTCGGCCCGCTCGGCCACGAACTGGTGATTGCGATGGGCAGCAGGCGAGAGCTGTCCGGGGTCCCCGCCTTCGTCCCGCCGGAGAGGGGCGTCATGGTGCTCGACGTCCTGCCCGGCAGTCCCGCGCAGACCGCGGGGTTGAGGACGGGAGACATCGTAACCGAGGTGACGGGGACTCCCGTCAACACGAGGGATGAACTGCGAGAGATGGTACGGCAGACCCCCGTATTCCTCGAACTCAGCGTACGACGGGGAGGAGACGAACAGCCGCGCGACGTAAGGTTCAGAGGGGTCATCGATGACCTGGGCATAATCCCCGTCCCCGAGGAGGGAGACCCACCTCACGTGGAGCTCGGGGGGTTCAGCCCGGGAAAGAGATTTGTAGGCAGGTTGAGGACGGCGGTGGAGCGCTTGCTCGGAAGGCGTTGACCGCGCCGCTGGAGGTAATCAGCCATACAGCCGGTCACCGGAAATACCAGGAGCGCGTTCGACCCGCGGCGGCCCGAGGTCTGGGCGGCCGTTTTAGTGCTGCTGGCGATATTCGTGCTGGCCAGAGTCGCGTCGCGGGCTCCGGCGGGCGGGCCGGCGAGAGGAGAGGCGCAGGCGCCGCCAGGCGGCGCTGTGGGTGGCTCCGCTGGGGGAAACGGCACACAACCGCAGCCGCGGCCCGCAGAGTCCTCGCCCGGGCCGCCCCCTCAGACGGGCGTGCAACCGGGCGCCGCTAGCGCGCCCGACGGTCCCATGCTGGCCATAGTCCTGGATGACCTCGGCTGGGGAGTGCCGGGGACAGCCGACGCCATGGCGCTGCCGGCGCCGGTGACTCTGGCCGTGCTGCCCGGGGGACCACACTCGGTCGAAGAGGCGGACCGCGCCAGGCGGGCGGGCCACGAGGTTATACTGCACCTGCCGATGGAACCGCTCCATCCCACGGGTCGCGGCACAGCGATGGCGCCCGGGACCATAACCACGTCGATGGAGGCGGACGAGATAAAGCGCCTCGTCAGGAAACACCTCGACGAGGTCGGCCCCGTCCCGGGACTCAACAACCACACTGGATCCAGGGCGACCGCCGACCTGAAAGTCGTCGAGGCAGTCGTGGAGGTCGCCCGCGAGCGCGGGGTGTTCGTGATCGACAGCAAGACCGTGGGCAACTCGCTGTTGCAGGCGGTTGCGCGGCGCCAGGGGGTGGCCTCCGGCGCGAACCTGGTGTTCCTCGACAACGACAGGGACGAGGCGTACGTCCGGTCGCGGGTGCTGGCAGCGGCAGCGTTGGCCAGGAAGAAGGACGCCGTGATCGCGATCGGCCACGTCAACCCCCTCACGGTCAGGTGCATCCTGGAAGTCATCCCCGAGATCCAGAAGATGGGCGTCACGCTGGTGCGGGCATCGGACGTCGTCCGCGCCCTCAGCGTGCCGGCATCAGGTATGGGAGATGCACGCCTCAAGTAGCCTCCGGCAAACCACGGCGGCCGCGCCCCGTCCACCCGCTGCCGGCCTTCCTCCGGCTATGACCTCCCGCAAGGCTTGTTGCTCCATGCCGGCCGTGTTAGAATACGATTGACAAGAGCAGATGCACGTGGGTGCCCCCAACAGGGGGTCAAAAGGGAACCAGGTGCAAATCCTGGACGGTCCCGCCACTGTAAATGGGTAGCCAACCCAAGGAGACGCCACCGGGCCGTGTCGCCCGGGAAGGCCGGGGAAGGCAGTGACCCATGAGTCAGGAAACCTGCCCGTGTGCAGGATGCCTGTGCCTTCGGTAGAAAGGAGAGGCGCCTTATGTATTTCTGTAGAGTTTCCGGCCTCGATCCGCCCCCGGGTTGAGGCCTTCTTTACTGCCCCGAGGCTCACGCCCCTTTTTCCATACGCCTGAATAAGAAAGGCTGGTGCCAAAGTGACGCCACGGAAGATCGTGAAACGAGACGGGCGTCTCGTCGACTTTGACCGGGGGAGGATCGCCAATGCCATCTTCAAAGCCGCCCGGGCCGTGGGAGGACAAGATCGGGACCTGGCCGAACGCCTGGCCGATGAAGTGGTGGCCACCGTCGGCCACCAGTTCGACGACAGGTTCCCCACCGTGGAAGACGTACAGGACGTCGTCGAACGAGTCCTCATCCGGAACGGCCACGCCCGCACCGCCAAGGCCTACATCCTCTACCGCCAGCAGCATCAGGAGATGCGAGACTTTCGTGCTCTGGTGGTGAACGCCGAGAAAATGGTGCAGGATTACCTGAATCAGCTGGACTGGCGCGTGAGCGAGAACAGCAACATGAACTATTCCCTGCAGGGACTGAACAACCACATCATCTCCGCCGTTTCCGCCCGCTACTGGCTGGAAAAGATCTACCCTGCTCGCGTGCGGGAAGCCCACAAGGACGGTGACTTCCATATCCACGACCTGGGGATCCTCGCCCCCTATTGCTGTGGTTGGGATCTGGCCGACATCCTGCTTCACGGCTTCGCCGGCGTGGGGCAGAAAGTGGAAAGTGCCCCTCCCAGGCACTTCCGCACCGCACTCGGACAGGCCGTCAACTTCTGCTACACCCTCCAGGGGGAGGCGGCAGGAGCCCAGGCCCTAGCCAACTTCGACACCTGCCTGGCTCCCTTCATCCGGTACGACGGCCTCCAGTACCGCGAAGTTAAACAGGCCCTCCAGGAAGCGATCTTCAACCTTAACGTGCCCACCCGGGTGGGGTTCCAGACTCCCTTCGTCAACCTGACCATGGATGTGACGGTGCCCTCGTACATGGCCGAGCAACCGGTCATAGTGGGAGGGCGCCTGGATAAATTTCCTTACGCGGAATTCCAGCGGGAGATGGACATGCTGAACCTGGCATTCTGCGAGGTGATGCTGGAGGGGGATACCTGCGGCCGCATATTCACCTTTCCTATCCCCACGTATAATATTACCTCCGGCTTCGACTGGGAGAGTCCAGTCGCCGATCGCATCGCCGCCATGACCGCCCGGTACGGCATCCCGTACTTCGCCAACTTCATAAACTCCGACCTGCGGCCGGAGGACGTACGGAGCATGTGCTGCCGCCTGCGGCTGGACAACCGGGATCTGCGCCGCCGCGGCGGAGGGCTGTTCGGCGCCAATCCCCTCACCGGCTCCATAGGGGTGGTGACCATCAACCTCCCCCGCATCGGCTATCTGGCCACGACGCCCCAGCAGTTCTTCGCACGCCTGGGCGAACTGATGCAACTGGCCCGAGACAGCCTTCTCGTCAAGAGGCAGGTGCTGGAACGGTTCACAGAGGGCGGGTTGTACCCGTATTCCCGTCACTACCTTCGCCAGGTGAAGGAGTGCCTGGGACAATACTGGGGCAACCACTTCAACACCATCGGCCTGGTGGGGATGAACGAGGCGCTACTCAACTTCCTTGGCGAGGACATCGGCACCGCGGCCGGCCAGCAGTTCGCCCTGGAAGTGCTGGAATTCATGCGGCAAGTGCTGGTAGGGTTCCAGGAAGAGACAGGTCAGATGTTCAACCTGGAGGCCACCCCGGCGGAAGGCGCTTCCTACCGGCTGGCGCGGATTGACCGGTCCCGCTATCCGGATATCGTCACCGCGGGCGACCGGGAACTCTACTACACCAACTCCACCCACCTTCCGGCCGGCTACACCGATGACGTTTTCGAATCTCTCACCCTGCAAGAACATCTGCAGACCAGGTATACCGGTGGAACTGTCTTCCATGCTTTTCTGGGGGAAAGCGTTGAGGATACCAAAACCCTGAAGGCATTCCTGCAAAGGGTACTGAACCGCTTCCGCATCCCCTACCTGACCGTCACTCCTACCTTCAGCATCTGCCCCCGGCACGGTTACTTGAAAGGAGAACAGCCCTCGTGCCCCCGCTGCCAGAGTACAACCGAGGTGTGGAGCCGGGTGGTGGGATACTACCGGCCCGTGCAGAGCTGGAACCCCGGAAAACAGGAGGAGTTCCGCACGAGAAAGGCTTTCCTCCCGCCGGAGCAGGCGGAGCCCACTGCAGTATGACGGGGGAGTTCCTCGTGGCGCAGGACCTCGGGGGGATCAGACCATTTGTCGTGCACGCGAGGGGATTGCAGAAGTTCAGCCTGATCGACTACCCTGGTATGGTGTGCGCCACCGTGTTCCTGGCCGGGTGCAACCTCAGGTGCCCGTACTGCCACAATCCCGACCTGGTCCTGGATTCCCCCCATCTGCCCCGCATCCCGGAAGAAGAACTCCTGTACTTCCTGGAAAGCCGCCGGGGATTCATAGACGGGGTTTGCGTGAGTGGCGGAGAACCCACCCTGGATCCCTGCCTCCCCGGATTTCTGGCCCACGTAAAAGCGCTGGGGTTTAGAACCAAGCTGGATACCAATGGCACCCGCCCCGATGTACTGGCGCGGCTGCTGGAGCGCGGCTTGGTAGACTACATCGCGATGGACGTCAAGGCTCCTCCCGACAAGTATCGGAGGGTGACCCGTAGCCGGGTGGACCCGCGCACCATCGAGGAAAGCATCCGCCTCGTACAGCGCAGTGCGACGAACTACGAGTTCAGAACCACGGTCGTGCCCGGGCTGCTGTCCCCAGGAGACGTGGAGGCGGCTGCCAGGTGGCTCCAGGGAGCAAGCAAGTACGTTCTCCAGCCGTACCGGCCTCCCGCGAAAACACTCGACCCCAATTGGATGAGGCTGCCTACGTGCCCGTATTCCCGCCTCGAGCGCCTCGCCTACCGCATAGCGCCCCTGGTGGCCAGGGTCGAAATCAGGAACCCCGCAGGCGGTGAGACATCGGTCTCAATCTAAGCAATCGATCACAGGGTGACAACATCACAGTCCGATCACACAATCGAGGTACACGGCTTTCCTCCGGCTTTCCTCCGGCGATTGCAAACACATGTTTGGTATGATAGCATGTTCCACGGAGATGATACCCCACCATGGAATTCAAGGTGGTTTCTGAGTACACCCCGAAGGGTGACCAGCCAAGGGCCATAGAACAGCTGTCCGAAGGGATCCTCAGGGGCGAGAGAGAGCAGGTGCTCCTCGGCGTCACGGGCTCCGGCAAGACCTTCACGATGGCGAACGTGATCGCTAACGTCCAGAAGCCGGCGCTGGTGATCGCCCACAACAAGACCCTCGCGGCACAGCTCTGCGGGGAATTCAAGGAGTTCTTTCCCGGCAACGCCGTCGAATACTTCGTGAGCTATTACGACTACTACCAGCCCGAGGCGTACATCCCGCAGACTGACACGTATATCGAGAAGGATTCGCTGCGGAACGACGAGATAGACAAGCTCCGGCACTCGGCGACCTGCATGCTCTTCGAGCGGCGGGACGTTGTCGTCGTCGCCAGCGTGTCGTGCATCTACGGCCTGGGTTCGCCGGAGGACTACGGCAAGCTGTCGATCTCGCTGCGCGAGGGCGCAGAGCACAGTCGCGACGAGCTCCTGAAGCGCCTCGTCAACATCCAGTACGCCCGCAACAACATCGCGTTCGAACGCGGGACGTTCCGCGTGAGGGGCGATACGATCGAGGTCTACCCGTCATCGTTTACAGAGAAGGCGATACGGATCGAGATGTTCGGCGACTTCGTGGAGCGACTGGGCGAAATCGACGCGCTCACCGGGGAAGTCCTGGGCCACCGTTCGCACGTTTTGATAAGCCCGGCAAGCCACTACGTCACTACCGAGGAGAAAGTGAAGCGGGCGCTGGTCACGATCGAGGAGGAGCTTGACGAGCGGCTCAAGGAACTGCGCGATAAGGGGAAGGCGCTCGAGGCGTACCGTCTCGAGCAGCGCACGAGGTACGACCTCGAGATGCTGCGCGAGTCGGGGTTCTGTCCCGGCATCGAGAACTACTCGAGGCACCTCACGGGCCGCAAGCCGGGGGAGCCGCCGTACACGCTGCTGGACTTCTTCCCGGAAGACTTCCTGGTAATCATAGATGAATCCCACCAGACTGTCCCGCAGATCGGGGCGATGTACAACGGCGACCGGTCGAGGAAAGAGGCCCTGGTGGAGTTCGGGTTCAGGCTCCCGTCGGCGTTCGACAACAGGCCGCTGAAGTTCGGGGAGTTCGAGGAAAGGATCAACCACGTGGTCTACGTTTCGGCGACCCCTGGGCCCTATGAACTCCGCAAGACGAAGCGGGTCGTAGAGCAGGTCGTCCGGCCCACAGGTCTCGTCGACCCCGAGGTGGAGGTCAGGCCGACGAAGCGCCAGGTCGACGACCTCCTCGCCGAGATCAGGCTGAGGACGCAGAAGAACCAGCGGGTGCTGGTCACGACGCTGACAAAGAAGATGGCTGAGGATCTCACCGATTACCTTCGCGAGATGGGCGTGAAGGTCAGGTATCTCCACTCCGAGGTGGAGACGCTCGAGCGCATGGAGATAATCCGCGACCTGCGTACGGGTGTGTTCGACGTTGTTGTCGGCATCAACCTGCTGAGAGAGGGACTCGACCTCCCAGAGGTGTCGCTGGTGGCGATACTCGACGCCGACAAGGAAGGTTTCCTCCGTTCGGAGACATCCTTGATACAGACGATAGGACGCGCAGCGAGGAACGTTGAGGGCAAGGTCATAATGTACGCGGACGCGATCACCGACTCGATGAGGAAGGCCATCGCGGAGACGGAGAGGCGCCGCGAGCTGCAGACGAGGTTTAACCGCGAGCACGGGATAACCCCGGAAACGGTGCGCAAGTCGGTCCGCGCGGTGATCGAGGCGACGCGTGCCGCCGACCCGTCAGCGCAGTACTGGGCCGACCACGACGTCTCGAAGCTGCCGCGGGCGCAGATCCCGAAGATGGTCGAGAAGCTCAGGCGCCAGATGAAGGAGGCGTCGAAGCGGCTTGAGTTCGAGCGCGCCGCGTCGTTCCGGGATATCATCTTCGAGCTGGAGGCCAGGATCCATCAATGAGGGACAGGATATTCGTCAGGGGTGCGAGACAGCACAACCTGAAGAACATAGACGTCGAGATCCCGCGGGACAAGCTCGTCGTCATCACCGGCCTGTCGGGGAGCGGCAAGTCGAGTCTGGCCATGGACACCATCTACGCCGAGGGACAGCGCCGTTACGTCGAGTCGCTCTCGGCGTACGCGAGGCAGTTCCTCGGCCAGATGGATAAGCCGGACGTGGACTACATCGAGGGGTTATCGCCCGCAATCAGCATCGATCAGAAAAGTGGGAGCCGGAACCCCCGCTCGACGGTGGCGACCGTCACCGAGGTGTGGGACTACCTCCGTTTGCTGTTCGCGCGGATCGGCCAGCCCCATTGCCCGAGCTGCGGCCGGCCGATATCGCGGCAGGCGGTCGAGCAGATGGTAGACCGCGTCATGGGGCTTCCCGAGGGGACGCGGATACAGATACTCGCGCCGCTGGTCAGGGGCAGGAAAGGCGAGCATACGAGGGTTTTCGAGGATATCCGGAAGGCCGGTTACCTCCGCGCGAGGGTCGACGGCGAGGTCGTCGACCTGTCCGGCGGAGACGAGGTCAGGCTGGAGAAGAACAGGAAACACACGATCGAGGCGGTGGTGGACCGGCTGATAGTCAAGCCCGGCGCCGCACGCAGGCTGGCCGACTCGCTGGAGCCGGCGGTGGCCCTGAGCGGCGGCCTGGCGGTGGTCGGAATCGTCGGGGCGCCTGGCGCAGGGGCCGCGGCGGACGCTCCGGCGGGTGGACCGGCGGCCGGCGCCGCGGGCTCTACGGCGGGCGAGGAATTGCTGTTCAGCCAGAACCTCGCATGCCCCGATTGCGGGATCAGCATCGAGGAGATCGCACCGCGGCTGTTCTCGTTCAACTCCCCGTACGGCGCGTGCCCGTCCTGCACCGGCCTGGGTAACAACATGGAGATCGACCCCGACCTGGTCATCCCGGACAGGCGGAAATCTCTGGCGGACGGGGCAATAGCCCCGTGGAGCAAGAGCACGAGTACGTACTACTACCAGATGCTCGAGACGGTGGCCAGGGAATACGGATTCAGCATGGAAGCCCCCGTCGAGGATCTGGCGCCCGAGCAGATCGACACAATCCTGTACGGCACGAAGGGCCGTCCGGTGAGGTTCCTCTACGAGAACGAGTTCGGCACCCGCCGCGCCTGGGAGGCCCCATTCGAGGGGGTCGTCAGAAACCTCGAACGACGTTATCGCGAGTCGACGAGCGAGGCGATGCGCCAGGAGATCGAGGAGTACATGTCCTCGCGCCCTTGCCCGGCGTGCAAGGGGTTGAGGCTCAAACCCGAGGCCCTCGCGGTCAAGATCGCGGGCCTGTCAATCGCCGACGTGGCCCGCATGTCGGTTTCACGAGCGTTGAAGTTCTTCGATGAACTGAATCTGGACGACCGGCAGCGCCTGATAGCTCACCAGATACTGAAGGAGATCAGGGAGCGTCTCACGTTCATGGTGAACGTAGGGCTGGACTACCTCACGCTCGACCGCTCCGCAGGCAGCCTCGCGGGCGGGGAGGCGCAGCGGATCCGCCTCGCGACGCAGATCGGGTCGGGCCTGATGGGCGTCCTCTATATCCTGGACGAGCCCAGCATAGGGCTTCATCAACGGGACAATTACAGGCTGCTGTCGACTCTGAAGCGGCTGCGCGATCTTGGCAACACGCTTATCGTGGTGGAGCACGACGAGGACACCATGTGGGAGTCCGACCACGTTATCGACATCGGGCCAGGGGCCGGGGAGCACGGCGGCCGCGTGGTGGCTAGCGGGACCGTGCGCGATATCATCGACAACCCTGCCTCCGTGACCGGCAGGTACCTCGGCGGCGTGGAGTCCATACCTGTGCCTGGGCGCCGGCGGGAACCAGACGGCAGGTACATTGTCGTCAAGGGCGCCCGCGAGCACAACCTCAAGGGGATAGATGTGGAGTTCCCGCTGGGCATGTTCGTGTGCGTCACGGGCGTATCGGGGTCCGGCAAGAGCACGCTCGTCAACGAGATACTGTACCGGAAGCTCGCCAACGAGATGTTCGGATCGAGACTCAAAGCAGGCGAGCACGAAGCGATACTGGGCCTCGAACACCTGGACAAGGTGATCGAGATCGACCAGTCGCCGATAGGCAGGACGCCGCGCTCCAACCCCGCGACTTACACGGGCGCGTTCGACCCGATCCGCGAGATGTTCGCGGTGACGCAGGAGGCGAGGGCCCGCGGGTACAGGCCCGGGAGGTTCTCGTTCAACGTGCGGGGTGGGCGCTGCGAGGCGTGCCGCGGCGACGGGATAATCAAGATAGAGATGCACTTCCTCCCCGACGTGTACGTGCCCTGCGAGGTGTGCAAGGGAGCGCGATACAACAGGGAGACGCTCGAGGTCAAGTACAAGGGCAAGAACATATCACAGGTCCTCGACATGACGGTAGAGGAAGCGCTCGAGTTCTTCGCCAACATACCGAAGATACAGCGAAAACTCCAGACCATGCACGACGTCGGCCTCGGGTACATACGGCTGGGCCAGCCGGCCACCACGCTCTCGGGCGGCGAGGCGCAGAGGGTCAAGCTGGCGACCGAGCTGTGCAGGCGGGGCAACGGGAGAACAATGTACATCCTGGACGAACCGACCACGGGGCTCCATTTCGCGGACACCAGGAGACTGCTGGAGGTGTTGCAGCGCCTGGTGGACGCCGGTTCGACCGTGGTCGTCATAGAGCACAACATGGACGTGATCAAGACCGCCGACTACATCATCGACCTCGGTCCGGAGGGCGGTGACCAGGGCGGGCGAGTCATCGCCGAAGGGACTCCCGAGCAGGTAGCCTCGGTGAAGAGCTCGTACACCGGACAGTTCCTGAAGGTGGCGCTCGACCCGCGAGAGCGGCGCAGGCGCCTGGAACTTGCGGCCGGAGGCGATAGATGAGGTATGGCGGCCGGCGACGGGAGAGTTAGCGAGGGCCCGGCGATCCCTGCGGAAGCGCCGGCGTCCGAACTGATCGAGAAGGTGCGCAACCTTCCCGAACTCCCGGGCGTGTACCTTTTCAAGGACTCCCGGGGTAAAGTGATATATATCGGCAAGGCCATATCACTCCGCAACAGAGTCCGTTCGTATTTCCAGGTGGGACAGGCGTACACAAGGCGCCTGACCGGCCTCACCGCGAACATCGCCGATCTCGAGTACATCACCACGGGCTCGGAAGTCGAAGCCCTAATCCTCGAATCGAACCTGGTCAAGAAGTACCGGCCCCGGTATAACATCAAGCTCCGCGACGACAAGCATTTTCCGTATCTCCGCATTACCCTCGATGAGGACTGGCCGCGCGCCCTGATTGCGAGGTCCATGAAGAAGGACGGCTCCAGGTACTTCGGCCCGTACACCCGCGCCGGGTCTCTGCGTGAGACCCTCGACCTCCTGCGCAGGGTGTTCCCGTACAGGACGTGCAGCAACGACGCCTTCAGGAACGCGAGGAGGCCCTGCCTGAACTACCAGATCGGCAGGTGCCTGGGGCCGTGCTGCGGCCACGTCGGCAAAGAGGCCTACGGCGGCATGATCCGCGACATGTGTTCCTTCCTGGAAGGGAGGACCCGCGACGTGGTGTCGCGTCTCAGGTCGAGGATGCAGGGCGCCGCAGAACGCTTGGACTTCGAGGAAGCGGCTCGGCTGCGCGATCAGATCCGGGCCGTCGAGGATATCGCGGAGAAGCAGAACATCATCTTCACCGACATGAAAGACAGGGACGTCGTGGGCGTCGCCACCGCGGGGAACGACGCTGTGGCGCAGGTGTTCCAGATCAGGGACGGCAAGATGGTCGGGAGGGAGACGTTCGCGCTATCCGACGCAGCCGGCGCCGAGCCGGGTGAGATCGCCGGGTCGTTCCTGAAACTGCATTATTCGTCCGCGAGCTCCGTTCCCCCCGAGATCCTCCTGCCGGCCGAACCGGCGGACTTCGAAGCAATAGAGGAGTGGCTGTCGGGTCTACGAGGAGCGAGGGTTCGCACGCGGGTCCCGTCGAGGGGAAAGCCGCGCGAGCTCGTGGAGATGGCTATCACCAACGCGCGCCTCGCTATCGAAGAAATGAAGCCGGAGGAGGAACGCGAGGCGGAGGAGATCCGGTCGGCGCTCGAAGGCCTGTCGTCGGCCGTGGGCCTGACGGAGAGCCCTCACCGCATCGAGGGTTACGACATTTCGAACATCCAGGGCAGGCAACCGGTCGGCTCCATGGTCGTGTTCCGCGACGGGAGACCCGACAAGAGCCAGTACCGGAAGTTCAGGATCAAGTCCAGAGAGACGCCGGACGACTTCGCCATGATGCAGGAGGTGTTGTTCAGGCGCTTCCGGAGGGGGCTGGCGGAGCGGGAGGAGCGCGCCGACGCGTCGCCGCGGGGCGAGCCGCCGGAGGGCTTCGCCGAATTTCCCGACCTTATCTTGGTTGACGGCGGCAAGGGTCAGCTCAGTGCGGCGCTCGAGGTGCTGAAGGCGCTCGGCCTCCTGCACATCCCGGTTATCGGCCTCGCCAAGCAGGAGGAAGAGATATTCCTGCCCGGCCGGCCAGATCCCGTCATTCTCCCCAGGGATTCGAAGGCACTTTACTTAATTCAGCGACTCAGGGACGAGGCGCACAGATTCGCCGTAGGATATCACAGAAAACTCAGGGGCAGACAGGGACTCAGATCGCTCCTGGACGAGATCCCGGGCATCGGGGCAAAGCGGAAGTCGGCTTTACTGAGGCGTTTCGGCTCAGTACGGGGTATAGCCCGGGCCGCCTCCGAGGATATCTCGGCGGTCGAGGGGATCGGCCCGGTCCTAGCCGGCAAGATCAAGGAGGCCCTGTCCAACCTGGCGTAAAGGAGGGGATCTTACACGCAGCGAAAGCTGGCCGGCGCCGGCGGCCACAAGGCCGCGACAGTCAACGAGGTTCTCATCACCCTCGCCAGCGCCCTGGACCTGGTCGGACGGGGGGCGTTCCCCAGACTGCGCCACGGGATCGAGGTCGCCTACGTATCGCTTCGCATCGTCGACCTGGTGGGCGCGACCCCGGATGTGCGGCGAGACGTGTTCTGGGCCTCACTGGTCCACGACGCGGGGGTGTCCACCTCCGCGCAGCGCCTGAGGCTCGTCCAATTCGAGGTGGACAGCCCCTTCGAGCACGCCGAACGCGGTGCCCGGCTGCTTGCATCCTTGCCTGGATTGCCCGGGGTGTCCGAGCTGGTGGCGCACCACCACGACAGGTTCTATGGAGACAATCCACGCGGGAAGAGCGGCGCCGGCATCCCTCTCGGGTCAAGGATCATCCACCTCGCGGACCGCGCCACGATCCTCGCCCATTACGCCCGGCACGTGCTGCATGAGAAGCGCTCGATGATCGACAGGATCAGGTTCCGGACGCCGGGGGTGTTCGACCCCGCCCTGGTTCGCGCATTCGAACGCATCGCCGAGAAAGATTCGTTCTGGCTAGATCTGATGTCAGAGGACCTTGACAGGTACATCCTCGGTGTCGCGCCACCCGTGGGAGTCAATCTCAGCCCTGCCGACATCGAGCCGCTGTCGAGGATATACGCGGAGGTCATCGACGACAAGAGCCCGTTTACGAGGTGGCATTCCGCCGGCGTCGCCGCGGTGGCTGCCCATCTTGCGGCGAGGGCCGGTCTGTCCGATCGCGACGTCGGCCTGATAAGGCTCGCAGGATTCCTCCATGACCTGGGGAAGCTCGGCATCCCCGACGAGATCCTCGACAAGCCTGGCCCCTTGACCCCCCTTGAACGTGCGGTTATGAGGGAGCACCCATATCACAGCTACCGGATACTCCGGCGGCTCCCGGTGTTCAGCGAGATCGCCACGTGGGGGTCGTACCACCACGAACGACTCGATGGGTTGGGGTACCCGTTCGGCGCCACCGGTCACGATCTCGACGTTGGCTGCAGGGTGGTGTGCGTGAGCGACGTGTTCCAGGCGTTGAACCAGGCCCGCCCGTACCGCCCTGCAATGGAACGCGACGAGGTCACCCGGCTCATGACGGACATGGCGCAGTCCGGCCACCTGGATGCCTCACTCGTTCGCGTAATCCTGGAGGACTTCGAGTTCTTCAAGGGAGTGGCTCTCGAGACCCCGGCGCGGGACGGGGGGACGGCCGGGGTCGAGTGAACGCCCGGAAACAGTGGCACCCGCGCCGCTGACGGGCGGGTGCCGGTGTTCGCAGCGACTGTTCAATATGTGTACTCGACCCGTACCTCGGCCCTGACCTCTATCTGCCCGGGCGCCACCGGGGCGCTTGCGCCCATACCTCTGGGCATGGCGTCCATCATCGTGAACTCGTATCGCGGCACCGACGAAGACAGTTCCTGCACGGCCTTAATGCCGGTGATCGTGAGCCCGAGGCCCCTGGCCATGGCATCCGCCTCGGCGCGCGAGCTGCGCGCCGCCTCCTCGAGCGCCTGCATCCGGTAGTTCGTCGCGTCCTTGAGTGAGAACGTCACGGTCTCGACCTGGTTCGCGCCGGCCTTCACGCACTCGTCGAGCACGGTTCCCACGCGACTCAGATCCCTGACGGTAATCCGGATGGAGTTGTCGACCCGGTACCCGACAAGCTTCGGTTGCTGGTCCGGCTCGGGCTTGTAGTCGTATACGGGGTACATGTTGAACCGCGACGTCTTGATGTCGTCGTTGGCTATGCCAAGCTTAGCGAGCGCAGCCATCACGCGGCTCATCGCCGCGGAGTTCTGGCTCTGAGCCTCCCTTGCAGTGTCAGCCTGTGCTTGCACTCCGAGCCCCACGTACGCGATATCCGGCTTCGCGCTGACTGTCGCTTCTCCCGTCGCCGCAATCACGCGCTGCGAGCTTTCCTCGGCCACCGCAGCCCGCGGTTGAACCCTGCCCGCCAGTCCCGCAAACGCCGCCGCGCAGAAAAGCGCCACGGCCAGCCCGATCGCCATGAAAGCCTTTCGCCTGTCCACAGACATCACCCCTGATATAATTCCCTCGTGGCCACGGGGTCTTCTCGAATACGGCTCTACGACGAACTGCCGGGGAGAAAGTTCCAGCCGTCCGTCAGCCAGCCTGTCAGTTAGCGCCCAACGACGAAGATCCAACGATTTAAGGGATTGATCTTGACCAATTCTGTGTTATCATTGTTCGTGAAAGATGAACATTCTTCATGCGTGAACACTCCGGGCCCTCTGGTTCATAGTCTTCGGGGGTGTGCGAAAGTTGGCTGTGCCAAACCAGGTCGTCGACAATGCTTCTCGAATTCCTCCGCAATTAGGTGTCCATCATGTAACCAAGGTCTTTCCAGGCGTAGTGGCCCTCGATGACGTATCGTTCGAGGTTGCCCCGGGGGAAGTCCATGCGGTCGTCGGGGAGAACGGCGCAGGGAAATCAACCCTCATGCACATCATCGCCGGGGTGTACCGTCCAGATAAGGGCTTCATGGAAATCAAGGGAAGGCCTTATTCGCCAGCAGATGAAAAGGCTGCGCAGGAGTCGGGAGTAGCAATCGTATTTCAAGAGGGGAGCCTGTTTCCTCCGTTAAATGTGTCGGAGAACATATTCGCTGGACGCCAACCGGTCACGTCAATGGGCGTGGTTGATTTCCCCCGGATGCGCGGAATCACCGAGGGCCTCTTGAAAGACCTCGATGTCTTCATCGATCCATCCACACCGGTTGTTCAGTTGTCTCCCGGCCAACGCCAACTGGTTGAAATCGCGAAAGCCCTCTCTCAAGACGTACAAATCCTCATGCTCGATGAACCAACGTCGTCGTTAACGATCAACGAGTCCCGCCACCTGTTTAAAGTGCTCCGCCGCCTGGCGGACCGTGGGGTGGCAATCATCTATGTGACCCACCGGCTGGGAGAGGTCTTTGAAGTTGCCGATCGGGTGACAGTACTCAAGGACGGGAAGGTCACCGGTGTTCGGGAGACCGCCAGGACTTCGCCCGACGAGATCATCCACCTTGAGGTGGGGCGAGAACTGTCATTTGAACGGGACAGCAGGCGGGCTCCAGCGGAAGCCCCAGTCGTTCTTGAGGTTGAGAACCTGGTCGCCCCTCCGGTTAAGGGCGCGTCGCTCAGGGTTCGCGCAGGAGAAATTGTCTGCCTCGCAGGTCTAGTCGGAGCGGGTCGCACAGAATTATGTGAAGCCATATTCGGTATTCGGGACATCATTTCCGGCACAATTCGGATCGGCGGGAGAGAGCTGGTTCCAACCCATCCGGTTGATGCCATGAAAGCCGGAATTGGGATGTTGCCTGAGGACAGGCGTGAAGCAGGTCTATTCCTGGCTTCGAGTATCTCGAGCAATATCGCGGCTACTAACATGGATGCTGTATGCCGAAACGGCATCATTGATAACCGGATGGTGAAGGACCTTGCGGTTCGGTCCTGTAAGGCGCTCCGGGTGGCTACCCCCAGCGTGGAACGTGAGGTCATGTTCTTAAGCGGGGGTAATCAACAAAAAGTCCTGCTTGCGAAGTGGTTGGCGCGCAAACCGAGACTGTTTATTGTGGATGAACCGACAAGAGGGGTCGATGTCGGTGCGAAGTCGGATCTGTATGCAATTCTACGGGATTTGGCTCGCGAAGGTGTAGCCTTGCTGGTAGTATCATCCGATCTACCAGAGGTTTTGGCGCTGGCCCACCGCATTGTTGTGATGTCCGAAGGTCGTACAGTGGGGGAATTAGATGCAGGCGCTGTAGATGAAGTTGCCATTCTGCAGATGGCCACGCCCATGAGCGCGGTAGCAGAGGGAGGAATCCGATAAGCGATGCCACAGACAGCGCAATACACCGCGCGAAGACAATCCAGTAATTCTCTGCCAAGACGAATAGCCAAACGGGTTGCCGAGGACCGGGTCTTGCTGCTCATCGTCTTGCTGGCTCTGCTCGGCGGCTATATGACGTACCAGCATCCCGAAGCGTTTCCCCACTGGGACAATTTCACTGCCGTTCTGTTGGACGCTGCTCAGAGTGGCATCCTCACCGTCGGGATGATGATCCTGCTGGTTGCCGGCATGTTTGATCTCTCTGTTGGGGCCACGCTGGCCTTTGGCGGGATTATGGCCGGTACCATGGTCAAGCTGTGGGGTCTACCCCCCGGAGTGGGGTTCCTGGGAGGCGTTCTTACCGGCCTGTTCGTTGGCGTGGTCAACGGCCTGATCGTCACCCGGCTACGGATCAATGCGCTGATTACCACCCTGGCTATGCAGAACATCTTGCGAGGCGTCACCCAGCTCGTTTCTCCTTCCGGTGTAGCCAACCTGCCTGAAGGATTCCGCCCGTTCGGACAGGCGATGATCCTCGGGTTGCAGTCGCCTTTCTGGGTCATGCTGATCGTTGCGTTAGCCGCCTGGTTCG
Organism: Bacillota bacterium; assembly: GCA_013178305.1. NCBI lineage: Bacteria > Bacillati > Bacillota > Bacillota bacterium. The sequence continues at coordinate 679,873 of JABLXB010000001.1, read as the reverse complement.
CAATGAGCAGGACCCGGTATTTCCGCCAGTTCTATTACATCGGCAGCAATGCGAAGGCTGCCATGCTGTCGGGAATCAAGGTGAACAGAGTGGTTTTCGCCGGTTTTGCGCTGATGGGATTGCTGTCTGGCCTGGCTGGAACCCTGTTGGCGTCGCGGTTAAGCAACGCGGTTGTGCTTGCCGGGGTAGGGACAGAGCTGCGTGCGATCACAGCGGCGATCCTTGGCGGCGCCAGCTTGACAGGCGGGGTTGGCACGATCCCCGGCGCGCTTCTTGCTGTACTATTCATGTCTCTTATCCAGAACGCCTTGATCATTGCCCGCGTGCCAGTCTTCTGGCAGAGTATCGTGGTCGGCATTGTCTTGCTTGCGGCACTTGGTATTGATCAGATCGGCAGGAGCAGACGGTGAACCTGGAGAGAGGGGTGAAAGAACCACCGACATACCGAGGACAGGGGCCGGCAAGAAGAGTATCCCGAAAGGAGTATCTCAAGATGAAGACTATGTGGAGGGCAATTTCCATTCTGTTGCTCGCTGTTCTGCTAGCAGGTTGTTCCCAGGCTGCCACAACTCCACCAAAAAGCGAGGACAAGCAGGTTACCCAGGTTGGCAAGATCGGTGGGTCTGACCGCGCTAATCAGGAATACGTGTGGATCTCTCAGTGTTCCAGCCTGCCGCTTTTTGTGGAACGGGTTTATCCCGCCCTGGACGCCTTCGCCCGGGACTTTGGCGTAAAGGTTCGCAAAGCCGGCCCGACGACCGTTGACCTGGCGGCTTACATCGCCACGGTGGAGCAGGAAGCCGCCCGCAAGCCGGCCGGGATCATCGTGGTGGGTGGTTGGGATCCGGCCCTGACCGAGCCGGTGAATAAGGCCATCGCCATGAAGGTGCCGGTGGTTGTAACGGATGGGGATCTCTTCAAATCCAACCGTCTTGCCTATGTAGGCACGGACTGGTACCAGCTTGGCGTCCGCATGGCGGAATACCAGATTGCGGAGCACAAGAAACGCGGATTGACTACCGGACAGGTTGCGGTGATCTCCCCAATTCAAAATGAAAACATGCAGCGTTCACGGCAGGGCATAAAAGATACCCTCAAAGGGACGGGAATCACGGTAGTAGCGGAAGAAGACAACGACTCGCAGGCAGACCTGGCTGCGCAGCGGGTTGGAGCCCTTCTCAAAGCCTTCCGGAACCTGACGGGCATTATCGGCCTTGACTCCGAGGCCGGCCCCGGCATTATTGCCGCTCTAGATGAGGCTCGTGTGTCTGGGAAGGTTATTGTGACATGCAATGAGGCCGGACGCGAGTTCCTGAACAACATCAAGAATGGTAAAATCCAGATGGTCACGATGGAAAAATACGACGTCATGAATTACATGGCCCTGTTCTTTCTTTACAGCTGGCACAACAACTCGATCCGCATCGGCGGGATTGACCCCTGGACCTGCAACTGGATGCCTCGCACGATCGATTCGGGTCTGTTGATCGTTACGCCCGATAACGTTGATGCGGTGATGCAATACATGGAAGAGGCGGAGAAGAACGCCAAGAAACAGTAGCAATATTAGTCGGTGTTGCCCTGGCTCCGTCCATTGGCACTTGTCCGGACGGGGCCAGGTAACCGGCCGGTGAGGAAGGATGGAAATGCTCGAATCTACGCGCCCCGAGATCTCCATAGACGATTTTGACCGGCTGTTCGAGTCCCTCAAGAACTGGGGCAAATGGGGACCTGATGATGACAGGGGTACTCTGAATTATATTACGCCTGAGAAAATAAGGGCGGCCGCAGCCCTTGTCAGGAGCGGTCGCAGCGTATCCATGGCGATCCCGATCAATGCCTTCGCCGGCCCGGATAACCCGAATCCGGCCATTCACTACATGGCAAATACGCACGATATCGACATTGGTTCCGGAGAATTGCGGTTTGCGACCGATTTCCTCGGCATGCAATTCCACGGCGACTGCCACACTCACATCGATGCGCTGTGCCACATTGCATACAAGGGATCGCTTTACAATGGATGGCCTGCTGCATCCGTGACCGTCCGGGGTGCAGACCGGTACGATATCACCACGTATGCTCACGGGATAGTTGGACGCGGTGTGCTGATCGACGTTCCGCGCTACCGGGGTGTGAAATGGCTGGAACCCGGCGAGGCGGTTACCCGCGATGAAATCGAAGCTGTTGAACGAGCTGAAGGCGTCCGGCTCGACGAGGGCGACATCATGGTCTTCCGGACCGGGCATCACCGCCGGCGCCTGGAGCTTGGAGCCTGGGATCCCGGTTATACAGGCGAGGGGCGTGCGGGCCTTGATCCCTACAGCCTGACCCTGCTGCATGAGCGGAAGGTCTCTGTTTTCTTACCCGACGGAGATGGTGAGGTCGTCCCATCGTACGTTGAGGGAATACAATATCCGATCCATCCACTTCAGATTACCGCTATGGGAATGGTATGTGCGGACAGCCTCCAGTTGGAAGAGTTGGCGCAAGTGAGCGAGCAGGAAGGCCGATTTGAGTTCATGGTTGTCATTGCCCCATTGCGCCTGCCGAAGGGGACAGGTTCTCCATTTAACCCGATCGCAGTATTCTGACCGGTGGAGCGAAGCCAACGAGCGCGCAGTGCAAGAGGGGAGAACCATTCATGACACAAGTCGAACGGGTCGCGATTATTACCGGGGGTGGGACGGGAATCGGGGCCGCTGCCGCACGGGGTCTGGCCGCTATTGGGACGGCGGTTGCTTTGGTTGGAAGAAGAATTGAACCCATTGAAGAGGTGGCGCGTTCAATACGCGACAGGGGTGGGCAGGCCATGCCGGTTCCGGCTGATCTTGGGCAGCCATCAGCCCCAGCTCGCATTGTCGACCAGGTCGTGCATGCCTGGGGGCGGGTGGATATCGTAGTCAATAACGCGGCTGCTATAGACCATAAGCCCATTGACCGGGCTACGCTTGAGCTTTTCGACCGGCACATGGCAGTAAATGTACGAGCGCCCTATTTCTTGATCCAGGCGGCCTTGCCGCATTTGAGAAAATCGGCGTCAGCGTCTGTCATCAATATTTCGTCCTCTTCTGGTTCGCTGGCGATCCCTGGGCAATCAATGTACGGGACTTCAAAGGCGGCCCTGGAATACCTGACCCGGTCTCTGGCGGCCGAACTGGCTCCGAGCATCCGGGTGAACTGCATTGCCCCCGGCCCGGTTGACACCCCGATCCACCTGACCTGGGCAGGGAACGATGTGGCGGGCGCTTACGAGCGGATGACCCGTGAGCTGCCTCTGAAACGGATGGGGACAGCGGAGGAGTTGGCGGCCTGGATTGTCTGGTTAGCCAGTGCCGAGGCATCTTTTGTGACGGGAGCGGTGATCCCGGTCGACGGCGGGCAAACCTTGCCGGGAGCCCTCTCTCGAATTGCACAGTGAAAGACCAAAACAATCCGGTCAAAAGGTGAGGGGAAATGGGACGGTTTGATGGCAAAGTGGCGTTGGTGACAGGCGCTACCCGGGGAATTGGACAGGCCTGCGCCATCCGGCTGGCATCCGAGGGCGCAACCGTGGCGGTTAATCATCGTCCAACGAGCGATCCAGCCGCGACCCTCGACAGGATAAAGAAGGTTGGCGGAAAGGGGTTTCCGGTAGCGGCTGACATGCGTGAACCGGAACAGGTAGTCTCGATGGTCTCGGAGGTTGCCCGAATCGGAGGCCGGTTGGACTTCCTTGTGAGTAATGCCGCAATCAACCCGTTGCTCAAATGGGATGAAACCACTATCGATGACTACAACCGTATTCAGGAAACGAATTTGAGGGGTACCTGGGTGGTCTGCCAGGCGGCTGCAAAACAGATGATCAAAGAAGGGCACGGCGGGGCGATCGTAACCGTGTCATCAATTTCCGCCTGGGTTTCCGCCAAGGAGCAGACCGTCTATTGTGCAACTAAAGCCGGGATTTGGATGATGACAAAGGCTCTCGCGCAGGTCCTGGGAAGACACGGAATCCGGGTCAATGTCGTTCTGCCAGGCGCAATACTCACAGATATGAGCGCTGAATTGCTGGATCCAAACGGCCCGGCTCGCGCCTACTACGAAGAGCGGATTTCGATGGGCAGGATCGGTGAGGCATCCGAAATCGCCGGCGCGGTTGCTTTCCTGCTCAGTGAAGACGCGAGCTATGTTACCAGTGCGGAGCTGCTGGTGGACGGCGGTTTCATTACCAATGCCGAATAGGGGAGAGACTCATGAGCCTATTTGGGATTGACGTGGGCTCGAGTTCAGTGAAGATCTCTGCATACAGCGAAGAAGGGAGATTCCTGGCCGGGGTTAAGCACGATATTTCTCCGCTGCACCCGGCTCCCGGTTTGTGGGAACAGGATCCCGAAGAGGTCTGGCGGGCCGCGGCTCGCGGGCTTTGCGAATTAATGCGGATGGAATTGGTCCGCCGCGATCCCCCGAAAGCGCTCGCCATCAGTGCCTCGGGGCGGGAGAACTTTCCGGCCGATGAAGACGGGACTCCCCTCGGAAACAACATAATGGGGGCAGATGTGCGTGGATCGGAGTTTGAGGCTCATCCCGCTGGCGTGCCCCTTCATGAAGCGCCCCTGCCTGAAGCATGGGAGCTCTCCTGCGGACACTTACGGGAGAGGATGGATCCGGTATTACGGCTGCTCTGGTGGCGGAAGTACCATCCTGAGGTGATTCATAAGGCGAGAGGTTACCCGGATTGGCATGGCTTCCTTACGCAGCGACTGTGCGGACGGAATGTCAGTGAACCAAGCCTGGTTGCTCGATGGCTGGTTTACGACTTGAAGACCAATGCCTGGTCGCCTGAACGGCTCGCCGAGTATGAAATCCCGCCGGAGTTTCTGCCGGAGGTTCTTCCTGGCGGAACCGCGATAGGCCCGGTTCTCCGGAGGGTCTCCGATGAACTCGGCCTTCCATCAGACCTTGTCATTGTGTCAGGTGGGCACGATCTGAACTGCGCAGGAATCGGTGCGGGGGCTTCCCGCCTGGGTACGGCCTGCCTGATTAGCGGCTCGTATGAGAACATGCTCATTCCGACAACGCAATTCCCTACTCCATCGATGCTGCTTCGGGGATTGTCGATAACGCCGCATTTTGGTCGAATCGAACGATCGGTTTACGCGATCTGCCCGACCGGGAATGCGGTCCTTAACTGGGCGCGCGATACGGTCAGCCTCTCGATCGCAGAGTTCACAGAACAGCTGTCCCGACGTGGAGGCGACCCCAGCCCTGTCCTGGCACTGCCGTATCTTTCCGGTGCGATGCTCTACTGGCGTGGCGGGCGCAAGCTGCGCGGCGCGCTCATCGGGCTGACACTGGCAACCCAACCGGCAGAGATTGTCCAGGCTTTCATGGAGAGTATCGCATATGACCATGTGAATACCCTTTCGTTGTTGCGAGAAGAGGGCGTATTGGTTGATCAAATCCGCGCAACCGGAGGTGGAACCCGATCCGAATGGTGGACGCAGCTCAAGTCTGACATGATGGGCGTCCCAATTGAGGTCGCCGCGGAGGAAGAACCCGGGACATTCGGCGCAGCGCTTCTCGCCGGATTGGGCGTGGGAGTCTTCAGTGATATCGACGAAGCCAGTTCTGCTCTCTCGGCGACGAGCCGTACTCACCAGCCAAGTCCGGAGCGGGCCAGGCTGCATCAAGAGCGTCTTGAACAGTATCGCCGGTTTGTGCCCGTCCTTCTGGGGGGCATTTTCGAGGACTGGCATTGACTCTTGTACATGAAGCCTCGATAAATAGATATATGAATGGAGAACTTGAGTTGAACCTGGAGAATTCTGGGCGGCGAAACGTTCGAGATTTGCAGGCGAGCCTGGCGGGGTATTTCCTCCAATTGGGGGAGGGAAAGCGTCTTCCCAGCATACGTGAGTTGTCGTCTTCCACGCAGATGAGTGTGGGAGCGATCTCAACGGCACTCAGGGGCCTGCAGGATATGGGCGCGGTCGACATTCAGAGGCGTGGGCACATGGGGTCCTATCTTACCAGGATATCGGTCAGCAGGTTGTGGAACCTGTTGGGACAGGGTCCCCTGGTAATTGCCCTGACCCTGCCGATGCACCGCCGGTTTGAAGGCCTGGCAACCGGTCTGAAAATCGGATTTGAGAAGGCGGGGATGGAAGCCTACTTGATCTTTATCCGCGGATCGCGGACTCGCCTGAAAGCCCTTCACGATAACCGCTGTCATGCCGTGGTAATGTCAGGACTGGCCGCCGGAGAATTGACCGGACAAGAAAACGAAGTATTGCTTTCACTGCCCCCGACAACCTGGCTTTCTGGATACAGTGTGTTCTACCGGAATCAGCCGCCGGAACCGGGAAGGCCGCTTCGTGTAGCTGTAGACCCGCAGTCCCACGATCACTGCATGCTGACGGACCTGGAATTTGCCGGTCAAGACGTTGAAACCCGATCGGTTTCATTCATCCAGATTTCGCAGCTCCTCAAGAGGGGTGAGATTGACGCGATCGTCTGGAATACGGAGCAGGTCGAGGATTTCCTGGGTCCAGGCATTTCCTATCGACCATTAGCAGACCGGGTCATGGCTCTGGCCGGGCAGAAATCCGTGTCGGCGGTGTTTGTTGGGCGAAAAGGTGATTACGTAGTACGCGCAGTGCTTCGAGCATGCATTGACCCTGTCGAGATTATGGAAATCCAGAAGAAGGTTGTTGACGGGGAAATGATTCCAGAGTATTGAGGGGGCCGTATGAGTAGCCACGAATATGAGGTTGGACTGCATAAGTACGATCTGGATACCCCTGCACTGCTTGTGGATCTGGCGGCGGTGGAAAGAAACATTCGGACAATGGCTGACCTCTGCCGTGCGGCCGGGATCAGCCTTCGTCCCCACGCCAAGATCTACAAAGCGACCGCCGTTTTCGCCTGGATGCAATTGCGCGCAGGCGCCATCGGTTTGACGGTGTCCAAGCTATCTGAAGCGGAGACTCTGGCCGCAGCGGGGATACGTGATATCCTGATAGCCAATCAGGTGGTGGGTTCACGCAAGGTTCAACGGCTGGTCAATCTTGCGGCCTACACAGATGTAATCGTAGCCGTCGATTCTTATGAGAATATCCAGATGCTCTCGGAGATGGCTCAAGCAAGGGCAGTGCAGATCGGTGTCCTTGTGGAAGTGAACATCGGCAATGACCGTTGCGGGGTGGAGCCGTTTGGTCCGGCCAGGAGAATGGTCAAGACGATTTTGTCGACCCCGGGGCTGCGATTTCGAGGCATCATGGGGTATGACGGGCACCTGGCCTTCGTAGAAAACAAGGTTGAGCAGGAACAACGATCCGTTCAGGCTTATGAGATCCTGGTTGCCGTAAAAAACGATCTGATCGAGTCAGGAATCCCCGTCGAGATCGTTAGTGGAGGCGGGAGTGCCACCTACAAATCTGCCTGCTCAGTGCACGGTCTTACTGAGCTGCAGGCCGGCACCTATATCTTCAACGATACTACCTACCGTGACAATGGTCTGAGCGAATTTGAATGCGCGCTGTCGGTCCTGGCTACTGTCGTCAGCAGGCCCGACCGGCCGGGGGCCGAAGACCTGGCCATCCTGGATGTCGGCCGAAAGTCTATTTCGTTAGCCTATGGTTTCCCCGAGGTGAAACACCCGCGGGGCGAAGTATTCTCAATGCCGCAAGAACACAGCAGGTTGAGGATTCAGCCGGACAGCCCGCCCCCAAAGATCGGAGATAAGGTTGAGTTGTGGGTGAAGGACGCCAATGGAACGGTCATCCTGTTCGACCAAATTTACGCGATGAGAGGAGATGTCGTTGAAGCTGTCTGGGACCTGCACGGGCGCGGGAAGGTGACATGACGATGGTCATCAGTGAGCAGATTGAGCTTCTGTCGGACGGACGGTTCAATGTAATCAACATCACCGACCGGGTGGCGGAATTCGTCCGAGCCTCCGGTTTGAAAAACGGCCAGGTTCTCGTATTTCTTCAGCACACGACTGGAGCAGTTATCATCGGTGAACACGAGTCGGGGATCGTTGCTGATCTAAGCGATGTGTTCGAGCGAATCGTGCCTACCAATTACCCCTACAAGCATCATATCCGCGCGGTGGACTTCAACGGCCACGCCCATATTCGTTCGGCCTTGATGCAGACCCAGGTGAGTGCCCCTGTCGTGAATGGCAAGCTGGCGCTCGGCACGTATCAGGATATCCTGGTGATCGACGACCAGGTGGACCAGGAACCCCGCTATTTGATACTTCAGGCGATTGGGGAATAGACGCATGGGCGAAACACGGGTACTGTTCTTCTGGACAAGCGGGGTTCTATTGCCGGCTCTTGATGCCGCCGTTACAGAAATATTGCCTTCGTTTGGGATTGCCGGGATCAATCCGGCGGCCATCTCCCGATACCGGGAAATGCGGGATGACCTGGCCCTGGGGAGAATAGACGGCCAGGAATTCTGCCAGGTCGCTGTGAGGTCTCTCGGGATTGAAGGTTCGCCTGAACTCTTCCTCAAGAGAATGCTCAGTCGACTGGTGTTGATTCCAGGCGTTTTGGATGCAGTCACACGAGTCAAAGCCGAGGTCGATCGATGGTTGGTTGTTGACCTGCCTGAAGCGTGGTTTAAGGAATTGCCGTCTTCCCAGGAAGTCCTCCTCCACTTTCCACCTGAGAGAATCATATGCCTGGAAGATAGTCGATTGTTGAGGGTGCTCCCCGATGTGTTCTATTACTTGCCCAACAGGGTTCAGGTTCCTTCGGAGCAATGCTTGCTGCTGGACAGTGACATAAAGAGAACCGTTCATTCGATCAATCATGGCTTGCCGGCGGCCGTGGTCATCAATCCCGAGCGACTGAGACGCGAGCTCTTGATGCGTCGATTGATCATGCAGGACTACCAGATTCACCAGCGACCTGTTTGAGGAGAGATATCTTAGTGAGAATATCTACCGCCACATCGGTATTCGTGAATTACCCACTTGACGCTGCTGTGGAGCAGGTCATCCAAGCGGGATTGGATGGAATTGATCTCTGGTGCGGGCGACCACACCTGTTTCGGAACGACTATCCAGCCGGGACCCTCGCGGAGTTGAAAAAGAGAATCGAGAGTAGCGGGTTAGCAGTAGTGTCAGTATTGCCGGCCTTCTTCCGCTATCCGTTTTCACTTTCAAGTCCCGTGGACGCAATTCGTGTTGACAGCGTCAATTACATGAAAGACTGCATCGATAATGCCGTTCTAATGGGAGCCCATCATGTACTGGTGGTCCCAACTAACACTCTATACGGTCAGACTCTGGAGGATTCCCGCGGGACCTTCATCCGTAGCCTGGAGACAGTGTGTGATCATGCGGAAATGCGTGGAATGAGACTTGGGATCGAGGTCGTTTACCCCAGATTGAGCGGCTATTTGAATCACACGAGTCAAGCTATCCAGGTAATTCGAGACCTGCAGTCAGACATGGTTGGGGTTGTCATTGATACAGGCCACTTGAACCTGTCTAAAGAGGGTCTTCAGCCGGCGCTGGACGGTCTGGGGGAGTACCTCTGGCAGGTGCATGTCAACGACAACAACTCGAGAGAGCAACAAAACGCTATCCCGGGCGATGGGACGTTCGATTTTGAGGAAATGATGGGCCTCCTTCGCAGATATGATTACCAGGGATTCCTGACGTTGGAGTTGGGATGGAGTTACTCGTTCGATCCTTACCCGGCTGTAGTGGAAGCCGTTAAGCGAATGCGTGGCTACATGGAGACTCGGGAGTGATCTATCTGGAGGAGTTGTCCCGCAGAATTCCGGTGACTCAGGATGACGCAAGGGTCCATTCGGTTGCGAGTGAGCGAATCACACGATTGAGATCCTGGATGGAATCGCAGCGCCTCGATGGGATAATAGTCTCTCGGCGAGACAACTTCGCGTGGCTTACGTGCGGCGGCGACAATCACGTATTGAAACACACGGAATACGGCTTCGGCCACCTGTTGATTACCCCCGAGCGTCAATATCTGCTGGCCTTCACTATGGATGTGGCCCGAATCCTCGAGGAACAGATCCCCGGGCAGGGCTATGAACCGATCGCCTCAAAATGGCACCAGGGTGATCCGAGAACCGGAGCCTTCGGGTTGGCGGGGAAAAACATCGCTTCGGACGCCGGGTTTCCCGGCACGAAAGCGGTGGACATCCAGCGGGTTCATGGACCCCTGAGTGAACTGGAATTGGACCGCTCTCGTTGGCTCGGCCACCAGACCGCGTTGATCCTTGAGGAAATAGCCCGTTGGGTGCGTCCGGGGATGTCCGAGAGCGAAATCGGGCGGCAACTGCATTCATGTTTGGTACTGGATGGAATTGAACCGGAGGTCATCATTGTTGGCAGTGATGATCGCCTGGAGAGATACTGGCATGCGCTTCCATCCCCAAAGAGGCTGGAGAAGTATGCCCTCATCCATTCAGCCTCGAGCCGCTGGGGACTGCACGCGAACGTCAATCGACTGGTCAGCCTTGGCGAGCCCCCACGAAGAATCCGGGATGCTCACCGCGCCGCGGTAACGATTGAAGGTCAAGTATTGGGAATGCTCGAAAATGGGGTCGCTTACTCCAGCATCCTTCAGCATCAGAAAAACTGGTATTCCGAGATGGGTTACCCCGACGAGTGGGAGTTGCACTTTCAGGGCGGCCCAACCGGTTACTTTGTAGGGGACCCAACTCGATGCTGGACAGACATGCTGGTCGAGAGCAACCAGGCATTTGACTGGTTCATCACGGTGGGCGGGGTACAGGTGGAAGAGCTGGTTCTGTTGACCGAATACGGGCTCGAGGTTGCATCCATGGGGAGCACCTGGCCGAGGACATCGGTCTCAACCGAAAAGGGGAAAATCGTGATTCCGGACATCTATATACTGTGAGCGCGCCGTGTCCTCTGCCGCTCAAGGTTTCCCAAGAAGCGCCCTGACCGCATCCACAGCGGTCCGCGCATCGGGAGCCCAGCCATCCGCTCCGGTCGACAGCGCCCACGAATGTGTGATAGGGGCTCCACCCACGATTATCTTGACGTTGCGCCGTACCCCTTCCCGTTCGAGATAGCGGATAGTCACCGGTATTTCGGCCTGGGTCGTGGTAAGCAGCGCCGAGATCGCCAGTACGTCCGGCTTGTGCTCGACAACCGCGTCCCTGAATCTCTCCGGGGTGACATCCACCCCGAGGTCGACGACGCTGAACCCCTCGCCCTCCAGCATCGCCTTCACGAGGTTCTTGCCGATGTCGTGGATGTCGCCCTTGACCGTGCCGATTACCACCTTCCCACGGCTCAGGGTCGCCTCGCTGGCGAGGAAAGGGCTGAGCGATTTCATTGCGTCCGACCATATGCTGGCAGCCACGATCACCTCGGGCAAGAACACCTCGTTGTTCCGGAACTTCTCGCCGATGCGGGACATCCCGGCGATGAGCCCTTCCTCCAGGATGGCCGCGGGCGGAACACCGTCTGCGACCGCCTGTTCGACGATGGAGCGTGCGTTCTCGATATCCAGTTCTTCTAGTGCCTTCGCGACTCGTTCCACGGCAGCGCAGGTCATTGTCGTGCCTCCTCGCAGATCAGTGAGAGTATCCTGGCGAGCAGCTCGTCCTCGCCCTTGCCGAGGATGAACGGCCTTCCGTCCAGCACAGGGACATCCAGCGCGGAGAAGAACGGGAACATCTGGACGATCACGTCGGCGCGCGAATCCGGTTCGGCCCGCTCCCAGAGGTTCTGGATGAGCACCTGCGCCTGAACGCCCGCGCTTTCGGAGGCCTGCCTGATGCGCTCGGCGGCTCGCTGCATCGCGTTGCCGCACGAGCCCCCCGCCACGAGTATTAGGGGCAGCCGCGCTCTGCGCGCGGTTCCCACCGGATCACCCGACTGAGATCGGATAGGCGCCGTACCTCCTCGCCAGGTCAAAGAGCAGTATGAGGTTGCTTACCGGGACATCGGCCTGGACGACGTTCGCGGGGGACAGGATGTATCCGCCGCCGGGGGCCAGGTCGCGTACCCTCGTCTTGACCTCTCGTTCCACGTCCTCCGGCGTGCCGGCCAGTGCGCGCTGCAGGTCGATCGCCCCGTGGAAGGTCAGCGCCGCGCCGTACCGCTGCTTCAGGGTTGTCGTGTCCATGCCTCGCGCCAGCGGCTGCACCGGGTTGAGCACCTGAATCCCACAGTCGATCAGGTCGTCTATGAACTCGCTCACGGCCCCGCACGAGTGGAGGTAGATTCGGGCGTTCGGTGCCTTTCGCCCTATAAACGCGTTGAGTTCCCGCCTGAGAGGCTTGAAAAACTCCCTGAACGTCTTGGGCGAGAAGAACGGCCCGTTCTGGTGACCCATGTCGTCCTGGGTTTCGACGATGTGCACGTAGGGGCCGGTGTCGTCGAGGAGCACGTCGTAGAAAGCCATCAACACCTCGTTGATCTTGCCCAGCAGCACCGAGGCGAACCTCCTGTTGGTGTAGAGGTCGAGCGCGAACTCGCTGAAGCCGCGCAGCTGTATAGCAAGATCGAACAACCCCCTCGATGGCGACCTCGTGGCTATGGCGAATCCGGTGTTCTCGTAGTAGTCGAGGGTGGTCTGTTTCAGCCCGCGGTCCCGCTGTCCTTCGTATGGTTTGGGCCACGGGTAGGAGTCGAGGTCCGCGAGCGACGCGTGCTGCAACGGGTGACTCACCCATTCGTTGAATATCCCGACTTTCTTGACCGCTACGCCCCACTCATTTACGGTGCTCCCGTCGGGGAGTACCGGGGCTTTGTACGCCAGGGACGACTTCAGGAACACGTGCCTGAAGTCGCAGCCCATCTTGTCGAACACGCGGGGGTCGTATATGTTGTCGCCGTGCCCGCTGCGGAACGGTTCCACGTCACCTTCGATGCCGAAATGCGTCTTCAAGGCGAAATACACGGCATCGGTCACACTCGCACCGGACGCCCCGAGGCACAGTGGGACACGATCCGGCTCTTTATGGTCGAGGGCGGCGAGCACCCTATCTCTCGCGGTAGCCATACGATCAGCCTTCTTTGGAGGATTCAGACAGCGGCCCGGGCCATCCTGTCACGCAGGAACGCCGACACCGACGCCGCGTCGGGCATAACGTGGAGACTCCTCAGATTCGCCCCGTCTTCAAACAGGGACATGATCGATCTCAGGAACTTGACCTGCTCGTCGGGCTTCTTGTTGGCGAGGAGGAAGACTATCCGAACAGGGAGGCCTTCCTCAGGCTTATCCATGCAGTGGAAGGTGACGGGCTTATCCAGCAGGGCCACCGCCATGGCTGACCGGATGACGTGCTCGGATCCCGCGTGGGGGATCGCCACCTTGATCCCCTGAGTCGGTAATCCGGTGGGGTATTGCTGCTCCCGCTGCAGGACATCTCGCCCGTACTCGGGGGAGACAGCGCCGTGCCGCGCGAGCGCATCGGACAACATAAGTATCACGTCGTCCCGTGTTGTCACCCGAGGCCTGACCAGTACGTATTCGTCCTTTATCTCGAACAATATCCTCACCCGCCGGCCCTGCCGAGAATTCGCCCACCCTGCGCGGGGCCCGCTTCCGCGCTTCGGCACGGAGCGGGCCCCGCACTCAGAAGCCCTACTTGAACAGCGTGAACACCTTCAGGATAATCGCGCCGATTACGTCGCCGCCCATATCGAAGCTGGCGAACCTGGCTCCCTGCTGGATCTTGTCGGTGAACTGTCCCATCAGCTTAAACGTTTCCGTATGGACTCCTGCCTGGGCGGTGGCGATGTACATAACGGGGATCGACCACAGCAGGACGATGATCACCGTGTGGAGCACGTTGCCCCTGGTGAAAGGCACAACCGCGCCGCACCAGAACGGGATCAGCGCGAGGCTGGCGATCGGGAGTATCCCGTTACCGGGCAGGGCAGCCGCCAGGAGCACCTCGAGCGGATACAGTATGACAGCCGAGGCCATGACCGACGGGTGCCCCAGCAGGACGGCGCAGTCGACACCCACGTTGAACTGCCGGTCGCCGAACCGCTCCTGCAAGTATTCGGAGACTGCGATACTTATCGGGATCAATCCTTCGCTGAGTAGCGAAACCATCCTCGGGAGTAGCACCATCATGGTGGCCACCTTCATGGCCAGCCCCAGGATGTCGGCGATCTTGTATCCCGCCAGGAGCCCGATGATGATGCCCATGACGGCGCCCATCACGGGGAGCTCGCCGAACAGGCCGAACTTCTTCTTGACCGAGTCGGGGGAGGCGTCGATGTCCTTGATGACAGGGATCTTCCTCAGCAGCTCGGCCACCGGGTTCATGATCACGCCTACCCACGTCACCGCGCACGGGACGCCGATGCCCGGCAAGTTGTTGAATTCCTGGTGGCGGGGAGCGGCCAGGTCCGCCGCGATGCTGCCCAGGGCGAGGAACAGGACGCCGGCAGCCGCTCCGAGTATGAGGCTCCCGGTCGCGGCCCACACAAACGCGGCCACAACCTGGCCGTGCCAGATGCTCCAGATGTCCGTCCACAGTGTCTTCGTCAGTCTAAGCACGATCATGATTGCGTTCACGACAAGGGTTCCGATGACGACCGCCGCGACTCCAGGCCAACCCCACGCGATGCCGCAGTCGGTCCAGCCCACGTCAACAAGGGTGAGCTGAAGGCCGAGACGCTGCGCTATCGCCGCAGTAGCGGGCTGCAGGGCGCCTACTATCACGTCCACCACCATGAAAAGGCCCGCCAGGCCTATGCCGGTTACGAGTCCGCCGCGGATACTCTTTGCCACGCCGGCCCTGAAGAGGATTCCAAGGATGATGATTACCACCGGAACCATGACTGTCGGGCCGAGGCCTGTGAACCAGCTGACAAACGACGCTATCGCGCTCACTTCACGTCCTCCCTTCGTTCGTTCCGGTACTGCTAAGTGCTGAGGTGCTGTACGATTTCATCGACTGCCTTTACCTTGTCCGCCCGTCTCCCGATAAGGAATACCATGCCTTTTACCACCGGGACGCCGAAATCGAAGTTCGCGTTGACCATCGGCACTATGACGCTCGCCTGGCCGCGATAGCGCTCGATGTCGCCCAGCAGCACGTGCTTGATCTCGACGTCGCCGATCTTGCGTCTGGCCAGCTCTTCCATGATGAAATCCCTGGCAGCCGTGGACGTGTTGATTCCCGCTCCGCACACTACGATCACCAGCTTTCTCGTACCGGACCCTCCTTTCACCTCTGTCCGTACTTGGTGTTGTAATACTCGAATGCGATTCTCGTCTGGGCTGCGTCGAGCGGAGTCGCGCCGCCCAATCGGCGCGCGATGGCCGCGATCCTGGCGGTGTCCTCGACGGTTATGGCCACGGCCAGGCAGTGCTCGAGATCCCGCCCGGCGACAACCGGACCGTGATGGCTGAGGTTCACCGCATAGCCCGTTCCCATGGTGGTGACTATGTTGTCGAGATAGTCCCCGGTGTGGGCGCCGGGGTGGAGGGGGACTACCACGGGCACGGGGCCGCCGGCGATGTTCGCGTGCGTCGTCGTGAGGACGGGTAACGGCTCGTCGCAGCACGAGAACGCGGTGGCGAACGGGGAGTGAGTGTGTATCACCGCACCCACGTCAGGTCGCGCCTTGAGGATGCGCGTAAACATGTCCGTCGCGATGGACTGCTTGTACCGCCCGTCCACCAGCCGCATGTCCAGATCGACGACGCATATCCCGTCAGGGGAGGTTATCTCGAAGTAATCGACCCCGGACGGCGTGATCGCCACCAGGCCGGTCTCCCGGTCTCGCGCGCACACGGTCCCGCCGGCGAGAGACACAAGCCCGAGGTCACGCAGCGACCTCGCCGTGTGAAGTACTTCCGCCCTGAGAGTCCCGAGCATCGCACGGTGCACCTCCTCACGCTATGGTGAAGCCCTGCCGGTGATCCACGGCCCTGAGCCACGGTCCCGCCGGCGCCGGTGAGAGCCGCCGGCATCCTGGTATGACACCAAAGCAAGGCGCGTGCCGTCACGAGAGAAAAAGGTAAATAGGCGGTTACGCTGGGGAAAAGCCGGAGTGAATCAAGAACGTAACAGGCTGAAAATGTCCGAATCCTTCTTCGCCTTTCGCAACGCTGCGAGCAGGCCCTCGTTCTTCAGCACGGTGTGAAAGAACGTCTCTGCCAGGACCTTGTCGCGGGACGTATAGGCGATGAGGAATACCAGGTCGACCACCAGGCCACCCCATTCCACCGGGGACGCCAGGGTGGCGACAGCCACGGCGGACTTCTCCGTGAAACTGGACACCAGGGGGTGCGGGATGGCCATGGGGTTCTCACCCGGGTCGTACATGCATGTGGGAGCAAGCGACTCGCGTTCCACGACGCTCTCGTAGAACCCTTCCCTGACGACGCCGGCCTTCCGGAGCATGTCGCACATGTCCCTGAGCACCTCGTCCTTCGTGCCCGGGTTGACCTTCGCCCTGCAGAGCGACGCGTCGAACAGGTCCTGGAGTGACGGGGAAGGGCGTTGCTCGATGAGGGATTGCAGTACACGCGTTGCCCTCCCCGAGATCACCTCTTCCACCGAAATGAATGGGACGTTCGGATACTCGGGGTCCACCGTGCCGACGACCGCAATGACGTCCTTGCCGGCCTGGATCCTCGATATCGCCTGTGAAAGGTCCCCCGAACCGAACACGCCGAGCGGCCGTATCTCAACCGAGCTGTCGGTGAGCGTGTGGTCGAGCAGTTTCTTCAGGTGCTCCGCGGTTCCCTTTCCCGTGAGGCAAACGGTCAGGATGACCGCCCCGCGCCTGGACCGCTCGGCGGCCGCCGGTCGCCCGCCCGAGATCTCCCCGAGCTGCAGGGAGAGTTCGTCGAGGCTCAGCCGGGAGAAGCGGATGCGGCGCATGGCTTCCATCACCAGGATCGAGTCGACCCTGTCCACAGTCCTGGTTTCGATCCCCGTACTTTTCGATATGACGGGCCCGAACGTGGTGAGAGATCCCATGTCGGCCAGGATCAGCACGCCGCTGCCGCGGTTTGCCTGGATCACGGCATCCGTGGCGCGGCGTATGACCTGTTCGGGGTTCTCATCGAGCGACATCTCGACGCAGCAGGTGTCGGACTCTCCCATCAGTCTGTGGGCCACTTCGAGGAGACTGCTCGCCACGCGGCCGTGCGTCATCACGACGAGCCCGACATCCGGCGGCCCCTGCTGGGCCGCGGACGCGTTACGTAAGTACAGCGCCACGAAACCCGCTTCGGCCTCGGGCAACGCCACTCCCAGGCTCCCCTCGATGTATGCCAGCATCTTCCTGGCCAGTTCGAATTCCGCGGGGTAAGACGAGCGGATTTCGTTCAGACGAGGGTTGATCACCGGTTTTCCCTGCTTGATACGGTTGACTGAAGCGTGGAGATGAAGCGCCAGATAGTAAGCCAGGTTCGGGTTCGATACCGCTATCGCGGGGCCGGCCAGCGTAAGCGCCTCCTCTACAGAGCGCACCAGATGGCTCCCGACCACCTTGACAAGGTCATCGCGGGCAACCCGGGCGCTTCGCTTCATGCTGGCGCTGATCTTGCGCTCGACCTCGTGGCCGATCAGATCGCCGATCTCGTCCTCCGAGAAGTTGGTCTCCCGCAGCTGCCGCCAGCGTGCTTCTATGAAATCGTATATGGTCTCCTCTACCCCCGCCTTGCTCGGGGCTTTGCCGGGGAATGGCTCAGCCTGCGCCTCGCCCTGCTTCACTTCGAATACCATGTCGGTGAGCGGCGCCAGGAAATCCTGACCGTATCTCAGGCTGCTGGCCTTAACCAGGCCCTTCTGGGCTTCGAAGGGGAGCGTGTTCACATCGACCCTCATGTCATCCCGCCGGTCGGTAACGCTGTTCAGGAACGCTTTCGCGATCGACACCTGTATGTCGCTCTTGAGCTGGCCCACGTTTCCCTTCGGGGAGTACAGCATGAGTGAGACGAGGGCGTCGCGGGTGACCGTTATCCGCGTGCGAACTCGTGCGGCCTCTTGCCGGAAGAACTGCGAGAGCAGGTGAAAACGCTCGTGAAAGGACCGCTTTTGCAGCGGCGGGATCTCGATGAACACGGGGATCCGCCTGCGAAACGCGTCGAGCAGCATCGCCTCGGGTTTTTCCGTCGTAGCCGCCACGAGCCGGATCGTGAGGTTGTGCTCGACTCCCGTCTCCCCGAGTCGCCGGAACCGCCCCGTGTCTATGATGCGGAACAGGATCTCCTGCCCCTGCGGCGGCAGGCGATGCACTTCATCCAGGAACAACATCCCCCCGCTTGCCCTCTCGACGAGACCGGGCTTTTCCCCCTCGGCGCCGGTATAGGCCCCCTTCGCATGACCGAAAAGCTGCGATAAGAGCAGTTCGGGGTTGTTTGCGTAATCCGAGCAGTTAAAATGCACGAACGGGGCGGCGGGTTTCAGCGCTCCCGACTCGACCCCGAACCGGTACATCGCCTCGGCAAACAGGTTCTTACCCACCCCTGTTTCGCCGACTATGAGTGTGTGCAGGCCGTTCGGCGGGTACAGCACGGCGGCTTTGGCGAGGTCGACGCAGCTCTTGAGGTCCCCGTCGTAGCCGATCACGGAGGCAAACGCGTCTTGTGGAGCCTGTTCCCCCCGCGTGGCCCGCTCACCTTGCGCAGCCCGCCCACCGCCTGCGGCCTGGTTACCCCGGCTGTCCCGGCGGCGCTCCATTCCGGTGGTCGTACTGCCGCTGGAGCGCACCGGCGTCGCGCCCCCCTGACCGTAGGCGCTAAGGAACCTTCGCAAGGTGTAGCGCGAAACATTGAAGCCGGCCCTACCGAGCCTGGATGCGAGTTCGTTGAGATCGAGGCGCTCTTCATGGCCCGCACCGCCGGTCCTGGGAAGCCTGCCGATGGCGCGGTGGAGCGCCTGCTTGAGGCGCTCCCGGGAATCCGGCATCCCCATTTCCCTTCGGAGGTGTGTGATGTACGGCCTCTTCACGCCCAGCGCTTTCGCCATCTGCCCATCGGTGAACGGCTGGCGTTCGTCTTCGGACTCAATCATCTTTCGTACTCTATCGGCAAGGCCGGTCATGTGAACACCTCTGGATGCTGCCGCTAACGACGTGGGTTCTACACATTCGCCCCGGAACCTCCTTACCTTTTTAAATGCGCGGCCTGGTGAAAAAGAGTAAGAGGGGAGACAGGGCTTTTCGCAGAACCTGTCAGCCGGAGGTGCGTCTATGTACTGGGAACGCGCAGGAGCCGAAAACACCGTTGCGACCATCGAGGCGGCATACGCTCGTGCCCGCGAGATGGGCATAAAACATGTCGTGGTGGCCAGCACGTGCGGACCCACGGCCAGGAAGGCGCTCGAGCTGTTGCCGCGCGAGGGCGGAATAAAGCTGATCGTGGTCGCCCACCACTCCGGGTTTGACGAGCCGGGCAAACAGCAGATGCCGGCGGAGATCGTATCCGAACTGCGGTCGAAGGGGGTTCCGGTGCTCATCACGACCCACCTGTTCGGCGGCGTGGACCGCGCAGTCGCGAACAAGTTCGGCGGTCAATACGTGGGCGGCTTGATAGCGTACACCCTCCGCATGTTCGGGCAGGGGACGAAGGTGTGCGTGGAGATCGCCACGATGGCCCTCGACGCAGGGTTGGTACCCTACGGCGAGGAAATAATAGCAGTCGGGGGATCGAGTAACGGCGCCGACACCGCTCTGGTAGTAAGGCCAGCCCACGCCAAGTCATTCTTCGACGGCCAGGTGCTGGAGGTTATCTGCAAGCCCAGAGACCCGTCCACTGAATAGCGCATGCGGGGCACTGTAGAGGCGGGCTCGGAAAGGATGGTATTCATGCGGGATCTGCGCGAGATTTCAGGCATCCCGATCTCCGTTGATGGGCTGGACGTCCGGTTTTCGGACGGCCTGACTGCGGTCAAACCCTCGGTCAGGCGCCTCCAGGAGATCCGCGACGTTCTCTACAACCAGACTGCGGCGGGACCCGAAGACCTCTACTTTATGTACAGGGGGGTCGTACTCCCCGAACACCGTAGCATTGCCGAATGCCACTCCATCAGGTACGACATAACCGTGATCCGCCCGGGCGCCATCGGAACGGAGTACATAAAGACCGCGGGCCACTACCACGCCCACGTTCCCGGGGAATCCGTCGAGTATCCCGAGATATACGAGGTATTGAGCGGGCGCGCCCATTACCTCCTGCAGAGACCTGGCGAACAACCCGGTACGGTCGACGACGTGGTGGTGGTCGAGGCGGGGCCGGGCGACAAGGTCGTCATGCCGCCCGGGTACGGCCACGTCACGATTAATCCGGGCCCCGAGCCTCTGGTGATGTGCAACCTCGTGGAGGCGACGTTCACCTCGAACTACGGGCCGTACAGGCAGGCCCGGGGCGCTGCCTTCTACGAGGTGGAGAACGGCGACAAGGGCGTGTTCGTGCCGAACGAGCATTACGGCTACGCACCCGCGCCGAGGCTGGTGGACCCGGCCGATCTACCCGAACTGGGGCTGCGGCGCGGGGTCCCGCTGTACACGTGCATGATCACCGAACCCGAGAGACTGGCGTTCCTGGTGCGCCCACAGGATTTCGAGGAGCATCTATCGGGGCTCCTGGAGTAATCTGGAGTGGCCCCCGCTGACGGCAAATTCAGGGTATTCGCCGATTACCACACGCACACCAGGTACAGCCACGGGACCGGGTCCGTGAGGGACAACGTCCGGGCCGCCGTATCGATGGGGCTGTCGGAGGTCGGCATAACCGACCACGGCCCCGCCATGCTGTGGATAGGCACGAAGAGGAGCCGTTGGGGGGCCCTTCTGCAAGATATTGAGGAGTGCCAACGGGAGTTCCCGCAGATAAAGGTGCTCGCGGGCATAGAGGCCAACGTTGTCAGCCTCGACGGGAGACTGGACACCCCACCCGAAATCGACGCGCGTCTCGATATCAGACTGGCTGGTATACACCTGCAGGTCTTGCCCCCCACGCTCGACGATACCCTGAGGTTGATGGTGAACAACCTCACCCTGGCCCGGTGGACGCGGGCGGGCTCGCGGCGAGCAAGGGTCGACAATACGAAGGCACTGGTCGAGGCGGTGTACCGGAACAGGATCGACCTGATAACCCACCCCGGCCTCAAGGTCAACATCGATACGGCGGAGCTGGCGCGCGCGTGCGTCAGAAAGGGGACGGCCCTGGAGATCAACGCCTCCCACACGCGCAGCGGGCCGGACTACGTACGGGTGGCCGCCAGGCAGGGCGCCAAGTTCGTCCTCTCCAGCGACGCTCACGACCCTCGGGACGTGGGCCGGGTCGAGCGCGCCGCGGCGATAGCGGAGAAGGCAGGACTCGTGCCAGAGCAGATCGCAAACGTGGCACTCGACGGCTACCGCCGGAGGCCGGCCTCCGGCGGCGGTCGACCGCCGGAGCCAATAGAGGATACCGTCATCGCGGAGTAGAAGGTTAAGCCCCAAATAACCTGCCTGGGGAGAGTCGTTGCAGTGAACGACATCAGGTTCGTCATCATCACGGGGTTGTCCGGCGCGGGCAAAACCCAGGCCGTGCGGAGTCTCGAGGATCTCGGGTTCTTCTGCGTGGACAACCTGCCACCTGCCCTGATACCCAAGTTCGCTGAGCTGTGCGCCCAGTCGTCCGGCGACTCCGTGCGGCGGGTCGCCCTCGTCATCGACATCCGTGGGGGCGAGTTCTTCGACGACCTTGCCGAAGCGCTCAAAGGGCTCGAAGAGGTCGGGCTGCCGTACGAGATACTGTTCCTCGAAGCGAACGACGAGGTGCTGGTGCGGAGGTACAAGGAGACCCGGCGCAGGCACCCGCTGGCTCCGCAGGGCAACATCCTCGAGGGCATAAAAGCAGAGAGGAAAAAGCTCGAGGAGATAAAAGGCAAGGCCAACGTCATTATCGATACCTCGGACCTGACACCCCAGCGCCTCAGGGAAGAGATCCTCCAGATATTCTCCACGGAGAAAGAGCGCAGGCGCATAATCATTACCGTCGTGACGTTCGGTTTCAAGCATGGGCTTCCCCTCGATGCCGACCTCGTATTCGACGTCAGGTTCCTGCCCAACCCGCACTACGTGGAGTCGCTGCGGCCGCTGACCGGCGAACGCGACGAGGTGAAGGAGTACGTCCTCAAGTGGCCGGTCACGAAGAAGTTCATGAGGCGGCTCAATTCCCTCATCAGATTCCTGCTGCCCCACTACATTAATGAGGGGAAGACGCAACTCAACATCGCCGTAGGCTGCACCGGAGGCCAGCACAGGTCCGTCGTGGTCGCGGAAGAGCTCGCAAACGCGCTGCGCGGAGAGGGTAACACTGTGGTCGTGGAGCACCGCGACATCGACAAATGGCTCACCGCAGGGCAGGGGAAGGAATGAGGATAGCCCGCTGGTTTCTCCCGGGACTCAACATAAAACGCTGGGTGTTTCTTCTGTCGCTCGGCGTCATCATGGCCGGCGAGGGCATCGCCATCGCTTCCGACCTGCGATTCCTCGCGAGGATCGAGCAAGTGCTGCTTGAGTTCGGGAGGTCAATCGCGGGCGGCCAGGCCTCTCCCGTCGGGCTGGGCGTCGCCGTGTTCGTCGTGGGGGTCGGGCTGTGCGCCTATGCGGTCAACCGCCTGGTACACTCGATAGTCGGGGCGCTCGCACCGGGCGCCACCGATAGTCTCACTGACATCGTATTCCAGAAGCGCTACCTCGAACGTGGCCCGAGGATAGTCGCCATTGGCGGAGGGTCCGGCCTTTCGGTCCTCCTGCGCGGCCTGAAGGAGTACACGAACAACATCACCGCCATAGTCACCGTGGCCGATGACGGCGGCAGTTCCGGCCGCCTCCGGCGGGACATCGGCATGCTGCCCCCCGGTGACGTCAGAAACTGCCTCGTCGCGCTGGCCGACACCGAGCCCCTGATGGAAGCGCTGTTCCAACACCGGTTCCGGAAGGGTGAACTGCGGGGGCACAGCTTTGGGAACCTGTTCCTCGCCGCTATGACCGAGATGACGGGGGACTTCGAAGAGGCAGTGCGCCAGTCGAGCAAGGTCCTTGCCATTCGCGGGCGCGTTCTTCCCTCGACACTCGAGAACGTCACGCTCTGCGCCGAGGTCGCCGGAGGGAACGTCGTGCGCGGCGAGAGCTCGATCCCGCAGCCGGGAAGGCAGATCAGGCGGGTGTTCCTGGACCCTCCGGACCCCCAGCCGCTCCCCGAGGCGATCCGCGCCATCGAGGAGGCCGACGCGATCGTGATCGGCCCCGGCAGCCTGTACACGAGCATCATGCCGAACCTGTCGGTTCGCGGCATAGCTGAGGCCGTGCGGCGCTCGAAGGCGCTTCGCATATACGTCTGCAACGTGATGACGCAGCCCGGAGAGACCGACGGCTACGACGCCGCGGCGCACGTGCTGGCGGTCGCGGGGGCGCTGGGAGAGGACGCCATCGACGCGGTGGTATGTAACAGTGAGGAGGCGCCGGAACCGGCGCGCCGCCGCTACCTCGAACAGGGTGCCGTCCCGGTAGGCGGAGACGTGGAGCTCGGCGGAGCCACCGTCGTGAGTAAACCCCTAGTGACCAGAGGTGACTACGTAAGGCACGACCCACACGAGCTGGCGAAATGCATCATGAGACTCATGGGAAGGGTGAGGAAGGGCCGGAATGTCGTTCTCTCATGACGTAAAGGACGAGCTGGCCCGCGTATACCCGCAGCGCGACTGTTGCAGGCGCGCGGAACTGGCGGGGCTCCTGATGGCTTCAGGGACCCTGCAGGTGCAATCCGGCGGCCGCATGGGACTCATTGTCTCGACCGGTCACCCCGCTGTGTCGAGGAAGGTGTTCCGCCTGGTGAAGGACGTCTGCAGTGCACACCCGGAGTTCATTGTGTGCAGGGATTCGCGGCCGCGCAAGACCATGAGGTACATCGTGCGGCTGGCCCACCCCGACGCGGAGCGCCTGCTGGATGCGCTCGGATTCCCCCGGGACAGGCTCCTCCAACACCGGCCGGGGCCGGCGATCGCCCTGAAAGCGCACTGTGCGAGATCGTACCTGCGGGGGTTTTTCCTCGGCAGCGGTTCGGTGGCGGCGCCGTCCGGCGGACACCACCTCGAGATCGTTTCCAAGCACGAGGAGCAGGCTGCCGACCTGCAGCGAAAACTGAAGACGCTTCGCGTGGACGCAAACCTTCTGAACAGGGAGAACGGCTCCGTAGTCTACCTCAAGGAGGGCGAGCAAATCGTCCGGCTGCTCAACCTGATGGGGGCTCACACGGCGCTTCTCAATTACGAGAACGCCAGGGTGATGAAGGACGTCAAGAACCGCGTAAACCGGCTGGTGAACATGGAGACCGCCAACATCTCCAAGATTGCGAACGCCGCCGTCAAACAGTCGGATTACATTTCGGACATACAGGCCACCGTTGGGCTCGACGCGCTCCCGCAGTCCCTCAGGCGGCTCGCGATGGCTCGCATTCAGAACCCCGAGGCGAGCCTGGAGGAGCTCGGGAGGCTGATGGACCCGCCCATCAGCAAGTCGGCCGTGAACCACCGGATGAGAAGGATCGCGGCGATAGCGCGCGCCCTCTCGGGGAGTCGCCAGGGGGATACGGCCGCCCGTGATGGTCCGGCACGGGTTCTAGAAGATGATGGCCCCCGCGACTCCGGCGGCCACCAGTATGAGGATCGGGTTTATACTGGTCCCAAGGGTAAGCGCAAGCGAAACCGCCAGGATACCAAGGGAGGCCGTGTCCCGGACTGAGGCCCTGGCCACGGACAGACCCGCGTGGGCGATGAGCGCGATCACCGCCGGTCTGACCCCGATAAAGAACGTGTTCAGCCACGGAACCGATTTGTACCTCCGGAGGAGCACGGCCAGCACTGTCACAACAAGCGCTGACGGCGCCACCACGCCCAGGGTCGCGGCCGCGGAACCGGCCACCGCCGCTAGGCGGAACCCCACGAACGTCGCGGTGTTGACGGCTATCGGACCGGGCGTCATCTCGGCGATGGCCACCATGTCGACGAACTGCTCGAGCGTCAGCCAGCCGTGCGTTTCTATACCACGCCGCCGGCTGCGCCGGCTGGACGCGCCGCGCGGATAAGGCGGCCGGCCCTGCGCCACAATGTAGGCGAACGTAGGATAATCCGTTACCGGAGCAGAAAACGGGGTGTATGAGGATCGATGAGTTGCTTGAGCCGGCCGCGCCCGAGCTGGCGGCCGTCGAGAAGATGATACGGGAATCCCTCGACTCCGGAGACGAGAGCCTCAAGCCTCCGGCAGCACATCTCCTCGCGCGCGGCGGAAAGCGGCTCCGGCCCGCCCTGGTGATCCTGTCCGCCCTCTGTTACCGCTATGATGCCCAGCACGTCATTCCCGCCGCGGCGGCCGTGGAGATGATCCACACGGCCACCCTCATCCACGACGACATCATCGACGGGTCCAACAGGCGCAGGGGGATGCCCTCCGTCAACGACAGGTGGGGTATCAGGACTGCGCTCCTGGCCGGAGACTACCTGTTCGCGAGGGCGTTCGCGATGCTGGCCGGCATCCCGCCTGCGGCATTCGCGGGGTTAGCCTCGGCCGCGGAAGAGATGTGCGCGGGCCAGGCGCGAGAGCTCGGTGAGGGCGACGACCGCGTCTCGCTGTTGTTCTCGGACTCCGGCGAAAGGGGTGAGAGGGAATACTTCCTCCGTATCGAAAGTAAGACCGCACGCTTCCTGTCGGAGTGCTGCAGGATCGGATCCCTGCTGGGCAGGGCGCCGGCCGCCGCCGGGAAAGCCCTTGCGGATTACGGCAGGTTCCTCGGCATTGCGTTTCAGATCACCGACGACGCGCTTGACGTATTCGGCGATCCCGCGCAGACGGGCAAACCCGCGGGGGTAGACCTCCGGGAGGGATTGTTGACGCTGCCCGTCATACGTTGCCTCAAGACAACGCCCAAACGGGGCCGGTTTGCGGAACTCCTTAATTGCTTCGGACGCCAGCATCCGGAGGGGGCCTGCGACCCTGCGGACCTGGCTGAAGCGCTTGCGATCCTGAGGGAATCCGATTCCGCCCAGTACTGCTCCGGGGTGGCGAGGACGTTCGCCTTGCGAGCGGCGGACCGCCTCACGGCCGTGAGATCGTGCCCGGCCCGCACCAGCCTCGAGCGGCTCACCGAGTTCGTCGTCGCCAGGGCCTACTGACCCCCACATGAATTGCCAGCGCCGAGCAAAGGTTTTGCAGCATTGACCGTAGAATGAATCTTGTCGATGTTGTGTAATCAAGCAAGGGTGATTCACCGGTGTTACTAAACCAGATCCGCTTCCTGAGCCTGGCCGATCTCGTCGTCGCGGTCGTTGACATCGCCATAGTCTCGTATCTCATCTACAAGTTCCTGACCCTCGTCCGCGGCACCAGGGCGGTCCAGCTCATCAGGGGCATCCTTATCCTGCTCGTGGGCACCCTCATAGCGGGCCGGCTCCGCCTGTACACCATCAACTGGCTGCTGGTCAACGCGAGGACGATGCTTTTCGTCGCCCTCCCCGTGGTGTTCCAACCCGAGCTCAGGCGGGCGCTCGAACAGATCGGGCGAGGGAAGCTGTTCTCGCCGTCTCTTGCGTTCCTCGAGGAAGTGGACGTGGCCAGGCTCATCGAGGAGACATCCCGTGCTGCCGAGGTCATGGCCAGAAACAAGTGCGGCGCGCTCATCGTCGTGGAAAGGGAAACCGGTCTCACGGACTACGTCGAAACCGGTGTCCGCATTGACGCACTGGTCACGGCCGAACTCCTGATCAACCTGTTCGTCCCGGGCACGCCGCTGCACGACGGCGCCGTGATAATCAGGGGCAACAGGATAGTCGCGGCGTCTTGTTTCCTGCCGCTGACCGACGCGGCCGACCTGAGCATCGAATTCGGCAGCCGCCACCGCGCGGCGCTGGGCATCACCGAGCATTCGGACGCGCTGGCCGTCGTCGTCTCCGAGGAGACTGGGACGATATCCCTGGCCAACGCGGGCAAATTCATCAGGTATCTCGACGGCAAAACCCTGCGCGAGATGCTTTCGAGCCTGTGCAAGAGCAAGCACGCCGGCCTCCGGCGGCGCGGGTGAGCCGACAAGAATGGGTAGTGGTTAGACCATGAACAGCTGGCTTGAGAAGGATTTCACCCTGAAAGTGATATCGATCCTCGTGGGCATAGTGCTCTGGTTCCAGGTTACGACCGAGCAGAACCCCATCACGCCCAGGACTTTTCAGAACGTGCCGGTCAAGTTCGTCAACCTGGAGAGCGGCATGTTCGTCATGGAGACGGTCCCCACGAACATCCGTATCACGGTGCAGAGCCAGAAGCGGTTGATCTCAGGTGTGACAGACGACCAGGTGACGGCGACGGTAGACCTGAAGGGCGCCGAGCCCGGGCGTTCCCAGTTCCCGGTGAAGGTCGCGCTCCCCGCCGGAATTGACCTGGTGGAGGTGGTGCCGGAGAACATCTCGATCTCGCTCGACGTGGAAGTTACCAGGTCATTCAAGCCTGAAATCAAGTTGACGGGCAGCCCCAATGAGGACTTCGTTACGGGGGGTGTCGAGCTCAAGACCCCCGAGGTCGCGCTGAAAGGCCCCAAGTCCAAGATGCAGAGCGTCCAGAAGGTTGTTGGGGAGGTGGATGTCGCCGGGGCGGCCGCGGACGTCACCAGGGCGATAGATCTCCGCGCGGTAGACGGGGATGGCCGCGAAGTCAAGTTGGTGACGGTGAACCCGAAGCAGATCGAGATCAGGGTGGCAATGAAACCCCTGCCCCCGGCCAAGATGGTGAAGGTCGTTCCGCAGATCGTCGGCACGGCTCGGGCAGGGTTCCGCGTGGCCGACGTGACCACCGTGCCCAAAGAGGTCAGGGTCAGGGGACCCGCTGACAAATTGGGGGCACTCAATTCGATCAGGACATACGGCGTCGACGTCTCGGGCCAGTCGTACGACGTCGACAAGCAGGCGGAACTGGTGCTTCCACCTGGATTCAGCGTCGAGCAGAGGACCGTGCTCGTCAGAGTCGCCATCGTGGAGGACAGGATCCAGAGGACGTTCCAGGCCATACCCGTCCGGATTCAGAACGTGTCACCAGGGCAGTTCAGGTTCAACGTGAATCCGCCTTCCGTGGACGTCACCATTGAGGGACGCCGTGACCAGGTAGAGGCGCTGAATGCCGACGACATCGCGCAGAAGATTCAGCCGTTCATAAACGCCGCGGGACTCGGGGCGGGGTCCCACGAGTTAAGGGTACAGGTCCCGGTCTCGGACGAATTCTCCCTCGAAAAGGTGACGCCGGAGAACGTCACGTTGACTCTCACACCGAGGTAGAACCGCGCACGGAGGAGGCGCCATGAGCAGGCTCTTCGGTACTGACGGAATACGGGGTATCGCGAACACCGAACTCGACGCCGAACTGGCTTACAGGGTGGCGCGGGCGGCGACGTACTTCCTGGTGAAGAACGGCCCCGCCTCCGAGACCGGGGGCGTCCCTGCGGCAGGCGCCGGCCCCGCAGGCGGCGGCGTAACGCCCGTCCGGCCCGGCCAACCGGCGTCGCGCCCGGGCATCATCGTCGGGCGCGACACCCGCGCGTCGGGCGACCTGCTGGAGGCTGCGGTGGTAGCCGGGATATGCTCATCGGGGGCCGACGCGCTCCGCGCCGGGGTTATGACCACCCCCGGCGTCGCTTATCTGAGCAGGCTTCCCGGGATCGCCGGCGGGTTCATGATCAGCGCGTCCCACAACCCCGCTGAATATAATGGGATCAAAGTATTCAACGTCAACGGCTTCAAGCTTCCCGATCCCGTCGAGGAGGAGATAGAGACGCTCGTGCTCGGACCTGCGGGTCTGAGCGATGTTGTGCGTGCGGCCAGCGGGCCCGCCTGCGGGACCGCGGCGGGCGCTTCAGATAGGCTTCCGCGGCCGACGAAGGGCGACGTCGGGCGGGCGCGAGTGCTGAGCAAAGACGAATCCACCGAGATGTACATGGGATTCCTTATGAGTGTGGCGGAGGAATCCGCGCACAGGAGTCCTGCGGGGCGCGATCTGGGCGCGGCGCCGCTCGAGGGTTTGAAGGTGGTGTTGGACTGCGCGAACGGATCGGCGTCCGCGATCGCTCCCGAGGTGTTCCGCAGGCTGGGCGCGCAGGTCGTCGCGGTCTGCGACTCGCCCGACGGGCTGAATATCAACGTCAAGTGCGGCTCTACCTATCCGGCGACACTGTGCGAGGCGGTCCGCCGGAACCAGGCCGACGTAGGCTTCGCGTATGACGGTGACGCCGACCGGTGCATAGCCAGCGACGAGAAAGGCAACGTGGTGGACGGCGACCAGATTCTCGCCATTTGCGGACTGGACATGGCGTCGCGCGGAGTGTTGAAGGACAATACAGTCGTGGCCACGGTGCTGTCCAACCTTGGGCTGGAAGTGGCTCTCCGGAGAAGCGGTGTGTCGGTAAAGCGCACGCGCGTCGGCGACCGGTACGTCCTCGAGGAGATGCTGGCGTCCGGGTATAACCTCGGCGGCGAGCAATCGGGCCACATCATATTCCTCAATCACAGCACCACGGGTGACGGGATATTGACGTCGCTCAAGGTGGCCTCCATAATTAAGGCGAGCGCTCGCAAGTTCTCATCCGCGGCGGCGATGACGAAGTACCCGCAGGTAATGGTGAACGTCAAGGTGGCGGGAGCGATCGGCAGTCTCTCGGAGAGGCTGTCATCCGCTTCCGGAGTCCAGGCGGTGATCGCGCGGGCGGAGAAGGCGCTCGGCGAAACGGGTCGCGTGGTGGTGAGGCCCTCGGGGACCGAGCCGTTGATACGCGTGATGGTCGAGACAGATGACGCAGGGCGAGCGCTGCAGATCGCCGAGGAAATCGGGGAGGTGATAAGCAGGGAGTTCGGGGCGTAGCGGCCCACGGTCGCGCGGGCGAGTCCCTGTGCGGGGCCCGTCGTGCGGCTATGGCAAGTGAGATCGAGGGAACGGCGGGGGCGAGCGCGGGGTTAACGCCCGGCGAGGCGCCCACGACAGCAATCAGCGCCTGGACTTGCGCGAATGGTGGTTCTCAGCGTGTGTGGTTTTCTATGTACGAGGGTCGCGCAAGTTGACGAGGGTGGGGTTCATCGAAAGATTCGGCGGATGCCCCACGGTTGGTCACGACCGAGAGTAGGCCGGGAAAGGCCGGAGGCGACTCCGGAGACAAATCGGCCGGGTGACGGCATAACGCAATGCTCGAAGCAGATCCGCGATGTTCCGGCGCCGGAAGGCGCCGTCAGGCTTAGGGCTGTGATGTCTGCCTTACGTCGTGCCGTTCCCTCACGGGGGCTCGTCTCCCACGTTCGGGGAATGGCACGATTCTGTTTTTCATGGGGAGGAGTACATGCATGTGCGGCATCGTCGGGTACGTTGGTGACGGGAGCGCGCTCCCGTTCATCCTGGACGGACTCAAGAAACTGGAATACAGGGGCTATGACTCCGCCGGTGTGGCGGTGCTCGACAAGGACCACATCGAGGTACTCAAGAAAGTCGGCCGGCTGTCCAACCTGGTGGCGGCGCTCGACGGCTTCAACGATTCGGACGGATTGGGCATCGGCCACACGAGATGGGCGACACACGGGCGGCCGTCTGACCAGAACGCGCACCCTCATTCAGACTGCACCGGTGATTTCGTGGTCGTTCACAATGGGATAATCGAGAACTTCGGGACGCTCAAGGATTATCTCGTTGCTCGCGGCCACAGGTTCACGTCGGAGACCGACACGGAGGTCGTCGCCCACCTCATCGAGGACGTGTACGAGGGCGACCTTAGCGAGGCAGTCAGGCAGGCCGTGTCCAGGCTGAAGGGCTCTTTCGCGCTGGGTGTGATCAGCAAGCGCGAGCCCGGCAAGATAATCGCCGTCCGCAAGGACAGCCCCCTCATCGTGGGCCTGGGCGAGGGCGAGAACTACATTGCGTCCGACATACCCGCAATCCTCGGCAAGACCCGCAGGGCGTACATCCTCGAGGACGGCGAGATGGCCATCCTGACGCGCGACTCCGTGACCATCAAGGATACCGGCGGGCACCTCCGCAACAAGGAGGTATTCAACATAAAGTGGGACGCCGTCGCGGCGGAACGGGGTGGATACCAGCACTTCATGCTGAAGGAGATCCACGAGACGCCCAGGGCGGTGCGCGACACGCTCAGCGGGCGAGTCGCGGACGACGGGTCCCGGGTGGTCCTCGACGAGCTCGGGCTGCCCTACGAGCTGGTGACGGGCGTCCGGCGGGTCTTCGTTGTAGCCTGCGGCACAGCGTACCACGCGGGGCTGACGGGCAAGTACCTCATCGAGAAGATGGCGAGGATACCCGTCGAGGCCGACCTCGCGTCGGAGTTCCGCTACCGCGAGACGTTGATGGGACCGGGCGACATGATGATCGTCGTGAGCCAGTCCGGTGAGACCGCCGACACGCTGGCCGCGCTCCGCGTCGCGAAGCGCAAAGGGGTGCCCGTGCTGGCAATATGCAACGTGCTGGGCAGCTCGATCTCCCGCGAAGCCGATTACGTGCTGCACACCTGGGCGGGGCCGGAGATCGCGGTGGCCTCCACCAAGGCATACGTCACGCAGTGCGCGGCGCTGGCCCTCCTGGCGACCTACCTCGCGCAGGAGCGCAGGCTGGTCGACGAGATCGAGAGGCGGAGGTTCATCTCGGAGATCCGCGCGCTGCCCGACAGGGTTGCTGCCGTACTTCGGCTCGAGGACCAGGTGGCCAGGATCGCCAGCGACTGGGCGCACGTCAACGACATGTTCTTCATCGGCCGCGGCCTCGATTACAGCATTGCGATGGAAGGCCAGCTGAAGATCAAGGAAATCGCCTACATCCACGCCGAGGCATACGCCGCCGGCGAGCTCAAGCACGGGACGCTGGCGCTCATCGTGGAGGGCGTGCCGGTAATCGCACTGGCGACGCAACCGCACGTGATGGAGAAGATGCTGTCGAACATCACCGAGGTCAAGGCGCGCGAGGCCACTGTCATAGGCGTCGTGCCCGAGGGATCGCATGAAATGGCGGACATCCGGCGCCAGTGCGACGTGCTACTGGAGATTCCGTCGATTGACCCGCTGCTGATGCCGGCGGTCGAGGTCGTGCCCTTGCAGCTGCTGGCATACTACGCCGCCGTGGCGCGGGGCTGCGACGTGGATAAGCCGAGGAACCTGGCGAAGTCGGTGACGGTGGAGTGAACCGGAATACGTGATGATAGTCTGAGCAGTTGAGACGGGGGTGTGGGTGCGGGCAGGCGCGTACGTTTGAGTGGCGGATGGTGAACACCGTGCGGGTTCAAGTCCCGCTCCCGACACCATACTGAAACTCCCGGGGTTTTCGGCCAGGATGATAGCCGAGACCCCGATTCTGTTTTCTGGTCAATACCGCCCGAAGACTAAAGGCGGAGACTATACGTAAATCACACATGACGGAAAAGAAGTCAGTCTCCCTATTATCTTGCTGGATTGCTGTAGTGAATAATGTCAACAAACCTCGACGCCACTCCGGCGCCGCTTTTATATGTATGGGGCTTATGGGCCTGGTAGCGAATGGCATCTCCGGGGAAGAGATTATGCTTTTCCCCGGCGATGGTCAACTCCAGTGTTCCTTCCACTAGGACAATACACTCTTCAGCCCCTTCCGCATGGGGATCAGAGGAGTGACTTGAGCCTGGTTCGAGAATGACCGTGAACACCTCGAAATTGCGTTCGGGGGTGAAGGGGAAAAGGGGATAGACGGTCATCCCCTCAACCATGTCTATCATGGGTTGTATACGGTCGCTGTCGACAAACTCAACAAGCGGCCTTTGCTCGGCAATCAGCTCGCTGAACGGCACTTTCAGCCCTGTGGCTATCTTCCACACAGTGTTGACGGTTGGAGTGGTCTCCCCGCGCTCTATTTGCGCGAGCATGCCTTTACTTACTCCGGTCAGTTCGGCTACCTTGTCCAGGCTCAACCCCTTTTGCTTTCTGATGCTGCCAAGGTTCCGGCCGATAACGGATGAAATATCCTCCACGGTATTGCCTCCAGGATCTAATAGTTACCGGCAAAGGGACCGCTCGATCCTCTCACCGATTCCGGTCAGCCGGTCGGTGGTTTCATTGCTGAAAACGAAGTGCACGAACTGATCGCTGTTCTGTTCTCCCCAGTTCCTCATCGGGGTGGCAGCTATCTTGCCTCTCCTGAGCACGAGATCCGAGGCGCTGGAGGAGTCGTATCCAAGTTTCCCAACACCAAAAAGCATTGACCACCCACCGGCGGCCGGAATTATAGGCATCCCTTCCGCCTCCGCCAGGATGACATCTCTCCGGCGCTGCCATTCATTCACGCATCTCGCGAAATCCTCATAAGGGGATCTCAGGGCGATCGAGGCCGCCTTTTGAGAGATTCCCGTGGGAGTCACCACATGCGGACCCGGGGCGAGGCGTAAGGCCGGTACCGACAGGGATTTCGTAGAAACGCCAAGCTCTATAGCATGGGCTGCAGGGAAAAGCGATTTGCTCACATCGATGTTGAGACTTCTGATGACCAGATCCGTACGGCCATTTGAGTTCAAGCGGGCCAGAAACGTCAGGTATCCGTTTGACATGCCTGAGTTTATCTCCAGAACCCGTGGCCCGAAGCCGTAACCTTGTTTTAGGGCACTCGTACCAATGGAGTGGAAGGATTTCGCTCGCCGGCGTGGCCGATTGCCGGGCTTCGCTCTATGGCATATACTGGTTCCTTGGATGGGGAAATCCAGGGGAGGCGGAACCGTGAAAGCGCTGGTCACCTTTTACTCAAGAACCGGAACGACCGAGCAAGTGGCGGGGCTGCTGGCGGACAGGCTTTGCTCCGAGGGGATCGAAGTGACAGTTGCGCCGATAAGGACGGAGAAAGTACCCGGCGTCTTCTCCGGCATTCTGCAGGCGCGCGTCTCGGCGCGTCCGACCCTGTCACAGGCGGTGGCGGACACCGGCGGTTACGATCTGGTCTTCATCGGGTTTCCCGTTTGGGCTGGAAGACCGGCACCCGCAGTAAACTCGTTCCTTTCCGGGCTGAAGTCGGCGGCGGGGCAGAAGTTCGCTCCCTTCGCTACGTGCGGGATTTCGGGCGGGCACCAGGCGCCGCTCAGCCAGGTATCGAGCCACTTGACCGGGATAGGGTGTAGAGTCGTCACCAGCCGTGGGTTCTGGCGTGGGAATCGCTCGGCATTCCGGCAGTCAGTGGACGAGTTCGCGAAGCAGGCCCTCAAGGCAGCTGGAAAGGCTCAATAGCAGGTGAGGAAAGTTGACCCGGTGACGAGGCGAGCGGCAGTCCCCCACTGGCGCCTGGAGAGGCCACTCTCCTTAAGGATGGGCCACAGGCCTGGAATAGTGTTGAGAAGCGAACTCTCTAAGCACTTCTGCGTCTCGAAAGGAGAAATGTGTCACAGCGGATAGGGCGATGGACAACCGGGTGTTACGAGGGAAGGAACGGCTATGAGGGGATTTGTAGTGGGACTCCTGATGGCTTCCGTGGCAACATCATCGGTCTTAGGTGGTTGTGCCGCACGGCTCGCCGGCTCCTTTACACCTTCGAGTAACGCTGCGACGACCAGTAAGCCAGAATCGACCCAAACACAGGGGATTGCGTTTGAGGAAATCCACATGGTCACGAAGTGTCACGGCTGGGCCATTGCTTCTCAGGGGCTGGTCTGAAGTCGCCTTTGCATCAGCGAGGCTCTTCATGACTAAGCATGAAGAACAGCTGATGGCGTGACAGCCTGCCTTTTCGTGGTCTTAAGAAAAGCGTCAGTTTCCTGCCCGACGGCAAGACAGGATGGATCACTGTTGAGTGCCGTGGACCGGATCAACTGGGCCTCTATTATGACCACGGACCGCGGCAAAACCTGGAGAGTGCCAAGACTGCCCATTCCCCCTGGTCTGGAGAGCAGTGTCATTGACGTGTTCCCGCCCCAGTTTTTTGTTGAAGGCCGCGCAAACCACGGAGTCTCCCTGTCATCTTTCACCTTGTCCGGGAGGGAAGCGAGTACGGCGACTTTGCTGCCGTGTTCTTCGTTACCGAAGACGGCGGAACCACCTGGAAGACTGCGTCTAGCGCTGGCCTATGCCGTTGGTGTGAGCATGTTCACAGGCTGCGCGCCGCATTCGCGACCGGTCGATTTCGCCAGGGCGGACGCCGCGCCTGCAAGGGTGGCCGGGCGGCTGGAGTTGCCGGCGGGGTACGTGGCGACGGTATGTGGGTTCTCCAGGCGAGGGGTATGGGTCCAGGCCAGGGAACCCGGAGCCGCAGCTGCGCGATACTTCCACATTACGCCGGCAATCCTGGGAACCGCACCCTCATCGTGCGAGATTGTCGAAATAACCGCGCCTTCCAGGGCCAGACTCGAGACCGCAGGGTCCGGCGGGGGCGACTTCCGCGCGCTGGTGAGAATAGTGGATGACAGGTTCGTCGTATACGGTACAACCGGGACGGAGGGGCAGAATAGAGCCTTGGTCTCCTGCATCGAGAAGGACGGCAATGTCATCTGGGAGGTGGAGATTCCTGCCGGGTTCATACCCGGACTCGCTCCGGATTGGAGAAGCGTGATCGCCTATGGGAATTCCAGGGACGTCCCGATGCTAAGCCCGGTTTACCGGCCATCCGCAGGCTCAAAGCCGTCATCCCAGGTCCCGTCGTTTCACCCCATCAGGATCGACCCTGGCGGGCGGTGCCTTACGGCGTCGGTAGCGGGCGGGTGTGTGCTGTGGCAGGTGTATCCCTCACTCCGGTGAGTGTCCCCGCGCACCGCGTCCAGATCAGGGCCGACGGCCCCGATGGAAGCACCATCCTTTCCGGGGAAATTGCTGCGCGCGGGCTTGCGGGGCTTTCGCCCCTGGGAAGCTGTGTTTGCTGGGAAGACCCCGGCAATGACTTCAGATTCCTCCGGGTAAGCGACCGCAGGCTGTGGACTTACTCTCCCCGCGCGACGGATCCGTGGGCAGTCGCGGCTGCCCGGTACTTGTGGTCGCCGGACGAGTCTCTGGTCGTCCTTATGGAGCCCCCGGCGGGGGGCGGGAGCGGGAGTTCGATGGTCGTTCTATCCACGGACTGAGCCAGTTGCAGACGGGATCGCGTTACCTGGTGTTTCACCCCTGCGGTGGCCGGGCGGCCGGGCACGGCAGCGTCCCGGAACAGGACGAAGAGGCCTTGCGTCGAAACTACGCGGGGGTCGGAGTGATAGGCATGAAGGTCAACACTCGCTTGCTAATCCGGTGTGCGGTCGCCTACGCTGGTATTATCGTTGTTTCCGGGGTCATCATGTGGCTGAACCACACGGCGCAACCGTCACCGGCCGATGTGTCGCAGGCGCTTCAGCCGGCCCGGGCGGAGCCAAACATGTCGCCACCTGCTACCGCGCACGACCGGGATGGCCCGGAAGTAAACACAGCGCCCCTTGGGGACCAGGATGACCTGGCCTTCGTCTGGCGGGGCCTGTTATATGTCGTTGAGGGCGAGACCGGCAAGGTCAGGCAGCTCACTGACTCCGGCAGGGCGGCGCATCCGGCCTGGTCCAACGATGGTCAGTGGCTGGCCTTCGTTCGCGTTACGGACCCCGGGGAGATGACTGGGCAGCTATGGGTGGTGCGGCGAGACGGTAGCCAGGGCCGTCAGATTCAAGGACTGCCAGGGCCGGTCGGCGCCAGGGACTTTTCGTGGTCACCCGCCGAGAACGTGCTTGCCGTGGGAGTGGGGAACAGCGTTTGGGTGGCGGCGGCCGAAG
This sequence comes from Bacillota bacterium, assembly GCA_013178305.1. Taxonomy (NCBI): domain Bacteria; kingdom Bacillati; phylum Bacillota; species Bacillota bacterium. The sequence goes on along the minus strand of JABLXB010000001.1, from coordinate 643,154 downwards.
GTGAACCCAGGCATCTCGCCCTGGCTCCGGGCCTCGTCTGGTGCGCGTGGTCACCTGATGGTAAGTCCCTGGCCTACAATGCGACTCTAGCCTACGATGATCCGGTGAACCGCAGTGATGCCCTCTATACTGTTGATGTTAAGGGTGGCGAACCGGTCAAACGCGTGGAGGCGTCGCAGGCCGGGGTGTGGGTGGCTGCCTGGTGGCCGGATAACAGCGGCTTGCTTTACTGGTCGGATCCGCTGCACTCGGCTTCTCTCGCTGCAGACGGCATGACGCTGATGAGATTGAGACTCGGTTCTCAGGAACCCAGGCCTACTGCTACCACGCTTGGATACCGCGAGTGGCTGTCCTTCTCTCCTCAGGGGCGGCTGGTCGTGGTGGCGGGCGGTGGGCGTGAGGCTTGGTCGGGCAAGAGGCTGGCGATAGTCGACCCAAAGGCCGGGCCGGTCCGCGAACTGAAGAACGCGAGGGGCTGTGTGGCTCTGGATCCCTCGTTCTCGCCGGATGGCAGGCGGATCGCCTATGTGACCGCTCAGGACTTGTCAGACGGTGCCGGGAGCATAAACGGGCCTGAACAACTCGCGGCCTGGGTGGCAACGCGGACGTTGTGGGTAGCCGATGCAGACGGCTCGGGCGCGCGTCCTCTGACGGAAGCCGGCAGTGGGATATACCGGCCCGTCTGGTCGAGGGATGGTACCAGGGTCTTCTACATGCGAGACAACGCTTTATGGACGATCACGCTCGAGGGAGGCAGGCCGGAAAAGGTACTTGGCCCGTTTCCCGAAGAGAAGAACCTGTTCGGCTACTACGGTTTCGCCACGTTCAACGCTGAGATGGCCTGGTTCTGGCCCAGACGATGAGCTTACCTGTTGGGAGTGCCGGAACCGGGCGGATCAGAACGACGTGTTCCACTGTTGGAGTACTGGGGAGGGCGCCGGGTGACCGCTTCTGGAGGAAGTATGCCCTTCGGTAAGCGAATTGTCGCCAAGCTTGTGCTACTGGGACTGCTCCTGGCTGCAGGCTTGGCTGGCCGCTTCAGGTATTACGACAACGGCAAATGGGTGAAGACCTCCATCTCGAGCATCTATCTCAGGGAGATTCGTGGGTTCGGCAGACTCGCCGAGCCCGCAAGGAGGCTCCCTCCCAACTGGGGTTCGTTGAGCGGCTACGCCGCTCGGAATTCCACCCTGGATCTCGTTAACTTGAAGTATTCGGAGCCCCTGGAATGGGAGGATATTGCTGCAGGACCGGGCATCATCGTATTTGTGCATGGCTCGGGAGGAGACAGGCTTCCGGTTGCGATCTATCCCAACTGGAAGGTGGACGGGCTGAACGCTCAGGTTATCGTCAGCGCTCTGCCCCCGAAAAACGATAGTGCTGTCGAGCGCAATGAGCCGATCATTCCGAGGTACCGCCTGGTTCTCAGTCGCCTGCCCCTCACGAGCACGCTGTACGTGACTTCAGTGACCCCCCTTCCCCAGGGAACGCCATAGCTCGCTTCCGACGGCCCAACAACTATCGTTAGGCGGCATACGCCCTTGTGCTGGCCCTGGTGTCAGTGACCCTGATAAGCACCGTGACCTCGCTTGGCGCCGCTCTTGACGATTCCCCCAGAGTTTCCAAGGGAAGAAGGAGTTTCCCCGTACGACGTCGAAGAGTACAACTCGCATGTCACTAGCATGCAACTTGCATGTTACAGTACATGGAAAGGCCGGGCCAAGCTTGCGCTCCTAACGACGTCATAACTGGGCCTTAAGAGGTGAAGCGGAGCCAATGTCAAGCCTACGCAACAGCAGGGTGGTCGAGGAAGGCATCAATGAGGACCGTGCCCAAACGCATACAAAAGCCTCGCGAAGACGCCGACAGAAGCGCGCAGTAGTTGATTCCCAAAGTCTTGCGGAAAAGGCCTATACCCACCTGCGGGACATGATTCTCTCAGGTCAGTTCCAACCGGGTGTGGCGGTGAGCATCAGTGTCATGGCGAGGACGCTTCACATGAGCCGGACACCCGTTAGCGTGGCCTGTCAGCGGCTCGAAAAAGAGGGCTTAGTTCGTGTGCTCCCCAAGCGCGGGGTTCTCATCAACAGCGTTACGTTTGAAGATGCCAGGGACATATACGAGGCGAGGACCGCCATCGAGACATACGTGATTGGAAAGGTGTTTGGCACGCTTACTGAGGCCGATTTTAATCAACTGGCCGAGATTATTGAGAGGCAACGCGCCGCTGTGGAAGCAGGCGACCCGTACAGGTTCATGATTGAGGACACGGCTTTCCATGATTTTTTCCTCAGGAAGTACGGCAACTCCCTGCTCATTGAGATAGTCGACAACATCCGGGGACGGGTGTTTCAGGCCGGCTTACGCAACTGCTGCAAGCCCCAGAGAATGCAGCAATCACTCAGTGACCATGAAGAGATACTCAGGCAGCTCAAGGAAGGTGATAAACAGAGCTCCATGGCCAGCATGGAGGCAAACATGGTAAACGGATACCTGAGTTGGTCGTGGTAGACGTGGTTAGCCTGTAACTGGTTCATCACAACGCAAATGGGGGTGCAGATGTATGGTAAGGTGGCAGCGGCGCATCGGATTCCTGATCATGTTATTGCTTGCGGTATCTGTAGCCTCCTGTTCGCCGGCTCCCAAAGAGCAGGCCAAAGAACAGCCCAAGGCAGCTCCGGCCAAAACCATCAAGCTGGGATTGGTTTACCCGATGACGGGATCTCTGGCTGGAACCGGGAAAGATTACGTGGCTGCATATGAACTGGCCGCCGAAATCGTCAATGGCAAGTACGACCTGTCACTACCGTTGGCCAAGGATGAGGGCCTCCCGGGTCTAGGAAATGCGAAGATCGAGTTCGTGGTGGCCGACTCGCAGGGGTCACCCGAGGTAGGCAGAGCTGAGACAGAACGCCTGATAACCGAGCAGAAAGTGACCGCGGTTCTCGGGGCTCACCTTAGCGCGGTTACGAAAACGGCCAGCCAGGCTGCAGAGAGGTTGGGAGTCATCTTCCTGTGCCCTGACTCGACCTCCCCGGCGCTGACGGAGCGCGGTTTCGAATGGTTTTTCCGCACCGGGCCCCACGATGGGACGTTCGTCGAAGATTCGTTCAAGTTCCTCGACGTCGTCAAAGGGTGTGTCTATCGAGTCGGTTGCCATAGTCTCAGAGGATACCGAATTCGGCGCCCAGATAGCCAACCTGGAGGAAGCCAAGGCCAAAGAACTCGGGTACAAGGTCGTGGAGAAGATAACGTACCCGCGTGACTCTACCAACGTCACGGCCGAGGTACTGCGTCTTAAGAAGGCCAACCCGGACGTGGTGCTCCAGGCTTCGTACACCTCGGACGCGATCCTGTTCATGAAAACCTATAAGGACCTCGACTTCACTCCGAAAGCCATCATCGGGCAGAGGGCCGGCTTCATCGCTCCCGAGTTCTTCACCGCACTCGGGAAGATGACGGACTACGTGTACACCACCACTGTTTGGGCCCCGGACCTGGGCGTGAAGCGCCCGATGGTTAAGGTAGTCAACGAGATGTATAAGAAGAAAACCGGAAAGGACCTTACCGGGGACTACGCCAGGGCTTTCACGGGGCTTCTCGTACTGGCCGATGCTCTCAACCGCGCCGGCTCGACGAAGCCCGGGGATATCAAGAAGGCGCTTCTGGAGACCAGCATCGGCGGGGACGCGCTCATCGTTCCCTGGTCCGGTGTGAAGTTCGACCAGAAAACGCACCAGAACACACTGGCCACCGGGATTATCGCCCAGGCGTTCGATGGGACATACGTCACCGTATGGCCGACTGACGTTGCGGCAAAGGAATTCGCCTGGCCGATGCCCGCCTGGAAGGACAGGAAGTAGGCGGATGAGGCCCGCGGTAGCCGTGTGCTCTGTCTGGAGGTCTTAGTATGTCGGGAGTACAGGCATTTGCCCAGACAATCCTGGAAGGGCTGCTGGTGGGATCGGTAATATCGCTGGTAGCCATGGGTATAGCGCTTGTGCGGGGGGTCATGGACCTCGTCAACTTCGCACAGGGGGAGTTCCTCATGATAGGCATGTACGTAGCCTACTGGATGAACGCCTTCAGAGGGTTCGACCCCCTCGTCTCCCTCCCGATCAGTATGATAGTCCTGTTTGTCATAGGGGTAGTCATCTACAAGCTTCTCGTGAGGCGCGTTCTGAAGGCGCCGCTGATAGCGCAGATCCTGCTCACCTTCGGGCTTAGCATAGTACTGACCAACCTCGCACTGTTCCTGTGGGGTGCCGATTACCGCATGGTGACAAATGCTGCCATCTCAGGCTCAGTGAATGTCGGAGGCCTGATCGTGAGTAAGGTGAAGCTTGTTCCTGCCGCCACGAGCGTCGTGCTTGCGGTGCTGATTTACTTCTTTTTGAACGGCACGAGGCTCGGCAAAGCGGTGCAAGCTACGGCCATGGACAGGGAGGCCGCGTCCCTCGTGGGGATCGATCCCGAGTTGATCTACTCCCTGGCGTTCGGTATTGCGGCCGCCTGCGCCGGTGCGGCGGGGGCGGCCCTGTCTTACTACTACTACATCTTCCCCGGGGTAGGCTCCGTTTTCAACCTGTTCGCCTTTGTTGCGGTGGCAATGGGCGGATTCGGGAGCATCCCGGGGGCCTTCCTCGGCGGTATAGTAATCGGTCTGGCGGATGGGATCTCCGGCTTCTATCTGAGTACCGCACTCAAGTACCTTGTGGTTTTCTCAATCTATCTGGGCATTGCCATATTCAAGCCAAAGGGACTGTTCGGATGGTAACAGGCAGACAAGACAGAGCAGAGGTGAACATGATGGCCGTGCCCGGCACACGTCCAGGCGGCATTGCGACCTCAAGGGCTGCCCTCGTCATCTTGATTGCAGTTGGGCTTGTTGCGCCGCTTGTTGTTGTACAGCCGTTTCCCAGACATGTTCTGATAATGGTCCTGGTATACGCTGTGCTGGGACACGCGTGGAACATCATTGGCGGGCTGACTGGCCAGGTCTCCCTGGGTCACGCCGTGTACTTCGGGCTTGGAGCATATACGTCCACGAAGTCGTTTATCCTGTGGGGCCTGAGCCCCTGGGTGGGGATGCTGCTCGGAGCCGTTGTCTCGGCCCTGGTATCCCTTGCAATAGGGTATCCGTTTTTCAGGCTACGGGGGTTCTACTTCGCCATAGCTACGATAGCCCTTGGCGAGACTGCCAGGATCATCTTCCTCAATCTCAAGGCGTTTGGTGGAGCCGTGGGCCTGGAAGTCCCGCTGAGCAAGGGAAATCCGCTTTTGAACATGCAGTTTCACAGCAGTAAGCTGCCTTATTACTACATCATCCTGGCAATATTCATAGCTGCGACGCTCCTTGTGGCAAGACTGAAACGGTCCAAGATTGGCTTCTACTTCAGAACGATCAAGGAAAGCCACGACGCTGCCGAGAGCCTGGGAGTCGACACCTTCAAGTACAAGGTGCTAGCCCTGGCAGTCAGTGCGGTCATAACGAGTGTTTGTGGCAGCTTCTACGCGCAGTACCTCCTCTACATCGACCCGTACGTCGTGATGGCCACGGGCATATCTACCAAAATATGCCTTGTAACCATACTAGGCGGTGAAAGCACACTCTGGGGCCCGTTGATCGGGTCGGCATTACTGGTTTTCCTGGCCGAGTACAGTCGTGTGTGGTTGGGAGGCGGCGGCAGGGGAGTCGATCTCATAGTCTACGGAGTGCTGATCGTACTTGTAGCTGCATACCAGCCGAAAGGGATTATGGGCCTGTTTGACAGGAGCAATCGACGGATGAGCGGGGGCGTGCCGGCCAATGAGTCTGCTTGAAGTCGAAGGGTTGACAAAGCGTTTCGGGGGTCTGTGGGCCAACAAAGGCGTCACCTTCAGCGTTGAGCAAGGGGAGATCGTCGGGATTATCGGACCTAACGGCGCTGGTAAGACGACCCTGTTCAACTGCATCAACGGCTTCTACAAGCTCGACGCGGGCAGGGTCCGGTTCGGTGGAGTGGATATCTCAAACAGGCCGCCCAATTACGTGTGTCGCCTGGGTGTGGGTAGGACGTTCCAGATACCGCAGATCCTGGCCAATATGACAGTCCTGGAGAACGTCATGGTTGGCGCGTTCTGCCGGACGAACGACCCGCCTACCGCCGAGAGGGAGGCTGTGACGGCCCTCAGCATGACGTCGTTGATCGATAAGCAAGGGATGTACGCCGGTTCCCTCAACGTAGCGCAGAAAAAGCGCTTGCAGGTGGCGCGCGCCCTTGCGACCCGGCCGAGACTTCTGCTCCTGGATGAGGCAATGGCTGGTCTTACCGAGGCCGAGAGGAAAGACGCCGTGGCCCTCGTCCGCAGCATCAACTCAATGGGGGTCTCGGTGCTGATGATCGAGCATGTCATGGACGTTGTCATGCCCATTTCCAACCGCGTTATCGTACTCCAGTCGGGCGAGAAGATCGCGGAGGGTCCACCGGCGGCAGTCGTGAGGGACGAGACTGTTATCAAGGCATACCTAGGGGAGTCGGACGATGTTGAGGGTTGAGAACCTCCAGACCGGCTACGGGATCATGCCGGCCATATACGACGTCTCTTTCGGGGTGGATTCCGGGGAGATCGTGGCAATCGTCGGGTCAAATGGCGCCGGCAAGACTACGACTCTCAAGACTGTAGCGGGGCTGCTCAGCCCATGGACGGGGAGTGTGCGTTACCAGGACCAGTCCATAGGGGGCCTGAAGGCCCACAGGATAGTCAGGCTGGGAATAGCGTACGTGCCTGAAGGCCGCCATCTGTTCGGCAAGCTCTCGGTGCTCGACAACCTGATAGTGGGAGCCTACACGCGTCGCGACAGAGCCCAGATTACCGAGAGTCTACAGCAGGTCTACGAGCTCTTCCCGCGCCTCAAAGAAAGGTCGAGACAGAGGGCCGAAACGTTAAGCGGTGGCGAGCAACAGATGGTGGCGATCGCACGAGCCCTCATGTCAGGACCCCGATTACTCATGCTCGATGAGCCTTCGCTTGGACTGATGCCGAAGCTTGCGTCCGAGGTACTTCAATTTGTCAAACGGATAAACGAGGCCGGCGTGACGGTGTTACTGGTAGAACAGAACGTCAAGGAGGCACTGAAGCTCGCTCACCGGGGGTTTGTACTGCAGACGGGGAAGATCGTCGCCCAGGGAACCGGCCGTGAGCTGCTGGCGAGTGACTTCATCAGAAGAGTCTATCTAGGGCTATAGGAGTGACGTACTGGTGAGACACGTGGAAATGGTCAAGGGGGCAAGAACGCTCGTCGATGTTTGCGCGGGGGTGAGGCCGGGAGAGCGGGTAGTGGTGGTGACGGACACCAATAAGGTGCTTATTGCCGAGGTGCTTGTGTCGCTCCTCGTCGAGCGCGGCCTCGACCCCATAGTGCTGGTAATGCTGCCACGGCAGTCCCATGGCCAGGAGCCACCCCAGTCTGTGGCCGACGCAATACTTAACGCGAACGTCGTCTTCGCTCCCACGACGTATTCAATGTCACACTCCCAGGCCAGACTTGCCGTGTGCAAGTCTGGGGGCAGGTTCGTCAGCATGCCGGATTACTGCGAGGACATGCTCGTGCGTGGGGGCCTGCTTGCCGATTTCGTTCAGCAGCGGGAGGTCGTATTGAAGGTAGCGCAGACCTTGACTACAGCGAGATGCGCCAGGATTACCACCGAAAAGGGGACCGACCTGACCCTCTGCCTCGACGGAAGAGAGGGCCGCGACCAATCCGCTATTTGCACTGAACGGGGTAGTTTTGGTTCGCCCCCGGATATAGAAGCACACATCGCGCCCGTCGAAGGCACTGCGGAAGGTGTACTCGTGGTCGACGGCAGCATTCCAGTTCCTGAAGTGGGCGTTGTACGAGAACCGGTAACCCTGACGGTCCGGGAAGGATACATAGTCAACATTGAGGGAGGCGGAGAGGCCGAGTCCCTCAAGGCCCTACTGGACAGCACGGTAGACCGGAACGTTTTCGCAGTGGGCGAATTCGGGATCGGGCTTAACCCCGAAGCCAGGTTTATCGGGTGCATGCTCGAGGATGAGGGCGTGTTCGGAACCATACACATCGGGTTCGGGTCCAACAGCACCATTGGCGGCCGGATCCGGACGGTAATGCATACCGATTGCGTGGTCAAGAAACCAACAGTATATCTCGATGGTGTCACTCTAATACGTGATGGCCATCTGGTATAGGTAAGGTTGGGGAAAAGGGGGAGTCCATCGTGCAAGGTTCAGGGTCCCGGGGACGATTGTTCCCCGAGTCACTCATGAAGGAGATCCGGTCCAAATTTTTGTATGTAGACGCGTGTCCGTACGCGGGAAGGCGCATTTTCTTCGACTCCGCGTCCGGTTCGCTGAGGCTGAAACAGGTAGTCGACGTCGTACAACAGGAGGTCGCACTTCCAGACCAGTTGGCCCGACCTAGCCAGGGTTCGAAACACGCGGGCGAGGTCATGGAACGAGGCGAGGACGATGTCCGTGTGTTTATCGGGGCCAAATCGGGAGTGGTCGTCCCCGACCAGACTGCGACTCGAGCCATTTTCCGGTTTGTCACAGCGGCAGCTGCCCATTTCCCGGGCACCAACATCGTTACCACTGGAGCCGAACACCCGTCGGTGTACGATTCAACATGGCTGGCAGCACAGACGTTCCATAAGGAATGGCGGGTTGCGCCGTTTGACCCAGCTACTGGAGTCGTCACGCCGGAGTCCATCCTGGACCTGGTCGACAAGGACACCTCGGTTCTGGTCTTCCTTCACGGGGCCAATGTCACGGGAGCCTACATGGATGCAGCCACAATCGTAAGGGAAGCCAGGCGCATCAAAGACGATCTCTGCGTCATTATTGACGGGGTACAGTATGCTCCGCACGCTCCTATCGACGTCGAGGAGATCCAACCGGACGTCTATGTCATTGGGCCATACAAGGCCAACTGCAAGAAGGGGATTGCGTTCGCGTGGCTCTCCGACAGGTTCTCGGTGATCCCCCATGACAAACTGCGAGGTAAGAAGGCCAATGATTGGGTTATTGGCAGCGTGGACCACGCCGACTACGCCGCCTGGTCAACCACGGTAGACTACTTCTGCTGGCTTGGACGTCACTTCACCAGTTCAAAGGACAGGAGGCAACAGGTCCTGGCTGCCATGACGGCAATTGAGGCGCATGAAATGGCGCTGCTGGACCGGCTACTCGAAGGCTCGTCAAAGACCCGCGGACTCCGCAGAATAGACCGCGTGACCTTGTATTGCCTGAAAGAGCCAATAGCCAGACGTGCCTGCTTGATTCCCTTCAACATCCGTGGTGTGGCTACGGAAAAAGTCGTAAAGGCCTTCGTCGAAAAGGGTATCGCGATCTCCGCAAGGTGGTCCGACGCTTACTCGAGGCACGTGCTGAGCGTGCTGGGCACAGAGGCCGTTGTCCGCCTGTCGGCGTGCCACTACACTTCTCCAGAAGAAGTCGACTCGTTCCTCCTGACTACCGAGGAGGTTTGCGAGAGTCTATAGTGTATGCTGATGACGGGGGTACGCATTCAGCCCCTTTGATCGGTCCATCCAGGACTACCCTCTGGAGGTGGTGCGCTACAGATGAGAATCGGCGTTCCGCGGGAGATAAAGGCAGACGAGAACCGCGTCGCCATCACGCCGGCAGGCGTGACAAGCTTCGTCAAGTTCGGACACGAAGTCTACATCGAGAAAGACGCGGGGTTCGGCAGCGGCATCTCTGATGGGGAATACGAGGCAGCTGGCGCCAGGATCCTGGACAGGGCTACGGACGTCTTCGCTATCGCAGACATGATCCTCAAGGTAAAGGAACCCCTTCCTCCCGAGTACGACCTGCTTACTCCGGGCAAGGTGCTGTTCACATACCTGCATCTGGCTCCTGAGCCCGAGCTGACGAAGGCGCTTGTGAGGAACAAGGTTGTGGCGATTGCTTACGAGACGGTGCAGAAGAAAGACGGCACGCTTCCGCTCCTGACGCCGATGAGCGAGGTTGCTGGGAAGATGGCGACTCAGATAGGGGCTCACCTGCTCGAGAAGCGGAACGGGGGCAGGGGGATCCTGCTTGGCGGCGTGGCTGGGGTTCCGCCCGCGAGTGTGACCATCATCGGCGGGGGCACGGTCGGCACCGCCGCGGCCAAGGTGGCCGTAGGGATGGGCGCCACCGTGACCATCCTCGACCTAAACGTTGAAAGGCTCAGGTACCTGGACGACATCTTCGGCGGGCATGTGATTACGCTCATGTCGAACTCGTTCAATATTTCGGAGTCGGTGAAGGATGCCGACCTGCTCATTGGGGCGGTGCTCGTGCCGGGTGCGAGGGCACCGCGCCTTGTCACCGAGGACATGGTGAGGGCGATGCGGCCCGGGTCGGTCATCGTAGACGTAGCCATCGACCAGGGTGGTTCGGTCGAGACCATCGACAGGGTAACGACCCATTCTAGCCCAACCTACGTCAAGCACGGCGTGGTTCACTACTCCGTTGCGAACATGCCCGGGGCGGTACCGAGGACGTCCACGTTCGCACTGACCAACGCGACTATGCCGTATGCGCTGAAACTGGCCAACAAGGGCTACATCGCGACAATAAAGGAAGATAGAGCGCTCGCGCTCGGCGTTAACGTGATAAGCGGCACCGTGACGTACAGGGCCGTGGCGGAGGCGCATAGTCTCCCATACACGCCTCTTTCCGAGGTCGTGGGCATGTAGCACAGATGCGGGTTCTCCATGAGCGGAGGCCCGCTCACAGGTCCGTTCATACGAGGCCCCCCGGAGGGGGCCTCTGCATTGTACGCCCGGCATGGGCGGTGTCTTGGAGGTGGGAGTCGAGCTCGCGGACTGCAGCCGGGGACGGCGGCTATGGCGACGGGTCGGTTGAGGGTATGAAGCCACGGCAAGAAGCCTGTCCCCTCGGCAAGACCTTCGGGCTGGCTTCGCGCATGCTCAGCTGGATTCCCCGGTCAGCGAAGCTTCGTCAAAGGAGGTGTCGCCATGAACGATGAGAATCTGGGTCGCATCACTTACTCCTTTTTCGTAGACTTTCTTGTGGCCCAAAAGGGGTTGCGTCCGGCGTCGATAAGGAGCTATCGAGACGCTATTCGGCTTTCCCTCCAATTTGTCTCATCTGATATGCGGCGTAAAATCACCCGCCTCTCCTCCCAGGATCTGACCTTCGAGCGGGTCAGAAAATTCCTCCATTACGAGGCGGATCGAAAAAACCGTATTCAAACCCGCAACCATCGCCTATCTCAATCTTGTCCGGATAGTATAGTACCAGGGAAGAGCCAGTATGACTCTTCAGGCACGACCTTGCCAGGTGGGCAGGTAAGCGGCGGGCTACTCGACCCGCCAGGTACCGGTGGCGGCCCCGAAGCGATACCCCTTGACGAACACGGGCACCGTAACCAGAAACACGACTTCGCCTGTATCGCGGGCGTAAGCCTGCACCAGGAATTCCCCGGCGACCGCCGCGCGCTCCCGCAGGTCGATGCCGGCGCGCACCAGGTCTTCACGGGTGACCCGCTCCGGCAGCCGTTCGGCGTTCGGAATGGCCACCCGTGCGCCTCGCAGCGACGCCCCCAGGTAGATCCTCTTCATGCGGTTTCTGACCAGGTCCTGTTCGGGAATGCCTGTCCAATCCTTGCAGAACTTGCGCGGATGGGCCGGGATGTACCCGTTCAGGTCGATGATGGTTGCGGTGTCGATCGCCCTCTCCCGCTCCAGGGCGGCGTCCAGCAGGTCCTGGATGCGCTCGTCCACCAGGCTGTCGTACGCGGTGCTGTACTTCGGCGGCGTGAAGCCACTCGGGGGGACGCGGCTGACGTCGAAGAGCCGGGCCAGCGACCGGATCGCCGGTCCCGTGATCTCGGTGTATTGCAGGCGCAGCACGTCATCCAGCGTGACCTTCCCCTGGTCGATCACCTGCTCCAGCACCCGCCGGCCGTCCACGGCCAGCCGCCGGATCTCCTTTAGCACCCGGTGGAACGTCGTGTTGGCGTCGAACCGGCCCAGGTACTGGTACGCCTCCTCCGACACCTGCGACACGTGCACCGTCGCCTGGGAGATGTGGCCCGCCTCCTGCTGCACGCCGTCGAGCCCTTCCGTCGCTTGCCGGGCCGACGCGTGCAGCGACTCCATGAGGGCGGTCTGCTCCTCCACGGCGGCTGCTACCTGCTCCATGTGCATTGCCGACTGGGACGCCAGGGACCGAATCGCTTCCAGGGACTGGCTGGCCTCCGCCGCATGCCGTGTGGCCATATCGGCCAGGTCCCGGCTCTGGGTCACGGACGCCTGGACGGGCGCCAGCTGGCTCGTAATCTCCCGCACCAGGGCGTCAATCTCCTTGGTCTGCGTGGCGGCCTTGTCGGCCAGCGCCCGCACCTCGTTGGCTACGACGGCGAAGCCCCGTCCGTGGTCACCCGCCCGGGCCGCCTCAATCGCGGCATTCAGGGCGAGCAGGCGGGTCTGCGCCGTGATCTCGTTCAGAATCCCGGTCACCCGGGTGACGTCCCGGACCTGCTCCACAAGCGTTTCCAGCCGGACCGTCATGTCGTGGATCTGGCGCTGCACGGTGCGGGTCGCTTCCTCAGCCTGCCGGCCGCAATCGTGGCCGGACTCACTCTCCTCCTGCACCTTCTTGGCCACCTGGGCCGCGTCGCCGGCGGAGGAGGCCACGACCTGAATCCCCTGCTGGATCTGCTTGGCGGCTTCGGAAATCTGGCGCATGCCCGCGTAGGAATCCTGGATTCGGCTGGCCAGGGCCTTGAGGCGTAGGGCGTTGCGGGCGCTGCCCATGCTGGTCCGGGCGACGACCGCCTCAAGACCGCCGATCACCTGCTGCAGGCTTTCGGCCACGGCGGCCGACTCGCTCCGGACCTGCTCAGCCTCGACCGGGGTGGCAGGAGTCTCGGGCGTCTCAGCAGGGGCTGCCGTCGGTTGGGATGCCGGAACCGGCTCAAGCGGGACAGGGCCTGGAGCGGGGCGCGCTGAAACAGCGCGGCGGGAAAAGAAGCTGCCCATAATCACACCCCCTGGAGAATATTCGGAACATGGAGCCGGGGACGCAAATGGGACAACCAACAACCCTTGACCCCCGCATCTCCATAGTCTCCTGGAGGGTACCGGGTTGGCGCCGAGTTGACACCATTAACAATAATTACTACTTGGGGTGCTGAATCTCCTGCAGCACGAAGGGGTGCAGCCGACGTACTCACCAAGAAACACCCTGAAACACCTTGCCAAGTCCTGGCCCGCAGGAATATGAGCTACTCATATTACCAGGTATAGGCGACAAAACAGAGCGGGGGTATCAATGTGACAGCACCGGCAAGTGACCGTTCGCTGTGCGGCAGCGTGAGGAGTTGCCGACTGGCGCGCCGGCGGGCGCGTGCTTGAAATTGGCGGATGCCCCCAGTATAATTCAGTGAAACGGGGCCGGACGGCCGAGGCCTGCGCGTCGTCTAATCCTGCCCGAGCTTGAGCCGGGGGTGGAACGCATGAGTCTTATCGACCTCATTGGTAAAGTAGTCCTCGTATGCGACGGAGCCACCGGCACGATGATCCACTCCCGCGGGCTTCCGGCGGGGCAGTGCCCCGAGGCCTGGAACCTCGAGCGCCCCGACGTCGTGCAATGGGTCCACCGGCAATACGTTGAGGCCGGAGCGCAGATGGTTGAGACCAACACCCTCGGCGCGACGCCCATTCGCCTTTCACACTACGGGTTGGGGGAAAAGGTCAGAGAGGTCAACAAGGCGGCGGTCGACAACGCCAGGAAGGCTGCAGGCGATCGTGCGCTGGTAGCGGCCTCGATGGGACCCCTCGGAGTGATGCTGGAACCGATGGGGGATTTCGCGTTCGACAGGGCGTACGAGGAATTCACGGCGCAGGCGAAGGCGCTTCGCGATTCTCCTCCCGACTTCATAATTATCGAGACAATCGGCGACCTGAACGAGATGAGAGCCGCCATTCTCGCGTGCAAGGACCATGCTCCGGGCATACGGATAATCGCCCAGATGACGATGGACCCGAGCGGGCGGACGTTCACCGGGACCGACCCCGTCACTGCCGGGCTGGTGCTGCAGTCAATGGGCGCAGATGTCATTGGCTTCAACTGCTCGACGGGGCCCGAGCTGCTCGTCCCCGCCGTGGAGAAAATGGCCTCAGTGGCGCGCGTTCCCGTTTCGGTGCAGCCGAATGCGGGGATGCCGCAGCTCCAACCCGACGGCTCGACGAAGTTCCCCATGGGACCCGAGGAGTTTGCGTCGTATGGGCCGAAGATGGTGGCCGCGGGGGCGTCCATCGTCGGCGGTTGCTGTGGGACGACGCCCGAGCACATCCGCCGGCTGTGCGCGGCCGTAGCAGGGTTGAAGCCCCGCCAGGGCGCCGGACCGCTGGGGGAGACCCTCGGCTTGGCTTCGCGCACGCAGCCGCTCTTCATAGGGCCCGAGAACCGGCCGGTCGTATTCGGCAGCCGGATCGACGCAAGTGCAAGTGGTCAGCTCGCCGGGGAGATGAAAGCCGGCGTCTTCTCGCTGGTCAGGAAAGAGGCCAGAGAGCAGGTCAGAGCGGGGGCGCAGGCGCTGTTCGTCAGCGTCGGGGGTTCGGGTGCCGGCCCTGGCCCGGACGAGGCGGCGGCTCTGGTTAAGGCCGTGCAGGCGGTGCAGCAGAGTTGTCGCGTGCCCGTGTGCATTGGCTCAACCTCGGTAGCCGCTCTGGACGCTGGTCTCAAGGCTTTCGTCGGAAAGGCGCTGGTCAGTTCGTTCACCCTTGAGAAAGGCAGCGCTGAGGCCATCCTCCGTGTGGCCAGGCGTTACGGGGCGGCGGTAGGGCTGACGGTCGCGGACGACGGCGTGCCGTCGTCAGTCGAGGGTTGCGTGGAAGCAGCGCGGCGTCTGGTGACAATCGCCGGATCACACGGGATCCCGCGGTGGGATGTCGTGATTGAGCCGGTCCTGGCGGGCGGTGCGGGGCAGTCGGCGGCTGAGCAGATCGCCGGTGCGATCGAGGCCATTCACGGGAAGCTCGGTTGCCGGACGTGCCTCGGTGTGGCGGGCAACGGGCGCGGCGCGGCGCGCAATGCCCTGGATCCCGAGCTCACCGCCGCGGCTGTCGCCGCGGGGCTGGACATTGTCCTGGCAGACCCGCTGGATGAGCGGGTTATGTCCGCTGTGAAACCCACGAAGACTGCCTGAACCGCGTCTCAATCACCCCTGATGTGCGTTCGCGCAAGGCTCGGCTGGCGCAGCGAGCACCTCGTGCACCACGCCGACGAACGCGCGCAGCGCGGGGGATATCCACTTGTCCTTGTGCCATATCATCTGTGTCACAACCTCGATCGGATGGTCGGCCCACCTGAGCGCCACGAGCTGCCCTGCGGAGATCTCGGCCGCAACCGTGACGGCCGGCAGTACCGCCACGCCGATCCCCGCGATCACGCATTGCTTGATCGCCTCGACGCTGCTGAACTCCAGTGCTTCGGACGGGTACACCCCGCTGGCGATGAGAGCCCGCTCGAACTGGTTGCGGTAGGCGCAGCCCAATTCGGTAAGCAACACAGGCTCACCCTCGAGGTCGGCTGCACGGACCTCCTGCAACGATGCCAGCCGGTGCCCCGGCGGGACGATGAGGTCGACCGGCTCTACCACAAGCCGCTCGACTGTAAGGCTGACTGATTCGAACGACTCCTCGAGGACGAATGCCAGGTCCAGCATGCCCTCTCCGACGAGCCGGCGCAGGTTGGCGCATGGGGCGGGGCGAAACGATATGCGAACCTGGGGGAACCTCTGCCGGAACCTGTGGAGGATGGACGGCAGGCGATACGTGCAGAGCGTCTCCGGAGCGCTGATCACCAGAGACCCGGCGGGGTCGCCCTCTCCGCTCACCGCGGTCCTAGCCTCCTCCATCAGCGCCAGTACGCGGTCCGCGTACTTGAGCAGGCGTTCCCCCGCTCCCGTGAGGGCCACCCGCTTCCCCAGCCGGTCGAACAGGCGTACCCCCAGTTCTTCCTCCAGTGCCTGAATGTGCGCGGTGACGCTCGACTGGACGTAACCCAGCGCTGCCGCAGCCTGGGTAAAGTTGAGGGTCGAGGCCACCATTCGAAACGTCTTCAGCTCTCGAACATCCACACCGACCACTCCCATCGGCTGCAACGATGGATGCTATCAGAAATATTCGCTTGAATGAATTGTAGCACGAGCGTACACTCAGGACGACAGGGAATGTGGGAGGAAGTGCGGATATGCAGCAGGCTCGTGCTACAGCGACACCCCAGAAACCGGTGCGCGCCGGAGCGGCGCCGGGGATGGCGCCAGGGATGGCAGTACTCGTGTCGGCCGGCGTGACCGTAGTGTCCTGGGCCTCGGCGTTTGCAGGGATAAGGGCGGGGCTGCAGGCATATTCACCCGCTCATCTAGCGCTCCTGCGTTACGCCGTGGCTTCGGCGACGCTCGCGGTGTACACCGTGGCCACCCGCATGCCGCTGCCGGACCGCCGTGACGTCCCGGGCCTCGCACTGACGGGCCTGGTCGGCATCGCCTTCTACAACGTGGCACTGGGCTACGGCCAGACCACTGTGCCGGCGGCGACCGCGAGTCTCCTCGTCGCCTCGGCCCCGGCCTGGCTGGCCCTGGTGGCCTCGGTGTTTCTCGGGGAGCGGCTTCGCCCATGGGGCTGGGCCGGCATTGCGCTGAGCCTCGCTGGCGTCGCCGTCATTTCGGTAGGGAAGGGGTCGGGCCTGCGAATCGAGCCACGCGCCCTCGTCGTGCTTTCCGCTGCCGTCGCGCAGAGCCTGTACTCGCTCGGCCAGAAGGCCTTCCTCTCGCGATACAGCGCACTTCAGTGCACCACCTACGCTATATGGAGTGGCACTGTTTTCCTGCTGCCCTTTGCCCCGGGACTCCTCGGCAGCCTGAGTGCTGCTTCGCTGGGTTCGACCGCGGCAGTCGTCTATCTGGGCCTCGTGCCAGGCGCACTGGGCTACGTCGCATGGTCCAACGTGCTCGCGCATCTCCCTGCTGCGACGGCCGGCAGCCTTCTCTACCTGGTTCCGCCTGTTGCCATGCTAATCGCCTGGCTGTGGCTCGGTGAGGTTCCGACTATTGTGTCCGTCGCGGGCGGCGTACTGGTGTTGGCCGGCGTCGTCCTGGTGAACTTGAGGGGCAGGGCGGTGAATCGAAGCGGGCGTGACTAACGGTGGCGAATGGTCCTGACCGGAGGTCTCGTTAACAAATGCTGAAGTACCTGTTACAAGGACTGATCCTTGGGTTTGCCTATGTTGCGCCCATCGGAACACAGAACCTCTACGTAATTAACACGTCGATCCGGCAGGGCCGGTCGAAGGCGCTGCTGGTCGCGCTGATGACCGTGTTATTTGACATCTCGCTTGCTATGTCATGCTTCTTCGGGATTGGGTTTGTGCTCAGCAGGTTGCCAGCACTCAGGACGGCGCTGCTGATGGCCGGCAGCGTCGCGGTTACGTTTATCGGGGTCCGCCTGGTACGCTCGCCCGCAACCGTCTCCAGTGGTGTGGCGCTGCGCGATTCGCTGGTCAAAGTCGCCGCCGACTGCTTTGTCGTCACCTGGCTTAACCCGCAGGCGATAGTCGATGGCACGCTGCTACTCGGGGGGATGCGCGCTTCGCTGTCCGGTGAGGCCTCGAATTACTTCATGCTGGGGGTCTGCTCTGCCTCGGTAATATGGTTCACCTTGCTGGCGCTCCTCGTGTCCGCGTTCCGCAGCTGGCTAGACCGCGCGGTCAGGTTGATAAGCATGGTGTGCGGCGCAGTCATAGTGCTTTACGGCTTGAGGCTGGGGTATTCGCTGATCCGTTCGCTGCCAATCGGGGGGATGTGACCAGCATTGGAAACAGAGGCCCGGTAGGCGATGGCCTCGTCGCATAAGTAGAGTAGGATACGCCCAAGCAGATGGAGAACATCGCCGGCGGCGCCGTAAGTCAGGCGGAAGGGCGCATCTCGAGGCAGGCCGAGCTCGAACAGGAACGCCGGTTCTTCATCAGTGCCATCGTACACGACCTCCGGACGCCGCTTTTCTCGTTGCGGGGCTACCTCGAGGGGCTGGAGAAAGGGCTGGCTGATACACCCGATAAGGCGCGGAAGACATCACCATCTGCCAGGAGAAGGCAACCCACCTCGACCGGCTTGTGTCGGACCTGCTCGCCTATGCCCAGATGGAATACCTGGAGTTGACCCCTGACCGGCAGCCCGTGGATCTCGGGAGTCTATTGCGGAAGGCCGTCGAGAGCGTCGCGTTGCTTGCCGGGGGGAAAGGCGTGGCGCTGTCGGCACGCGGCCCCGATGAACCATGCCTGCTCCAGGGCGACGAACACCTGCTCACGAGGGCTGTGGAGAACCTGCTCGACAACGCGTTGCGTCATACACCGCCCGGCGGCACTATTCACGTCGAGTGGCGGCGGGAAACAGACGGATACGCCTTCACCGTCACCGACTCCGGGCCAGGCTTCAAGCCGCACGACCTCCCGCACGTTTTCACGCCGCTGTTCCGCGGGAAAGACTCGCGAAACCGCCGCACCGGCGGGACTGGGCTGGGGCTCACGGTGGCCCAGCGCATTCTGCGGGCGCACGGAGGCGACCTGAGCGCCGCGAATGCCCCCTCCGGTGGCGCCGTACTCACGCCAGTCTGCCGGCAAAGTGAACCCGGAGGGGCGGCTTCGGAGACGCGGCTACGGAGAAGCAACCCCGGAGAAGCGACTCAGAGCCAAAAGGTTTGCCCGCCCGTTTACCATTCGTTGACTGTGCCCTGACGCGGGTGAGAACTGCCGAGCCGATATGCGTATCAGAGTGACGGTTGTTGCCCGCCAACGACCGAATCAAACCTTGCCGACAAGCTCCAGAGCGCGGCGGACACCGGGGACGTGTCGAGCCTGCTCCCGCCCCCTCCACCGCCTCCGCCGGAAAACACGGGCAGTACGGAGGAAACAGAGGCTATCCAGCAGTACAAAAAGAATAGCCAGACCTCGTTGGCCGACGTGCTCAGCGCCGACCGTAGCAGCGAATCCTTCGTTCGCCAGACCATAAGCA
This sequence comes from Bacillota bacterium, assembly GCA_013178305.1. Classification (NCBI taxonomy): domain Bacteria; kingdom Bacillati; phylum Bacillota; species Bacillota bacterium. The sequence continues at coordinate 624,085 of JABLXB010000001.1, read as the reverse complement.
GCATATTCGACGAGCTATACTCGGCGCTGACGGTGTAGCGGCGCCGGTTTAAAGGCATGGCCCTGCCGTGAGGCGGGGTCATGCCTTTGTCTTGGGAGCATGTTTCGACCCCCGCGTGTATAGGATGTCCCTGGGAGTTGCGCAGCAACGGGGTCGTCCGAGCCGCTGTCCGCGGCCGGTCACCGGCCATATCCGCCTTTGCCCCGCGCTGCCCCCGACAACGCTTATCAGGGGGTATTGGTGTATGCTGTTAAGACGCCGGGTTCTTGTTTCGTGGATACTTGTCCTAGTGATGGTGCTCTCGGGAGCTGCGTCTGCGCTAGCCACGCCGGCTGCGGCGCCGTACACGGTAGCGCCGGCTGTCAGTGCGGCTTACGCGGCCATCGTGGCCAACCAGAAGGTGAAGGAAGGCCTGGATTTCCTCAGGGCCGATCACGATGATACTATCGCTGAGCAGAAGACGATATGCGAGATCCCCGCCCCTCCGTTCAAAGAGGAAGTCCGGGCCAGGGACTACATGCAGCGCCTTGCCGCTCTTGGGCTCAAGGACGTGAAGATGGATTCGGAGGGCAACGTGTTCGGCATCCTGCCCGGGACCGGTAAGGGGCCGAGACTGCTGGTGTGCGCCCACCTCGATACGGTGTTCCCCGAGGGCACCGACGTCACGGTCAAGGAGAAGGACGGCAGACTGTACGCCCCGGGCATCGCCGACGACACGAGGGGCCTGGTGGCGCTACTCAGCGTCATCCGCGCATTCAACAAGACCGGCATCAAGACGGTCGGCGACGTCATCTTCTGCGGCGACGTCGGCGAAGAGGGCCTCGGCGACCTTCGCGGCGTGAAGGCCCTGTTCCGCGACGACCCCAACATCGATGGGTTCGTCTCGGTTGACGGAACCGGCAACGGCATCTGCTACCTGGCCACCGGCAGCCACCGCTACGAGATTACCTGCAAGGGCCCGGGTGGCCACAGCTTCGGCGCGTTCGGCCTGCCCAGCGCCACCCACGCACTCGGCCGCGCCATCGCCAAGATCGCCGACCTCCAGACCCCCAAGGAGCCCAAGACCACGTTCACCGTCGGCACCGTGAGCGGCGGCACCTCGGTCAACTCCATTGCCGCGGAGGCCAAGATGCTGGTCGACATGCGCTCCAACGACCTTGCCGAACTGCTCAAACTCGAGGCGAAGTTCCTGGGGATCGTCAAGTCGGCGGTTTCCGAGGAGAACGCCCGCTGGAACAGCGACAAGATGACGGTGAACATCGATCTCGTCGGCGACCGGCCCGCCGGTTCGCAGCCCAGGGATGAGGCGATAGTCCAGGCCGCGTGGGCCGCCTCGAAGGCTATTGGCGTCGAACCTGAACTCGAGGAGCCCAGCAGCACCGACGCCAACGTGCCCATCGCTCTCGGTGTCCCCGGCATCACCATCGGAGGCGGTGGCAAGAGCTTCGGCGGGCACTCGCCGGGCGAGTATTACGATCCGACGGACGCCTGGCTCGGGCCGCAGCAGATATTCCTGAACATCCTAGGCCTGGTAGGTGTCGACGGCGTGAGCGAGCCCCTGCTGGCCAAGGGCGCCAAGAGGCCCATCCTGCTGGAGGTCGGCGGGCGGCTGTTGCTGGTGGCGGTGTCACCCTACCGCGCCGGCGCGACGCTGATGGTCCCGCTCCGCGCGGTCGTCGAGGCACTGAAGGGGGAAGTGGCCTGGGATGCTGCCACCAGGGGCGTTGTGGCGAGACTGGGAGGGCGCACGCTCAGCGCGAAGGTCGGCTCATCCGCAGCCTTCGTTGATGGCGCCCGGCTGGACCTGCCGGCGGCGGTAGAACTGGTGAAGGACACGACGGTTGTGCCGCTGGAGGCGCTGACTGCTCTCGGGCTGAAGGCGAAATTCGTCGAGGCTGCACAGGCGTTGATGGTCTCCTCCGGACAGTGATTTCCGCAGCCAGGCAGAGTCGGTAGGTTAGCAGAGGAAAGGGCTCCTGGCCGTACCCGAGCCGAGAGCCTTTCCGCTGTTTTCTGCAATCCCACGCGTGTCAGAAGGAACACCGCTATGGCCCGCCGAATACTGATCCAACTCTGCAAACGTTTGCAAGAAAAAAGCCTGCTACAGGAGTAAACCATGCGCGTCACAATCAAAGACGTGGCGAAAGCGGCGGGCGTCTCGCCATCCACGGTGTCGAGGGTAATCAATAACGTTCCGGGTATCGGCGATGAAATGAGGACCAGAGTCCGGGCACTCATGAAGGAGATGGACTACAGGCCGGATCTCAACGCCCGCAGCCTTGTGAAACGACAAACGGGCAACATCGCGCTGATAGTCCCCAGGGGCATGTTCTTCGTGTTCTCCAACCCCTTCTTTGCGTTGGTCATGGAGGGGATCGGCGAGGTACTCGACGACTACGAGTACAACTACCTGTTTTGCTCGTCACCGAAGCAGCACCGGAGGATGTTCCAGAGCAGGGTAGTCGATGGTACCATACTGTTCGCGGTGCGTCTTGGCGACCCGTACATATATCAAGCGGAGAGCGGCGAACTGCCGACGGTGCTTGTGGGGAGCTACCTCGATACTTCGCCAATCCCATTTGTCCGGCCGGACGACGAGGGGGGTATCTACGAGGCCGTGAAGCACCTGGCCGACCTGGGCCACAGGCGTATAGCCCTCCTCAACGGACCGCTCAGTTCGATCAAGAGCGTCAAATCGCTCGACGGGTACCGGAAGGCCGTCGTTGATTTCGATCTCGACTACGATGATGATGTGCTTGTTCACTCACTGGAGTTCACTGCTGAGGCGGGTTATTCCGGGGGGATGACGCTGTTCGGCGGCAAGAATCCCCCAACCGCAATAGTCTGCTCGAGTGACCTGATAGCCTACGGTGCCATGAAGGCCGCGTCCGACTGTGGAGTTCGAATCCCGACCCAATGTTCCGTCGTTGGCTTCGGAGACTTCCCCCTGTCGGGGTTCCTGAACCCACCACTCACGACCATGAGGACCCCGCTGAGGGAGATGGGTCTACAGGCTGGCCACCTGCTGCACGGATTAATGAACGGACAAGAGATGCCCCAGAAGAGGGTGGTGGTGCCCACCACGCTCGTGGCAAGGGGCTCCACTTCGGCCCCCGCTATGAGAACGACCTGAGCGAGTTTCACTCCAAATTGAAGAACTGACTACATCTGAAATTGCAAACGTTTGCGAGGTGGTGCCGGCGAGGTGGTAATTGCCATGGTAGTCGTGTTGATTGCGAGGTTCGGTGCTGGAAGTTGAGGAGGTAGGTTGCAGGCGTGAGCGACAAGGGCATGGATTTACAGGAGATCTTAAAGATCACGGTCCCGGACGACAGGGTTGAGAGGTTGCGCCAGTGGATTATGCCCGACGTCCAGGGGGTCAGCAGGGACGTCGAGGATTACCTTATCAGGGAACAGGTTCAGTACGTGAACATCCAGTACGCCCGGTTCCTGGCGGGAATCAAGTTCACCGAGAGAGACGTGGACGAGCTCATGGAAGGCTCCATAGACATCCACGCGCACGGTGGTTCCGAGCCATTCGAGCGGCTGCTGCTCGAGGACGACATAGCTATCGAGGCGACCAAGGCGAAGATGCGTGCTATCGTCATCAAGACGTGGTTTACACCCTCCGCATCCCGTAACGCGCTCGTGCAGAAGATCGTCAACTCCTGGGCCGAGCAGAACGGCATGGTCCCCGTCCAGGTATTCGGCGGCGTGACGCTCAACCAATCGGTCGGCGGTATCAATCCCGACGCCGTCCGACGCTGTCTGGGCTTCCCGGGGATGAAATACGTATGGATGCCGATGATCGATTCGTACCACCACCGCAGGGTCGTATTCGATGACAGGACCGGATCCGGCGTCAGGATTCTCACCGACGACGGCAAAAAGGTAGTTCCCCCGATGAAAGAGATCTTCAAGATGGTCATCGACAATGACCTGGTCCTGGCGTCCGGCCATTACCCGCATTCGGAAACCCGAGTACTGGTCGAAGAAGCGTTGAGCGGCGGAGTGAAGCGGATAGAAATCATACACCCGGCTCACATCCACTCGAAGAACAGCCTCGAGGAGATGAAGCTCCTGGCCAAGATGGGCTGCAAGCTCATGCTATCGGGCCTCGGCACCACATGCTTCCCGCTGCATGAGACCGGGCCTGTGTATGCCGCGCGAATCGTCAAAGAGTGCGGTGCCGACAACGTTGTGTTCGGGTCCGACTACGGCCAGAACTTCAACCCATCTCACGTGGTCGCCACGAGGTGGATGATAAAGCTACTCTTGGCCTACGGGGTCACAAAAGAGGAGATCCGCAAGGTCTTCAAAGAGACGCCTGCAAAGCACCTGGGCCTGGAGTAACGCAGGAGCATACCAACCGCAGGCCTCAGTGGTGCTGACGGTTCCACAGCGGACAAAAAGGAGGAGAATGGAGTCATGAAAAGGACACTAGCCGTTCTGGCCGGGGTTGTTGTGCTGGCGATGGTCTTGTCGTCGTGTAGCCAGGCCCCCAAGGAGATCAAGATCGGTCTCGTTGAGCCGCTCAGCGGCGGCTCCGCGGGCCCCGGCATCAACCTGCAGCGTGGTGTGCAGCTCGCGGTTGATGACATCAACGCCAAGGGTGGAATCAAGGGACAGAAGGTAGTCTTGCTCAGCCAGGACGACGAATCTAACCCCACAAAGACTGTCAACGCGGTAAAGAAGCTGATCTACGAGGACAAGGCGGTCATAATCATTGGCTCGAACACCAGCTCCTGCACCCTCGCGGCGATGGACGTCTGCGCGCAGGCCAAGGTACCCCAGATCACGCCGTCAAGCAGCAGCGATGAGATCACCAAGCAGGGCAACAAGTTCATCTTTAGGGTGACGGCGTCCAACTCGACGCAGGCTAACGCGCTTGTCGACTACTGCGTCAACGAGCTCAATCTGAAGAAGGTAGGCATCATTTTCGCCTCCGATGACTACGGGACGAATGCGAAGGAAGGGGTCATGAAGCGCCTCCAGGAGAAACATAGCCTGACCCCCGTGGCAGTCGAAGCATTCCAGCCCAAGGACAAGGACTTCACTTCACAGCTGACCAAGATCAAGGCCGCCGGGGCCGACGCCCTGTTCTTTCTCGGGATGTACGACCCGTGCGCGCTCGCGATCAAGCAGGCGAAACAGATGGACTACTCGCCGCAGGTCCTCGGACTCGGCGCTCTCACGAATGTGAAGCTCGTTGAACTCGCTGGCGACGCCGCTCTCGGGCTTACCAACACGCAGATGTATGTGCCTGAGGGAAAGACCGAAGCCGACAAGGCGTTTATTGAGAAGTACAAGGCGAAGTACAACTCGCTTCCCGACTACTACGTCGCGCTTGCGTACGACTCCATGATGGTTGCGGCGAAGGCAATTGAGCGCGCCGGAAGCCTCGACCCGGTAAAGATCCGCGACGAACTCGCCAAGACCGCCGACTTCCCGGGACTGGGCGGCAAGCTCACGTTCGACGCCACGGGCGACGTGCAGCGCTCGGTCATGATAGTCAAGGTGGCCGGGGTGAACCCGCCCAAGTACGAAGTGGTCTGGCCCAAGTAGCAACAATTAAGGGATTGTGACCAACCTGCCGGCCAGGGCCGCCCGCGGAACCCGCAACGGTCCCCCGGGCGGTCAACCGGCCCGGCGTTGCCCGAATACCTTTACGGAAGGTAAACACAATGGGACAGGCTCAAATGGTAATTCAGGTAATCGTGCAGGGGGTCGCGATGGGGAGCGTATACGCCCTCATGGCGCTGGGCTACGTCATGATCTTCAAAGCCGTCGGGGTGTTCAACTTCGCCCAGGGTGACATCATGATGTCCGGCGCATTCATGGGGCTCGTGCTATACTCCATCGGGAAGGTGCCCCTCCCCCTGATGTTCATCTTGACCCTGGTTTTCACCGCCCTGCTGGGGGCGGTTATCGAGACCGTCGCATTCCACCCTCTGCTTGAATCGCCTTCGCGGAGCTACCTCATCTGCACTATCGCAGTAGGCATCATCCTCCGTGAAGTGGCCAAGATGATTTTCGGCGCCGACCCTCTGCTGTTCCCCAACTACTTTGGCGGACACGTGCTTCACGCGGGCCCGGTTGCCTTCTCCGGGGACAGCCTGTGGATCATCGTCACGGGGACGCTCGCGGTAACGCTCCTTTTGTGGTTCTTCAGCAGGACGAGGCTGGGCAAGGCAATGAGGGCGGTGGCGGAGGACCGCGAGGTCGCACGCCTCATGGGGATAAATGTGGATGCGAACATGAGGTTGACCTACGCCATAAGTTCAATGCTTGGCGGCCTGGCGGGGATCCTTGTAGCCCCGGCGTTTTACGCCTTTTCCGAGATGGGCAGGTCATTCGGGCTGAAGGCGTTTTCCTCTTTCGTTTTCGGCGGAACGGAGAGTGTGCCGGGAGCCGTCGTGGGGGGCCTGACCATCGGCGTGATTGAAAGCCTTGCTGGGGTCTACATATCCACGCAGTACAAGGACGTGGTCTCATTTGTCATTCTGATAAGCGTGCTTCTGTGGAGGCCCAGCGGCCTGTTCGGTGAAGGGAGGGAGAAGCGTGCGGGGTAGCCCTTCCCCAAAGCCAGCGGAGGTGGGCACTGCGCAACCGCAGACCCTACCACAGGCGAGGACACCGAGCCGGCGGCTGGTGGTCCTGGCTGCTGGTATGGTTGTTGTCTGTCTGCTTCCGCTCATCGTACCCAACCGGTACATTATCCACCTGCTGGTTATGTCCATGATCTACTTCGTGGTCACCACCGGCCTGAACATCTTGACAGGATACACCGGCAAGCTCTCCCTTGGGCACGCAGGGTTCTTCGGTCTGGGCGCCTACGTTTCCGCCCTTCTCTGTGTCCGGGTGGGGTTCCCTGTGTGGATTGCAGTCGCCGCTACGACCGCACTGCTTGCACTGTTCGGCATGGCGCTGGGCTATCCGACGCTGAGGCTCCAGGGTCACTACCTGTCCATCGTCACCCTGGGGACCGGCGAAATCCTGATGCTCATCATCACCAACTGGAAGAGCCTCACGAACGGCCCTGGCGGCCTGCGCGGGATACCGCCGCTTTCGGTGTTCGGATACACGCTGTCAAGCGAGACGTCCCAGTACATCTTCATGGCGGTTGTCTCAGCGCTGTGCCTCTGGGTTACGTCAAGGATCGTCGACTCCCACCTCGGGCGGGCGCTGCGCGCGATCATGGACAGCGAGACGGCGTCGGAGGCGATCGGAATCAATGTCGCCAGATACAGGATCACTGCGTTTGGCATCAGCACCGCGTACGCCGGGCTCGCCGGCGCGCTGTTTGCCCACCTTGTAGGTTACATCAGCCCGTACAGCTTCCAGTCAGCGGAGTCGTTCGCTATCCTTGGGATGCTAGTGGTCGGAGGCATAGGAACGATGTACGGCCCGCTGGTCGGAAGCATCGTTATGACTTTCCTACCCGAGTACCTGAGGGCGTTTACCGATTTCAGGCTCATCCTCAACGCCGCCGTCACAATCATCCTGCTTATCAAGATGCCGAAGGGGTTGGTCGGCGTGGCGGGCGCCTTGGCGAGGAGGTGGCGACGCCGGTGATTCTGCTCAAGGTAAATGGTGTATCAAAGTCATTTGGTGGCCTGAAGGCGCTCAACAACGTGAGCGTCGAGGTCGCGGCCAACACCATCCACTCGATAGTCGGGCCTAACGGCTCGGGGAAGACCACGCTGTTCAACGTGGTTACGGGGTTTTCAAGGCCGACCGCAGGGACAATCGAATTCAAGGGCGAGGACATCACGGCATTGCGGCCATCTGACATAACCTTCAGGGGCCTCGTCCGGACCTTCCAGAACGTGCTCTTGTTCAAGAACCTCACGGTGCTGGAGAACGTGCTGGTCGGACGGCACTGCAGACTGAAGGCGCAGGCCGTTCACTCGGTGTACAGACCGCAGTGGGTCGTGGAGGAAGAGGCGGCGAATGTACGCCGCGCGCGGGATCTCCTGGAGTTGGCCGGCCTGGCTGGTTACGAGTCCGACCTCGCGAAGAACCTGTCATACGGTGAGCAGAAGCGACTGGAACTCGCGCGTGCCCTCGCGACCGATCCCAAGATGGTCATGCTGGATGAGCCGGCCGCGGGCACAACCACGGCTGAGGCCGAGAATCTCGTGGACCTGCTCCGGCAGATCCGTGACATGGGGAAGACAATCTTGCTGATAGAGCACAAGATGGACATGGTGATGTCAATATCCGACCGCGTGAGCGTGCTCAATTTCGGCACGAAGATCGCCGAAGGCAGTCCCGCCGAGGTGATCTCGAACAGGCAGGTAATCGAAGCCTACCTGGGAAAGAGGTGGCTCGATGCTCAGGCTTGAGAACGTGTGTGCCTCATACGGTGAGGGCGCTGTGCTCCACGGCGTCAACCTCGAGGTGGCCCAGGGAGAGATTGTCGCCTTGATAGGCTCAAATGGGGCGGGCAAGACGACTACGCTCAAGACCATAACGGGGCTGCTCAGGCCGACCAGTGGAAGCATCACGCTTGACGGCGACAGCATCGGCGGCCAGCCCGTCGACCGGATAGTCAGGCGTGGGCTGAGTCTCGTACCGGAAGGCCGCCGCGTGTTCGCGAAGATGACCGTTCGCGAGAACCTCGAAGTCGGTGCTTACCTGCGCGGTGCGGATCGCAGCATATCTGAGGACATCGATCGCATATTCAGTCTGTTCCCGGTTCTGTGCGAGAGGGCTAAGCAGCCCGCCTCTGTGCTGAGCGGTGGGGAGCAGCAGATGCTGGCCATGGGGCGGGCGTTGATGTCCAACCCGAGAGTGCTCCTTCTCGATGAGCCTTCAATGGGTCTCGCTCCGATTGTGGTCGACCAGATATTCCAGCTGATACGGGAAATTCACGACAAGGGGACTGCGATCTTGCTCGTCGAGCAGAATGCAGCCCTGGCGCTCGAGGCGTGCCACAGGGGGTACGTTATGGAGAACGGGAAGATCTCGCTCAGCGGCACAGGCTCCGATCTGCTTAAAGACCAGGGGGTTCAGAGCGCTTTCCTGGGGCGGTCAGGGATTGGAGCCAGGGCAAGGGGGGATTGACGCATGCACAGCGTTAAACCGGCATACGCCACCGGATGGGAGGTCCGCGCGGCTGCGCGGGCGGGGGAATGGACCGAGCCTACCCGCGGACTTGCTCCCGGGTACCTCCAGGCGGGGCTTGTCGCTGTCCCGAGGGACCTCGCATACGACTTCCTTCTTTTCTGCATGAGAAACCCCAAACCGTGCCCGATAGTAGATGTCACCGACGTAGGCTCGCCCGAGCCGCGCCGTGCTGCGCCGGGGGCTGACATCCGCACGGATTTCCCCGGTTACCGGATTTACCGGAAAGGCGTAGTCGAGGCCGAGACGACCGATATCATGGCTCATTGGCATGATGACCTGGTTGGGTTCCTGATCGGGTGTAGCCTCAGCTTTGAATGGGCCCTTGAGCAGGCCGGGATCGGGATGCGCGAAAAGCACGAGGTTCGTGGCAACCCGATTTATGTAACTAACATACAGTGTGCACCGTCGGGGCCATTCGAGGGGCCAATGGCGGTTACCATGCGTCCGGTCAAGGGCTCGCAGGTCGCGGACGCGGTGAGAGTCACTGCCGCCCTGCCCCTCGCGCACGGTGCCCCGGTGCACGTGGGGTCCCCCGATAGCATTGGGGTCGATCTCAAGCACGCTGACGTCAACGCGCCGCTTCCGCTTGAACCGGACGACATACCAGTATTCTGGGCGTGCAGCATTACACCCCAGATAATTGCCCAGCGCGTCAAGATCGACTTCATGATTACTCATTCGCCCTCAAAGATGTTCGTCACTGACCTCAAGATAGGAAGTGTCTAGGGCATGAACGGAATGTGGCCCGCGTGACTGCGCGTATAAGCAGCCCGGCTGGAGGTGGCCGAACTTGTGGCAGAGGCCGTGTACGCCGCGGTGGTTGGACGGGCCGCCGGCTTATCGTCGACCTGACTCGGCGCTCGGTACAGGTTGAGGACATCGACCCCGAGATGCTGATGCTTTACCTGGGTGGCAGGGGTCTGAACTCGGCTACAATTCTCGGTCTGGGCGGGCGCGGAGTTGACCCGCTCGGCCCGGAAAACCTGCTCGTGTTCGGCGTTGGGCCTCTCGTGGGAACGCTGGTGCCGGGGGCCAGCCGGTGTACGATTACCGCTATCTCGCCGCTTACAGTGGTCGGGATGGGGCGTGGCACACAGGGCGGCGGTGCGACCGGAGATGGTCAGGCGACCGTACCGGGCGCTGCCGCGACTCCTGCGACCAGCCCCTGCTTTGGGGACTCCAACTTCGGGGGATTCTTCGGCGCGGAGCTAAAGTACTCCGGCTTCGACCAGGTCATTGTCCGCGGTGCTTCTGAAAAGCCAGTGTACCTGTTTATCCGGGACGAGCAAGTGGAGATCCGTGACGCCTCACACCTGTGGGGCCTGGACACATGGGAGTGCGATTCCGCCATCCATCACGAACTGGGCGATGAGGGTGTCCAGATAGCGTCCATCGGTCCGGCCGGGGAAAACCTCGTGCGCCTTGCGGCGATAATCACCCACCTATCCCGGGCTGCCGCCAAGTGCGGCATTGGCGCCGTAATGGGCTCGAAGAATCTCAAGGCGGTGGCGGTGAAAGGAACCGGAGGCGTGCGCGTCGCCAATGCCGACGCGATGCGCGCGGCGTTCCAGGATGCTGTCAGGACCCTGAGCACCGACCCGTGGTCTCAGCAGTACTCCCGGGATGGGACTCCATCACTCATCGAGAGCCACCAGAAGCTCGGCCGCCTCGCTACGCTGAACTACCAGAGGTCCCAGTTCGACGGGTGGAAGTCTCTGTCCGCCACCTCGATGTGGCAGTATTGGAACGGATCGCGGGCGTGCTTCTCATGCCCGCTGCACTGTAGTCATTCCTGCAACATAGATGAGGGCCCATACGCCGGCGCGTGCGGCGAGGGGCCTGAATACGTCACCATCGCCGGATTCGGGTCGAAGCTCGGGAACGCCGACACGGAGTCGATCCTGATGGCAAACACCCTGTGCAACCGCCTCGGCCTCGACACGATGAACACCGCGAGCACGATTGCCTGGGCGATGGAGGCGTGGCAGAAGGGGATCCTGGACGAGGGCGACACCAACGGACGAGTGATGGAGTGGGGCGGAGTCCGGGCCATCCTCGACCTGTTGCCTGCCATCGCTCACAGGCAGGACGACTTCTCGAGGCTGCTGGGCGAGGGCGCGTACAGGGCCGCGCAGGCGGTCGGCCGTGGCAGCTCGGACTTCGTGATTCATTCGAAGGGCCAGGACCCCGGCCTCAGCGACCCGAGGGCCGCCCCCGCGTGGGGACTCGGCTACGCCGTCGCGAGCAGGGGCGGGTGTCACCTGCGCGGGCTGCCCACTGGTGAGACCTTCTTCACCCCGGACGAGGCAGTCGCCATGTTTGGCACGGCGGAGGCTGTCATGCCCCACGGCACAGTGGGGAAGGGCCGGTTGGTGAAGTGGTCGGAAGACCAGCGCGCGGCCGCTGACTCGCTGGGCATCTGTAAGTTTATCGTACGTACTGCCCTTATGTACCCCGAATGGGAGGCGCGATTCTTTCGCGTCGTTACTGGCATCGATATGTCGCCGGATGAAGTCATGCGGGCTGGCGAGCGCGCCGTGAATGTGGAGCGTGCGTTCAACGTCCTCCAGGGTCTGACGAAGGCCGACGACACCCTCTGCAGGCGTTTCCTCGAGGAACCGATAACGTCAGGGCCTTCGCAGGGACACGTGGTCAATCTGGCACCCATGCTCGATGAATACTACGAAGCCCGCGGCTGGGACGTGGCCACTGGGTACCCGAAGCGAGAGGTTCTGGAGTCTCTCGGCTTGAAGGAAGTTGTCTGCACGTTGGAACACGTTGGTCGTCTTTGCGAGCAGATCTAGGTCGTTGTCAATAATGCCACGTGGCGGTAGGGTCAGAAGCGAACTCGTGCCGTACGGCGGTGTCGGTAGTCTTTGCTTCAGTAACCTCCTCCACCTACCATAGGTTTACCGCCCAATACCTCTCCAGTTGAGTCTACGGTAAAGACTGGTATCGTTTTTCACCGAATCACAATGTGCAGGGGGAAACGGAGGAAGATAATCAATGCTCAAACGAATCTACATTCTCCTTTTTGCATCGTCAATAGTAATCCCTGGATACGGGGGCTTCCTGCTCGCCTGTGAAGAAGAGGAAACCACCGTTGCTTCAGGGGCCGAGTCCGGGGCCCGGTTCTCCGACGTCGCGCAAACCTGACGGTATACTCCGCCGTCGCCTGTCGGCCTTCGCCATGACCCCCGCCCCCAGCGGCGATTTCCTGCTAGCGGTGAAAAGAGAATTTGTTGACACGTCCCTTCCTCCCAGTTTAGGATAGATATATAGATATCTATCATTGCGTTCCAGTTTCCCTAGCCTGAGTGAGGTGCTCACATGAGCATTGATAGGCACTCGCCCATCCCTCTCTACGCGCAGATACGTGAGATCCTGCGAGACGAGATACTGCGCGACCGGCAAGAGGGAGAGACGTACACCATTGCGAGCCTGGCCAAGAGATTTGGGGTCAATCGTCTTACCGTAAGGCAGGCCATAGACGACCTGATCCGCGAAGGCCACATATACTGCCTCAAAGGTGTTGGAGTATTCGTTTCACACCAGCGCCCAATCGAGGAAAACGTGAACGAACTGTCCAGCTTCTTCGATGAATGGACCCATCAAGGTAGAAGTGTGAGAACCCAGGTTCGCAGACTTGAGTGGATGCCGGCCCCGTCCGAAGTGGCTGCGGCGCTCCGGATTGCCCCCCAGACTCGCGTTCTGTTCATCGACCGTCTTCGTTTTGCCGATGACATCCCGCTCGTTATCGACTATCGCTGGGTTAGGGCCCCGTGGGCTGACGTACTTGATGCTGACAAGGTAGAGGGCAACGTGGTGCACCGCGTTTTGGCAGAACAAGCGGGGGTCAAGTGGGACGGCCTGGAGATGGAGATTGAGGGGACGGTCGCGTCGGCACGGGAAGCCCGAGATCTGGGCGTTCACAAGGGAAGCCCTCTCCTCGTACGCCGGGTGGTGATGTATGGCGAGGAAAAGGACGAGGCGATAATACGCGGCATTTCCTACTATCGCGCGGACAGGTACCGGTGGAAGGCCTACGTTCGCCGGGTGAAATAGGCCGACCCGCGAGGCCTGACGCACGATCCGCAAATTCACTACGCTGTAAACGGGGGGCTATCTGGGTGTCCGGTGAACTGGAAAGGGAGTATCAGGAATACAAGGAGCAGGGGCGTATTTGGGGTGGTGTACCTCAGGACCGCATCAGGAAGATCAAGTTCCCGAGGGTGCCGAAGGAAGTAGTGGACCAGTTCATGAAGCTGCACGACCTGACGAGTACCATATCGGATGTACTGGACTCCCTGGGATTGAATGGCGCAGTCGCGGCATCGTACATAGCTCCGGTCATCCCGGACAAGAAGATCGCCGGCACCGCGATTACGCTCAGGAGCATTCCAGAGCGCAAGACCACGACCCAGGGGTACTACGACCACGACACAATTCGAATGGCCACCCGCGATGCATATTACCTGGCGGAGCCCGGAGACATCCTGGTTGCGGATTTCGGAGGCAATCTCGACGTCTCGAACATGGGTGGCCAGTCCTGTACTGTAGCCAGATCCTGCGGCCTGATAGGCGCCGTGGTGAACGGGGCAGTACGCGATCTTCCTGCTATCAGGCAGATGGACTATCCGGTATGGTGCCGTGGGCGTACCCCGATAACCGGAAAATTCCGGATTGAAGCCATCGAGATCAACGGGCCGGTAACCCTTCACGACGTTCAGGTAATCCCCGGCGACCTGGTTGTGGCGGACGATTCGGGGGTGTGTATCGTACCTGCCGACAAAGTGCAGCTCGTACTGGAGAAGGTCAGGTCGATTCTCCAGGAAGAGACTCACATGCGGGATCTCATAAACAGGAAGGTGCCGATAGCGGAACTCAAGCCCTTCTACAGAAAGCGATACAATACGGACAGCCCGCGGGGGAACTCATAGATAGGGGGAATTGAGAATGGTTAGCCGTAACCGAACTACAGTATTGTGGCTTGCCGTCGTACTTCTGGCCGTGTTTGCATCGGGTTGCTCGTCGAACGCTTCTCAGTCAAAGGGAGAAGCCTGGAAACCCACGAAACCTCTGACGATAGTAGTCCCATCGAAGCCGGGCGGGGGACACGACACTACCGCAAGGATATTTGCCCAGTTCGCCAGCAAGTACGCAGGTCAACCGGTCAATATCCTCAATGAGGATCAGGGAGCAGGTGTTGTGGCCTACACCAAAGTGCTCCAGGCCCCACCCGACGGCTATACTATCGGGCAGATGGCGATTTCCCTGGTCACCGACCAGTACCTCGTTCCAGGTGTGCAATACAAGTACGATTCGTTCAGGCCGATTTGTCAAATCGCCGCGGACCCCAACTGCCTCGTCGTAAAGAAGGGTGGCCCGTACGACAAGGCGCTCGATGAGTTCATCGCTTTCGCCAAGCAGAACCCCCAAAAAATCAGGATCGGCGTTTCAGGTAACTGGACCAACCACGACTACGTGCGCGAGCAGATAGAGATGGCTACGGGCGTGAAGTTCCAGAGGGTATCGGTAAAAGGTGGGGCTCAGATAGTGATGAGTATTCTGGCGGGAGACCTTGACGCCGGAGTACCGTATCCGTCTGAGATTGCCGGCCAGGTCGACTCCGGTCAGCTCAAAGTCCTCGCCCACTCTGGACTGCAGCGACTGGCAGCGTGGCCGGATGTACCAACCTTCACTGAGAAAGGCATCGCCGTTGACCTCAGTGTCTGGAGGATCCTGGCTGTCCCGCGCGGCACCCCCGACAATATCGCGAAGGGGCTATATGACATCTTCGAAAAAGCCATGAACGATCCGGATCTTAAAAAAGCTTACAAAGATGCAGGCATAGGCTACGTATTCAAGGGGCCTGATGCAACGAACGAGTTGATCAAGGCATCTCATGAGACGTACAAGAAGATCATTGATCGGGCTGGTCTCATGAAGAAATAGCGTGAACATAACACTCGAGTCTGACTGGGGTGCGGCAGGTCATCGCGCCCCGGTCAGACCCGTAAATGGTGATGTGCAGATGGAGCGATTGATTGCAGTAGTCATGCTTGTTGTGGCTTTATTCCTATTGTTTTCGCTGAGGACAGCTCCTCTAGAGGCTGCGGCCTTTCCAGGTGGTCTCCTGGTGATCCTGATGGCATTGAGTGTCCCCCTGGCGGTGCTGAAAGCCGGCTCGACATGCTCGTTCAGAAATGTCCGGGATGTCGCTGCCGGGGCGGCATTGCTGATCGCGTATGTAATCGCGTTGCCTAGAGTCGGTTTCATTGTCTCTACAGTGACACTGCTATTTGTATCGATTATCCTGGCGGGATATCGGGCGAGCAAGATTAAGGTGGCTTTGATCTCCGCCGCAGTGACTGTCGCCATATACTGGCCCTTTGTACACGTTTTTGGCGTGCCCTTGCCTTAAGCCGGGAGGTAGATCGGCCAATTGGGAGAGATAGTCCGATTAGTCATCAGCGGGTTCATTAGTGCCCTGTCATTGACCAACGTGATAGCCATGACCGGCGGTACGCTCCTGGGGATAGTTATTGGAGCTCTACCAGGGCTTTCTGCCACGACCGGCATGGCACTGCTATTGCCGCTGACTTTCGGGATGAGCATTGACGCGGGCCTTCTGATGCTTGCGGGGGTTTTCTGTGGGGCAGTGTACGGAGGGTCGATCTCGGCGATTCTCGTTGGCATACCCGGCACAGCGGCTTCCATTCCCACCGCGTTCGACGGTTTTCCCATGGCGAGGGCGGGCAAAGCACGTGAGGCCATGTTATACTCTTTGTATGCTTCCGGAATAGGCGGCCTCGCCAGCGCGCTCGTACTCATCACCCTCACACCGGTCATCGCAATATGGGCACTGAGGTTTGGCCCGCCGGAGATGTTTGCCCTGACCCTGTGGGGAATATCGATGGTCTCCAGTGTAGTCGGCAAAGACGCGATCAAGGGACTCATCATGGCGGTAGTTGGGCTCGTCGTGAGCACTGTAGGTGCAGATCCCGTCAACGGCTACATCCGTCTTACGTTCGGCAACTACTACTTCATCGGCGGGATCGACTTCGTTCCGCTGATTCTCGGCGCTCTGGCGCTACCCCGCGTTCTTGAAATGATAGAGGACCTCCGCACCAGAAACGTATTCTACGCTGAGTCAACGTCGCGGAAGTGGTATCTTGCTCCCGGGGAGATCCTCCGGTATTGGGGCACAATAGTGAAGTCCTCGATTATCGGGATAATCATAGGAATAGCCCCTGCCGCCGGTCCGTCAATGGCAGCGTACATGTCATATAACGAGGCGAAGCGTTCCTCCGCACACCCGGAGCGGTTCGGGAGCGGAGAGCCAGATGGCCTTGTCGCTAGCGAGACCGGCAACAACGCGGCGACGGGTGGCGACCTGGTGTTGACTCTCGCGCTTGGCATCCCCGGATCGGCCGCCGCAGCGGTGCTGCTTGGGGCCCTCATCATGAAGGGAATCCAACCGGGTCCCCACCTTATGCACAAGAATCCCCAGATCGTCTACACGTTTTTCGCCGGTTTCTTCCTGGTGAATATCCTGTTCTTTCTCTTAGGGCACCTCGTCGTGCAGGTCGGGCACTACATAGTGCGGACTCCGCTGCAGGTTCTGGCCCCAACAATTCTGGTGATTTGCGTGGTCGGAGCATATTCCTCAGCCAACAGTATGATGAACGTGGCAGTCATGGTCATAACGGGCGTCATCGCCTATTGCCTGGGCAAGGCGGGGTTTCCCATGGCGCCGTTCCTGCTCGCTCTCATCCTGGGACCGATCATGGAGGCAAGCTACTGGACGTCGTTGCTCATTGCTTATGGGGATGTCCTCGTGTTCTTCAAGCGGCCCTTGTCTGTTGCGTTCATGGTACTGGCGGTTGTTACCCTGTTAGCCCCTTGCTACGGTACCATTCGCCAAAGACTCGGGCGTATAGGGAAGCCCGCCTGAGCGGCCGGCTACATAACCGACAGCGACACAACCTCGGCGACTGTCGAGAACCGCGAACCGTACAAGAACGGGGTTACGTGGCGATTCTGTTGAACGGGGGAATAGCAGTCGTGAGCGGCAACAACACAGATGAGTCTCGCACGCGCCTGCATGTGGGCCTCGTGGGCGGAGGCAAGGAGGTACTGTCCCTCCTGGAGAGCCTCGCCTCCAGCGAGCTCGTGGAGCTGGTCGGATTGTATCCACCCCCTCAGCACGTGCCGGACGTCAGGTTCCGCATCTTCGGGGATCTTCAAGCCCTGCTCTCCGCGGTGAACCCCGGTGTGGTGGTCGTTGGCGACGAGTCACTGCTGCGCGAGGTAATCGGGAGCAAGGCGGGCTCGACGGAGGTCATCTCCGGACTCTCCTTCGATGCCTTGATGGTCATAGTCGAGGAGAAACGGAAGTTCGACACCATCCTCAACGCAGTTCAGGAGGGCGTGCAGCTCGCCGACAGGAACGGCATCATCCGCTACGTCAACCCCGCGTTCACGTCGATAACCGGAGTCCCTGCGTCTGAGCGGATCGGGAGGAGCGCGTTTGAAGTATCCCCCGACGGGGCCCTGGTAAAGGCGCTGAAGACGGGCAAGGACGTGTTCGGGCTGAGGAACAGGGCGGTGGGTTCGAAAGCCGAGGTCCTGTCCAACGCGTCGCCGATCTTCGTGAATGGGGAAATGGTGGGCTCCGTGGTGGTTTTCCAGGATATCACCAAGATGAACAGGCTGATCAAGGAGCTCGACGAACGAAACCGGCTGATCAAGCAACTCACTAACCGCCTCGAGCAGTTCCAGGGAAGCGAGTTTACCTTTGAAGACATAATCGGCGAAAGCAACCCGATGAAGGAAGCGGTACGGATAGCCAGGAAGGTCGCCGGCACCGATACCACGGTACTCATACAGGGCGAGAGCGGCACCGGCAAGGAGCTGTTCGCGCACGCGATCCACAACGCGAGCCCGAGGCGGAACGGGCCGTTCATCAAGGTGAATTGCGCCGCCATCCCCGAAAACCTCATGGAAAGCGAGCTCATGGGGCACGAACAGGGGGCCTATACCGGCGCCTCCAGGACGAAGGTTGGGAAATTCGAGCTCGCCGATGGGGGGACTATCCTCCTCGACGAGGTCGGAGAGCTCGGGATAGCGGTCCAGGCCAAGCTGCTGCGCCTCCTGCAGTTCAGGGAATTCGAGCGGCTCGGTGGAACGAAGCCGATAACCGTCGACGTCCGGATACTTGCTGCCACAAACAGGGACCTCAAGGCCGACGTGGCGGCTGGCCGGTTCAGGGAGGACCTCTTCTACCGGCTGAACGTGGTGGCGCTCAACGTTCCGTCTTTGAGGGAGCGCGTGGAAGATATCCCCATGCTGGTGGAACGGTTCATCGAGCAGCTCAACAGGCGACTCGGAAAGAGCGTCACGGGAATACTGCCGGAAGCGATGCGGTTGCTGACTGGTCATCACTGGCCCGGAAACGTCCGCGAGCTGGCGAACGTGCTCGAGAGGGCAGTGTTGCTGAGCGAGGAGGATGTGATCTCGGCCACGAACCTGCAGGCATGCCTTCCGCACGGGGACCGGAGTCCGGCGTGGGGGAACCGGGAGGCGGGGTTGAACCTCGCCGGCCTCGAGCGCGACGCCCTGCGAAGGGCTATCCTGCAATACGGCAACTCGACCGAAGGCAAGCGAATGGCCGCCAGGGCGCTCGGGATCTCCCTGGCTACTCTCTACAACAAGATGCGCCTGTACGCCATCAATGGAGACGGCAATTCTAAAGCCTAGTAATAAATTCTTGAAATAAGAAGGCACGCTGGGGTATTCGGACAGGACGCCCCGGCTTTGCTCGCCCAACAACGCTGCGGTTTCTCGCCGCGGCGTTTTCGTTTCTGCGCCTGGCACGGATATTGCTCCAATCTTATTGAAGCAATCTGCATCTGCATACGTGTAGGGGGCGAGGCCTGCTTGGCCACGTGGAGGATAATCGACCATCCCATCCTGGGGGCGGCGCCGGCGGATCGCACGGTAATCATCGACTTCGACGGTCGCCCAGTGGAGGCCATTGAGGGGGAGCCCATCGCGGCCGCCCTGATGGCGGCGGGGGTGGCGTCATTCAGGACGACACCCGTGAGGCACGAGCCCAGAGGGGTGTTCTGCGCGATCGGGCGCTGCACCGACTGTGTCATGACCGTGGACGGCGTCCCGAACGTGCGCACGTGCGTCACCCCGGCGAGGGACGGCATGATAGTCCGGACGCAACACGGTCTGGGCGAATGGAGTGATTCCGGTTGCGGCGATTCGAACTAGCGGTCGTCGGGGCGGGCCCCGCGGGCCTGGCGGCGGCCATCGAGGCAGGCTCGGCGGGCGTCCGGACTGTCGTCATAGACGAGAACCTGAAGCCGGGCGGCCAGCTGTTCAAACAGATCCACAAGTTTTTCGGTTCCTCGGAGCATCAGGCGGGCACCAGGGGGTTTGAGATAGGCCGGCGGATGCTGTCCACCCTGAGCGATACGGGGGTGGAGGTCTGGCTGGACTCGCAGGTCTACGGTCTGTTTCCGGGGTGGACACTCGCCGTCAACCGAGGAGACCGGCACGAGAAGGTGCAGGCTGACAGGGTACTACTGGCTACCGGGGCGTCTGAGAACTCGATACCGTTCCCCGGTTGGACCCTCCCGGGGGTCATGGGGGCGGGTGCGGCCCAGACGATGATAAACGTGCACAGGGTGCTGCCGGGCTCGGACGTCGTGATGGTGGGCTCGGGGAACGTCGGGCTTATCGTCTCGTACCAGTTGCTTCAGGCAGGGGCCAACGTCGTCGCCGTGGTTGAGGCCGCTCCGAAGATCGGCGGCTATGGAGTGCACGCGTCCAAGCTCCGGCGGGCCGGAGTCCCAATTTACCGCTCACACACGGTTCTGCGGGCTACCGGGCCGGGCCGGGTCGCCGAGGTCACCATCGGGATGCTGGACGAATCGTGGCGACCGGTCTCGGGATCGGAGCGGACATTCAGGGCTGACACCATCTGCCTTGCGGTCGGGCTGACCCCGCTGGCGGAACTGGCGTGGATGGCCGGGTGCGAGTTCATCCACAACTCCCGGCTCGGAGGCTTTATCCCGGTTCACAACCGCGAAATGGAGACCACCACGGCGGGCCTGTTCGTCGCCGGCGACATCACCGGGGTGGAAGAGGCGTCGAGCGCCATGGAGGAGGGCCGGCTCGCGGGCCTGGCCGCCGCGTCCTCGCTCGGGCGCATTGGCAGGGCGGAGGCAGAATCCAGGATGCAGCGCGTCTGGGACCGGCTATGCCAGCTGCGAGAGGGGCCGTTCGGCGTTCACAGGCGCCAGGCCAAAGACGATATACTCAGGAAATTCGAGGTCAGGGCCGGCGATTGCGCGACAAGCGAGAAGCCGGCGGCCGGGAAGGAGTGCGCGGGATGAACGCAGGCAACCCCCGGGATGGCGTCGCCTTCACCGGAGTACCGTCGATGGCCGAGCTTATTGCTTCGCCGGGGTTCACGCCCGAGCACTGGTTGCGCCGGGGACCCAGGGCGGTCATCGAATGCGTTGAGGAGATCCCGTGCAACCCTTGCGAGAAGGTGTGCCCGCGCGGCGCCATCACCGTTGGCGAACCGATAACCTGCCTTCCCCGCATTGACCCTACGAAGTGCACTGGCTGTGGGATGTGTATCCCCGCCTGCCCCGGCCAGGCGATATTCGTGGTCGACATGTCCCGCGAAGACCGCGCGCTCGTGTCGTTTCCCTGGGAGTACCTGCCCGAACCGGAGGCCGGCGATCGGGTCGTGGCGTGCGACAGGGAGGGGGAGCCGGTCTGCGAGGCGAGTGTCGTGAGGGTCGCCTGCCCCCGCAGTCACGACCGGACCCGCGTGGTCACCCTGGCGGTACCCCCGGAGCACGCGTCCCGGGTGCGTACGATGATGAGGCCGGCGCCGTGCCGCTGCGGGGAATACGCCGGGCGGGAAGGCGGCGCCGGGCGCGATTGCGGGCCCACCGGGAACGGCGACGGCCTCAGCCACGGCGATGACACGCTTGTCTGCCGGTGTGAGGAGGTCACGATGGCGGAGATCAGGCAGGCCCTGGCCGACGGGGCCACAACCCTGGGCGGGGTGCGGCGGTGGACCCGCGCAGGCATGGGGCTGTGCCAGGGGAGGACGTGCCGGCGGCTCGTTATGCAGGAGATAGAGCGGGCAACCGCCACCCCGCCGGGCGGGGTCGCCAGGGAGACTGTGCGGCCGCCCGTGATGCCCGTGACGCTCGCCGTGCTGGCCAACGAGACCGGCGATAGTCGAGAAGGCGAGGGTATCTGACGGATGACGGTTTCGGAGGCTGAGGTCGTCATAGTTGGGGGCGGCGTGATCGGCTGCTCCATCGCGTATCACCTTTCCAGGCGCGGGAAGCGAGTCGTCGTTCTCGACAGGGGCGACGCCGGCTCGGGCTCGTCGGGGGCCTGCGACAAGGCCGCAATCCTGCAGTCGAAAAGCCCCGGGCTGCACCTGCAACTCGCGATGAAGAGCGTGGCCATGTTTGACGACCTGGCGCGTGAGCTGGAGACGGACATACAGTTCTCCCGCGCGGGCGGCATGGTGCTGATAGAGGACGAACGGCAGTTGGAGGTGATGAAAGGGCTGGTCGAACGGCAGCGCAAGGCAGGGCTCGAGGTTGGACTGATTCCGGCATCGGAGGTCAGGCGGCGCCTGCCCGTGGCCTCGAATCGACTCGTGGGCGCCACGTGGAGCGCCGTGGACGCCGAGGTCAACCCGCTCTGCCTCACGCGCGCGCTAATGGTGGGGGCAAAGCGGCTCGGAGCGCGCTTCCTGTCCGGCTGGGACGTCACCGGGCTGCTTTTCGACGGGCCCAGGGTATCCGGGGTGGCGACCAACAAGGGGAACGCCCGCGGGCAATGGGTGGTCAACGCGGCGGGCGCGTGGGCGCCCCAGATCGGCCGGATGGCGGGGGTCGAGGTGCCCATCAAGCCTAGGAGGGGCCAGCTCCTCGTAAGTGAGAAGATGCCAAGGTTGGTCCACGGCGACGTGTTGTGCGCGCGGTACCTCGTGGCTAAACTGGGGAAGGCCGTGTACGACGGCGCAGAGGGCTTGAACGCCTCTCGAGACGCCGGCCCCGACCTCGGGATCGGCCTTTCGCTCTGCCAGACGCGGAACGGCAACCTGCTCCTGGGCGGGTGCCGCGAATTCGCGGGCTACGACTCGCGCAACACCTACGATGCTCTGGTCGCAATCTCCCGTCACGCAATTAACTTGGTCCCCGGGCTGCGACAGGTCAATTTTATCAGGGCCTTCGCCGGGCTCCGGCCGTATACCCCCGACGGCATGCCAATACTCGGTCCCGTCGACGGCGTGCCCGGGTTCGTCGTGGCCGCGGGCCACGAGGGGGATGGGATCGCGCTATCGCCGGTCACGGGTTTGCTCATAGCGGAACTCCTGGACACCGGGAAGACATCAATGCCGCTTGGCCCGTTCTCGTTATCCCGATTTGACGCGGTATGCAGTGGCAGGCCCGCGTAGGACGGCTGCGAGGCGCCGGACCAGTCGCCCGCGGCGGCGGGCACACGTGAAAGGGGTGGTTCGGAATGGATATGGGGCGCGTAGTAACAGCGATGGTAACCCCCTTTAAGGATGACCTGACGCTGGACCTGGACGCCGCAAAGACCCTCGCGCGTCACCTGGTGGCGAGCGGGTCTGACAGCATCGTGATATTCGGCACGACCGGCGAGGCGCCGGCCCTGACGGAGGATGAGAAGATCGCCCTGCTCGAGGCCGTGGTTGAGGCGGTTGGGACCGGCCGGGTGATCGCCGGGACCGGCTCAAACTCCACCCAGGGTTCGATACGCCTCTCCAGGCGCGCCGTCAAGAGCGGCGCAGGAGCGATCATGCTGGTCTGCCCCTATTACAACAAGCCCGGGCAGGAGGGTATGTACAGGCATTTCCGGGCGATCGTGGATGAGGCCGGAGTCCCCGCGATCCTCTACAATATCCCCGGCCGTACTGGGGTCAATTTGCTGCCCGAGACGGTCGCCCGCCTGGCCCAGGTACCGGACATCGTTGCCATCAAGGAGGCCAGTGGGTCACTCGACCAGGTCAGCGCGATCAGGTCACTCACACCGCGGGAGTTCAGGATATACTCGGGCGACGACAGCCTCACCCTGCCGATCCTCGCTGTCGGTGGGCACGGCGTTGTTAGCGTGGCATCTCACGTAACGGGCCCGCGGATCAGGCGCATGATAGACGCATTCGTCTGCGGCGACGTGGTCGCTGCCAGGGACCAGCACCTCTCATTACTTCCCCTGTTCAAGGGGCTTTTTGTCGCCACCAACCCGATTCCCGTGAAGAAGGCGCTCAACGTACTTGGATTCCGCTGCGGCCCGTGCCGGCCGCCGCTTGAGGAACTGTCGCCCGAGCAGGAGCGTGGCTTGCAACAGGTTCTCGAACGGGTGGGCGTGGACGGTTTGAAGCCATAACGCGGGAGGTCCCCATGAACCAGAATGACAGCAGGAAGCTCGTCAGGGCGGACATGTCTTCGGGGCCGCGTATCACGGTGGAGGAATTCCCGCGCGGGTACAGAGATCTCGGTGGGCGCGGGCTCATCGCCGCGATGCTTCTCGACGAGATGGACCCACGCGTGGGCCCGATGTCCGGCAGGAATAAGCTAATCCTTGCTTCCGGGCTGCTGGGACAAAGTGGCGTTCCCTGCGCCGGGCGTCTATCGGTGGGGGGTAAGAGCCCGCTCACCGGGACGATCAAGGAGTCGAACGTCGGCGGTACAGCGGGTCAGGCTCTTTCCAGGCTGGGGATCGGCGCCGTCGTGATTGAAGGGATACCGCCGGTGCCGGGTCCCTACGTCCTGTTCCTGTCTCCGGACGGCGGTGAGATACGTGAGGCTGCCGGACTCTCCGGCCTCGGCACATACGATACGGCTGCAAAGCTGAGGTCGGAGTACGGTAAGGA